>DASRZI010000101.1:0-14067 GCA_035686605.1 Candidatus Zixiibacteriota bacterium
CGCGACTTATTGGCCTCCCCCGCCCCCCTCACCGCAGCAACCGCGACAGCCGCCGGAGCCTCCACCCTACTAGCCGACCCCACCCAACCCGAGGCCCATCCCCTGGACCGCCTTCTCAAATCCGCCCGCCCCTATCTAGACGACCTTCTCCGTAAAGAACCAAATATACTCACCACCCCATCTAAAGAGCCCCAACTACTGTTTCACAGCGCCACCGGCGATTCCTTTCCATCCTGGGAGCACCGGAACTATCCCTTCACCAGCTTTTCCACTGACCTAGACTTCGCCAATAATTGGAACGGGGGGCAATATGGTATTGAAAACGGCCAGCGCATTATCCCCGGACTAGGGCGCGGCGACATCTTTGATTATACCAGCCCCGAGGACCGTCACTCCCTGTTCGACACCGTCACCGAGGGCCTATTGGAACGCCAAGCCGCCAAACAACAAGGCTTCGACGTATCCAAAGACCCACTCCGAGAATTTGAAAAACTCAAAGATTACCACCGCTCTAAAATCCTTCACAGTATGGACGATGGCGATTGGGATATTATAGAAAACTATTCCAGAGACATTAAGTCAATGCCCAAGGCCCCCACGGGTTTCAATACCACGGAGAACGGTGCCGAAAACATAATGCTATTCGACGCCAACAAGGACTTCTTCCCCCTCTTTGATCTTGACCGTTCAAAAGGCTCATCCTATTGACCACAACCGACATCCTCTCCTCCCTTCAGGATGAAGTATCCATCCAGGACATCGACCGCGTCCTGGCGGAAAAGTCCATGCACGAATACATTATCCAGGCTTGGCCCACACTCGAACCCGGCAGAACCTATTACGACAACTGGCACATCCAGTCCATCTGCGAGCACCTCGAGGCGGTAGTCAACGGCGACATCCGACGACTTATCATAAACATCCCCCCCAGGCATATGAAGTCCATAACGTGCTCAGTGGCCTTCCTGACCTGGGCATGGATCCACAAACCCCACCTCCAATTCCTTTACGCATCCTACGCCTCCTCCCTCTCCATTCGTGACAGTGTCAAATGCCGACGTCTCATCAATTCCCCATGGTATCAACAAAACTGGTCAAACCGCTTCCAACTCAGTGGCGACCAGAACGTAAAGTCCCGGTTTGAGAATACTCACAACGGGCATCGCATTGCATCCTCCGTGGGCGGGGGCATCACCGGTGAAGGTGGTGATATCATAGTGGTAGATGATCCCCACAACGTAAACGAGGCTGAATCCGACACGGTGAGAACCTCAGTAATTGAATGGTGGGATTCTACTCTTCAAACTCGTCTCAATGACCCCCGCACGGGTGCCTTTGTGGTCATCATGCAGCGCGTTCATCAATCTGATCTCACAGGGCATATCCTCCGCAGAGCCGAGGAAGACGGTACCGAGTGGACACATCTTTGTGTTCCGGCAGAGTATGAACAAAACCACCCCTTTCCATTCCACACGACCCTCCCCACGGCAACCCATCAGAATGACCCCCGCACCGAGGAAGACGAACTGTTGTGGCCCGAGCGCATCCCCCTAAAAATTCTCAACAGCCTTAAAACCACCCTCGGCACCTATGCGTCCGCGGGACAACTTCAACAGCGCCCGGCCCCCAAGGGCGGCGGGATTATCAAGGCCGCATGGTGGCAGAAGTGGCCAACGGATACCTACCCCCCGTACATCTATGTTCTTCAGTCTTGGGACACGGCGTTCTCAGAAAAGGACACGGCCTCTTTCAGCGCCTGCACGACATGGGCGGTCTTCGCGCGCAACGGACGATATAATGTGCTCCTCATTGACTATTACCGCGATCGTGTTGCCTACCCCGATCTGCGACGTAAAGCCCAGGAGACGTACAAGACGTGGCAGCCTGATGCTGTTCTCATTGAGAAGAAGGCGTCCGGCCAATCGCTCATACAGGATCTTCGCCAAGCGAACGTCCCAGTTATCACTTATTCCCCGGATAGGGACAAGGTCGCAAGGGCTCATGCAGCAAGCCCCTTGTTTGAGTCTGGCATCGTGTGGTACCCTGACCGGCGATGGGCGCAAGAAGTGATCGACCATTGTGCTATTTTTCCGGCTGGTGATGGTGCAGATGTGATGGACACGGTGACACAAGCTCTTATCCGACTTCACTCAATGTGGTTTGCAGTCCCACTTGGTGATGATACCTATGATGTTGAGCCTGTAGAACGTGACGATCCCCTATCTCAAAATGTTGTTTCCATAATTCCAAGGGGTGCCGTCTATGGCTGATATCTATACGGCCATTGACGAAGACCCGGACATCCATCCCACCGATGATGGTGGCATAGTTATAGGGGAAGACCCCAGCGACGACAGCGACGAGCTCGCAACCTTAGAATGGGATGATAATTTAGCCCCAACCCTCACCCTCGATGTTCTCACCACCCTTGGCTCCGAAGTTCTGGAAGACTTTACAAATGATAATACCAGTCGAGCCGAATGGTTTCGGGTCTATGAGCAGGGTCTTAAGTCCATGGCCCCAGAAGAACACGCTGGGGATGAGAAGCAGTCAGAACGGGGCAGGCGTCATCTCACAGAATTGAACCACCCCGTTATCGCGGAAGCGGCCACAGAGTTCCAGGCGCGGGCGATAGGTGAGCTCTTCCCGCCCAGCGGACCCGTGGGGGCTACGGTCGTAGGAGAACCGACCCGTGAACTGCTTGAGCAGGCCGCTCGTGTTTCGAATTATATGAACTACCAGATTACAGAGGAAATGGAAGAGTACTTCCCTGATCTGGACCAAATGCTCTTCCATCTGCCTCTCGTGGGCCACTGTTTCAAGAAAAGCTGGAAAGATGAGCGCCTAGGCCGAATCACCAGCCGATTTGTTCATGCAGAAGACCTTGTGGTAAACTATGACGCCACATCCCTAGCCACTGCCGAGCGCGCAACCGAAATACTCACCCCCTCAAAACAGGATTTTTCAGAATATGTCTATAATAAGTTCTATTTACCTATAGACCCAAATCAAGAACCTCTTTCTGACGAACATCACGAGGCTGTCCACGAAGTAGAGGGCACTGAACCGTCTTCGGATGTCACTGACGCCCCAATCACGTTGTTGGAGCAGTACAGATACCTGGATATTGAGTCCAAGGATGGGGAACCAGATAAACCTTTCATCGTAACCATCCATAAAGAAACACAGACAGTGATCGCTATTCGTCGTAACTGGGATGAAGGTGATACCCGATATAAAAAGAACGTCTGGCATACGTCATATAAGTTTCTTCCGGGCCTTGGTTTCTATGGCCAGGGTCTGTATCACATTATTGGCGGTTTGGGTAAGGCTGCGACAGGAGCCTTACGCGCTCTTCTTGACTCTGCTGCCTATGCGAACATGCAAGGCGGATTTAAACTTCGTGGGCGGGTAAAGGGTGGAGAGATCGAAATTGCCCCCGGCGAGTTTGTAGACATTGACGCGGCTGTCGATGACGTAAACAAGGCAATTATGGCTCTCCCCTTCAAGGAGCCGAGTCAAACGATGCTTCTTTTGCTTCAATACGTCGTTGAAGTGGCCAAAAAGTTCGCAAATGCCGCCAACCTCAACATCAGTGACGCCAACCAGAACACCCCGGTCGGTACAACCCTTGCGCTGCTTGAAGAAAATGCGCGGGTGTTCTCCGCAATCCACAAAAGACTTCACAATAGCCAAAAACAAGAATTTAAGGTCATTGCTAAACTCAACGGGATGTATCTGCCGGATAAATACCCCTACAAGATGGCCCAAGCTGACCAATACATCCTGCGGGCTGATTTTAGCGACAATATTGACGTCATTCCTGTTTCAGACCCGGCAACCTTCAGTTCGACCCAGCGCATCGCGATCGCTCAGGCCTCATTGCAACTCGCGACGGCTTACCCTCAGTACCACAATACGTTTGCGGCCCTCCGGGCCATGTACGAGGCAATGCGCGTTCCAAACTGGGACGAAATACTCATTGACCCGACAAAAGTCCCCCGGATGGACGCTGTCACGGAGAATGTGGCTATTTTGATGGGAAAACCCGCCCGTGTGTACGAAGACCAGGACCATATCTCGCATATGAAGGTGTTGGACGACTGGTTTGTTCGCTTACCGCCTCAAGGCCAGCTTATGTTGATGCAGCCGTTCCTTGGTCACCGTTCGGAGCACATGGCTCATCTTTACAGGGTACAGGTACAGAGTCAACTGGGAGCCCCCCTCCCGACACTGCCCAATTTCCACGAACCTGACTCCAAAGCAGAGGAGATAGATCCAGAAACCGACGCCAAGGTCAGCTCCGCCGCCGCCATCATGATAAACCAGGGTCAGCAAGGTCAGTTAGGACCGCCCCTGCCCCCGATGCCTGACCAAACGGGCCAGCAACCCGATCAACAGGACAAGGGCCCCACTAAGGAGCAGATCCAAGCTGACATCGAGGCCACCAAAATGAAGGCCCAGGCTGACATAGAAGTACAGCAGATGAAGGCCCAGGCCGAGCAGCAGCGTAAGCAGCAAGAGGCCCAGATATCCCTTCAGCTCCGACAGCAAGAGGCCCAGATCGATGCCCAGATTAAACAGGCTGAGGCCCAGATGGACATGCAAATGGAACAGATCAAAATTCAAGCCAAGTCCAAGGCCGACATGATGCAGGCCCAGATGGCCTCCGCTGCCAACAAGGAAAAACTCCAGCAAGAGATTGAAGCTATGTGGGCCAAGGCCGACGCAGATATCCAGATCGCCCAAGAAAAGGCCCACGCCCAGATAGAGGCCACCCGCATCACCACCATGGCCAAGGCCCACGCCACAGCAAATGCACCGAGCCCGTCCAATGCCACCAAGGAATGAAGACGAGCGCAAACTGTTCTATCGCCTAGCGGCCCAGGAGATAGCGCGTCAGCGTTCTTCTCCCAACTCAGAAGAACGCAAACAGGGCTCCCAAACTCATGGCTACCCCGAGTACCGCCGCGTCGACCCCAGGGTAAAGTCTAATATTGACAGCACCTACAACTTCGCCGTAAAGTCCTTCACCGGAGGCCCCCAAAAGGTCCTAGAAAACTTTGGCCGCGCCACCGTGAATACGGCTTCAGACCCCGGCATACGTGATCGTTTGAGCAATTCCCTTAAAGAAGGTCGTTATTTGGATGCCGCTGGCAACACCATTCATTCTAGTTTAGACTCTGCCGCTGAAATGGCTCTTCTAGCGATGCCTTTTCTTAAGTTGGGTGGAAAGGGTCTTAAGGTTGCTGAATCCATATGGAAAGACAATTTGGAAGAGCAGGCATTTAAGAACATCCCTGAGGCCGCCCGCGAAGCCTCCCATCTAGCCAAGAAGTACGCCCCCGCCACGGCGGCGGGCACGGTCACCGCCACCGCTGGCTCTGATGAAGCTGAGGCTGAGTTTAAAAAGCTCAAGTTTTTATTTGAGCTTTCTAGGGGGGCCTCGGGGGCAATTAAAAACACTTCCAGAAGAGTGTCCATTGATCCTAATATTGAATGGGGAGGGTATGGTCCCGGTCAGCCCTTTAACAAGCGTGACCATGCTCAGTTAGTCGGAAACGAAGATTCTATAGAATTTATTGGTCTAAATGAGTGGGCAGCAAGGCAGCCCGTGAAGAATGGTTTTTGGGATGATAATTATCGGGATCATCCCAACTACACGCTACACTCGCACCCCAATGACACTACTTTTTCTGATCCTGATCTTGATGTTTGGGATGATTTCAGTAAAATATACCCAAGTATGAAAAATCACGACAGCATTGTTATGAATAAAAACGAATACCCTGGTCTTCCTGAGCAGGAAGCAATAACCCTGGATATGCTTTCTTCTCCAAAGATAGACAGAAAAGACCTTACTTGGATGCTTAAATTTTTAGAAGTAAACGGGCAAAATTTTCTTAAGGATACGGCTAAAGGTATGTCTCCTGGAGCCTACGGGCCGCCATATAGCCCGTCTCCTACTGAACTATACAATATTCCAAGGCGGTCAGCTTTAAAGAGAATGGCTGAAAAAGATTATTTTGATTATTCAACCTATAACACAGATTCAGTTCATCCTAGGTTTAATGAGGTTACACCTGAGTTAGATGATTATCTTAAACAAATATTGCCAAATGAGTATTAGCTATGGCGAAAAAACTAACCGCCGCTGAAATACGCGCCGCCAAGAGCTGGCTTAACCGACGTGGCATCCACACGAAGGATATTTCCCCACGAGAATTTGCCCACGCGGCAAAGACACTGGACAAGAAGTTCAGTGAAACCCTCGCCATAATTGCTGGCGAACAGACCCACGGAGTAAAGTGATGACTATGGGGCGGCAGAGTTTTCCCAAAGGGTTGAAGCCGGGCCTCAAGCCCGTTGCCTTTCCACCCAAACCAAAGCCTAAGAAAAAGCCAAAGAAATGATCCCCGAGGTATTCGTCCGGCGAGCTAAGAGGCTCTTGGCCGAGGCTAAGGGGGATTTATCTTTCCACATCCTTGAAGGGAGATGTCAGAATTTCGAAGACTACAGGTTTACCATTGGACAAGTGAAAGCCTACAAACATCTCGAGGTCTTGCTTGATGAGGCCATCGCAGAAAGTGAGGAAGACAATGACGAATAAACTTCCAAGCCCCAGAGGGTATAAAATCCTTATTAAGAAGCGAGCCCCCAAGGAAGTAACTTCCGGCGGGATCATTTTGCCAGACAGCGTCAAAGACGTTGAAAGCTGGCTTGAAATTTGTGCCCAGATAGTTGCTCTTGGTCCTTATTGTTACTGTGACCGAGACACAGGTACCCCGTGGCCTCTTGGCCCGTGGTGTAAGGTAGGTGACTGGGTTATCGTACCTAAGTTCACCCAATTTAAGATGGACATTGAAGGCGAAGAGTACCGCTTCATTAACGATGACGAAGTAATTGCTGTTGTTGATGACCCGTCCATGATTAAGGTCTACAGTTAACCCGCGACATTCGCGCAGAAAGGAAGTACAGACAATGGATTTCAGCAACGCATTGAACGCGCTTAAGATGGGCCACCGTGTCGCCCGCGAAGGTTGGAATGGTAAGGGGATGTTTATTTTCTTGGTTCCAGGTTCAACCTTCAAAGTCAACCGCCCACCGCTTTTGGGGATCTACTCCGAAGGCACTGAAATTAATTATCATGGACATGTCGACATGAAGACTGCCGACGATATGGTGGTCCCCTGGCTTTGCAGCCAGACCGATATGCTCGCCGAGGACTGGGAGTTGGTTGACGATAAGGAGCAAGCGGCATGACCGATGCATGGGAAGAAAACGATACCGAGGCCCTAGCCAAGGACCTCACCTCCTCCGTCGATAAAGAGCCTGACGAAGGCACCGAACCAGAAGACTTCTTATCAATTATCGATGACGATGACGATGACGGAGACGGCAAACAAGGCGTAGCTGAAGATAAGCCAGGGCCAAAAGCTAAGGACACCCGGTTCCAACAGCGCATTGACCAACTCACCAGAGATAGGAATGACGCGCTTCGGCGCGCAGCGGCGGCGGAAGCCGCCACAACGGACATTTCTGATCGTCTAAATAAGTTGGAGACAGGCGTTACCGAAAAACAGATCCAAGACTTTAAGACTACCTATGAAGAGGTCAGGTCCAGATTGGTGACTGCTACCGAAGAAGGTGACACAAACCAACAAGTCGCCCTTATGGAGAAGCTTGCTGACATGCGCGCTGCTGCCCGCGTGGCGGAGGCCCGCGAATCTAATA
Organism: Candidatus Zixiibacteriota bacterium; assembly: GCA_035686605.1. GTDB lineage: Bacteria > Chloroflexota > Anaerolineae > Promineifilales > Promineifilaceae > UBA11865. Next base: position 7,735 of record DASRZI010000101.1, read on the forward strand.
TCCAACAGGCCCAACGCCAGGATGATCGCCAACACGCCCCAGCCCCCGGACAACCATCCCCTCCGCCTCCTGAAGCTATGACATGGTGGAATAAGAATCGTTGGTTTAATGCCCCTGGGAATGAAGATGCAAGTACCATGGCAAGAGCAATTGATGTGAGATTGGAGCAAGAAGGCTTTGATAAAAATGATCCTTCTTACTACATTGAACTAGATAACCGTTTACAAGTCCGTTTTCCTGAGCTATACACTAAAGCAGAACCCCGTCGTCGTTCTCCCGCCGCCGCTAGTACAGGAGGTCGTGGGGGGAAACCTAAAGGGGACAACAGACTAAGACTAACTCGTGAGGAATTAAGTACCGCGCAAGAGTTGGGGCTCAGCACAAAGGAAGAGCTCACCGAATATGCTAAAGAAGTTGAAAAGAATAGAGGTACATGATCATGTCAACAAAGCGCACGTCACGAGAAGCAGAAGAAGCCCATCTGGATCGCGAGGATCTCTCGCGCGAAGATATATGGGAACCTACAGCACTTTTGGAAGCACCGCCCGCTAGACCGGGGATGCGTCAGCGTTGGGTTTCCACCTCGATTCTGGGGAAAGACGCGCCACAGCATACAGCGCGAAGATTACGAGAAGGTTGGACTCCTAGGCCCTCTAACAGTGTTCCCATAGACTTTTATGCGCCGACCATAGCGCACGGACAGTTTGAAGGGGTTGTTGGGGTGGAAGGCATGATTCTATGCGAAATGCCCGAAGAGCGAGCTCAGTCTCGCGACAGATATTTTCGTGGCAAGACCAAGGACCAACAGCGTTTCGTAAATCAGGCGCTCGATAAAGTGGCTCAGTCCGGTGGGGTTGATATAGACAAAACCTCAAAAGAAGGTATTGATCGTGGTGCCAGACCCTCTGTGGTTATGGAAGACGATGGATAGCTTCACAACCGAAAGGATCGAGTGATGGCTAATACTGATGCTCCACGCGGATTCTGGCCGGTTCGACATTTGTCGGGCGGTACGATTCGCATGAGTGAATATACGATCGCGAGTACCTATGGTACTGGGATCTTTAAAGGCGACGTGGTGAAACTCGTTGGCGGTGGGGGCATTGAAGCCGCCGCTGCTGCTGACCGTGTCCTTGGTGTTTTTGCCGGGTGCCAATATGTAGATGCCGCCGGGAACCAAGTTTTCAGCAAATACTGGCCCGCTTCAACCGTCGCAACTGAGATTGTAGCTTGGGTTTACGATGACCCGAACATTGTGTTCGCTGCTCAGCAAGAGACCGGGGGCACTATTGCTGCCGCAGACGTTGGTCTCTTGGGCGACCATGTTGCCGGGGCCGGGGACACCTCCACCGGAATTTCACGCCACGAGTTCGAGGCGACGGTTGGTACAGGTAATGCTGCCTTCCGTTTCCACGGTATACTTAAATCTCCAGGAAATGCGTATGGTGAACACGCGAACGTGCTCGTAACGATCTTTGAGCATGAATTCTCGCGTGATGACTCTACGACTCCTGGCGTATAGGAGCACTGAACCATGCCTATGCCAAGAGCATCATTTCCGAAAGGGCTGGAAGAAGGGCTCAACACCCTGTTCGGTCTTTCCTATAAAGCTTTCCCAACTCAGTACACGGGGATCTTCGAGCACAATACTTCTAAAAAGGCGTTTGAGGAAGACGTCCTTATGGAAGGCTTCGGAGAAGCCCCGGAGAAATCTGAAGGCGGGGCCGTGTCCTATGACACCGCAAACGAAGTTTGGACAAAACGCTATACGCATAAGACCTATGCGTTGGCTTTCGCCCTGACCCAGGAAGCGGAAGAGGACCATCTCTACATGAGCCTTGGGCGCAAATACGTTAAGGCGCTCGCGCGGTCCATGCACCACACCAAGGAGATCACCGGAGCCAATATCCTCAATAACGGCTTCGATTCAGCATATGCTGGTGGTGATGGTAAAGAGTTGCTGGCCACGGACCATCCTACTTCGGATGGAAACCAGTCAAACGAGCTTGCTACCTCTGCAGATCTTAATGAGACTTCCCTTGAGCAGATCCTCATTAATATCTCTCAGGTTAAAGATGACCGAGGCATTCCTCTTGCTGCCACGGGCCTCAAGCTTATTATCCCGCCTGCCCTTGTTTTTGTTGCTGAACGACTCTTGCAATCTTCGTTGCGGGTGGACTCGGCTAACAACGACATCAACGCGATTAAGTCTGCCGGTTATTGCCCGCAGGGCTTTGTCGTCAACCAGCGTCTTACCGACACTGACGCTTGGTTCATTAAAACGGACTGCCCGGATGGTCTCAAGTACTTCCAGCGTATCGCCTTGCAGAAGGGTATGGAAGGGGACTTTGAAACCGGCAATCTTCGTTACAAGACCCGTGAACGCTATGCCTTCGGTCATACCGACTGGCGCGGCGTTTTTGGTTCTCCCGGAGCCTAACCATTTAAGGTTCTCCCTGAACCTTAAACTTTTCCCCCGGCCTTTCGCCGGGGGATTTTTATTGCACACCCACAGCGTCTCTGCTATAGTTTTTTCCGTTCGGTCCCAGTGACTTGAGAACACCTCTCGCTTGAACAAGGAATTTTCATATGCCCATTTCCAATTATCCCAATGGTTTTTCTGGCGGCGTCTCAGTTCGCGGACTGCCGGTTCTTAATACGTATGGCGGAAACGTCTTTTGGGTTCACTCAGTTCTAGGTTCTGACGGCAACCCAGGCACCCAAAACCAGCCCTTTGCCACGATTGATTACGCCATCGGCCGCTGCACCGCCTCCCAGGGCGATATGGTTATGGTCAAGGCGGGTCATGTAGAGACTCTTGCCGCTAACATCACAATGGATGTAATTGGTGTTCAGGTCATTGGCCTGGGCCACGGGACTATCCGGCCAACTATCACTGTCGGCGTGTTTGATGGCACCGTTGCTATGACCGCCGCTAGTTCAGTTATGTCCAACATCAGGTTTGTACTTGAAGCCACCGACGATACCGTTACCAGTTGCTTTACGATCACGGCTGACGGCTGTATTGTTGATAGCTGCGAAACTGTGGTTCATGCCACGGCACAGTTCACAACCCATCTTACTGCCACCGACGCGCAATTTGTTGAAATTACCAACAACAAATTCCGTTCGCTGCACACGGCCAGTTCTACCTCTGGTGTTGTGGTTGACGGGTGTGACGATCTGGTAATGATCGGCAACCTGATCGACGGTCACTTTACCGAACATGCTTTGGACAACACCACACCAGCCTCTTGTGATGAGATCCTTCGGGCCGTTATTAGTCATAACTATATCCAGAACCGTTCTGCCACAGCCGGTGACTTAGCGGTTGAGTTGGATGCTGCCGCAACAGGCATCTTTGAACACAACAGCATTATCGGCGGCCTCGCGACAATAGCCGCAAACGCTGATATCGGCAATATGTGCAATATCCAGAGCTATGTTTCTGATTCGTCTGGTGTTGATATCTATGGCCTCCAGTTAGGGACCGTCGCAGCTTAACCCATAGGCGGGGGGCCCTGCCCCCCGCCGTTTACCGAGAGGATATAAAGATGTCCCGCATTAAGGTCATCACTCTTACACCAGACGCTCTTGATAGAAACGGTATTTCCCTAACCGATACCATCCTGGCTACGCGTCTTGACTTTCTCCTTAACGGCGCACTTGCCACAGGATACGACCGAGACGGCATAGGGGCAAGCCAAACCCCTACCAGTGCCGCCGCTATGACCCTCGACGGGGCCAGGGGGACCGACTTCAGGGCCCAGGGGGGTGTGCATGTGCTTTTGTACGGCGCGGCTGACGACACGGGCCGCACGTTTACGGTGGTGGGCACGGACGTCAATAACTACCCCATTACCGAGGCCATCACGGGCCCCGACGCCACGCTCATTGTCCTGAGTGCTGCGCGCTTCTATACCGTTGTCTCTGTCACCCCTGATGCTGCGACAGCCGGTGCCATTGAAATCGGCACCAACGGATATATCAACTTCACCCAGGCCCAGCATCTTTCCACATTTAGTTCTGGGGATGAGTCGGGGGAGACTTTGACATTTGTTGGAGAAGATCGCTACGGCAACGCCCTGACAGAGACTGACGTGGGTCCAACGGCGGCGGCTACGGTCACAGCCTTGAAAAACTTCAAAAAGTTATACAAGGCGTCTATCGGTACGGCGTCCACCGGGGCGATTGAACTTGGTGTCAATGGTACGTGTGAGAGCCAATGGTTTCAATTGAACTATAGGGGCCAAAATTTTAACACAGGATTCTCTGTAGATTTTGCTCCTGCTGGAGTAATGACTTATACGGTCCAACATACGATGGACGATTTACAGGCGGTTGGATTTACTGAAGACGGGGCAACGGCCTATAATCATTCTGTTGTTGCTGCGAAAACTGCTGCTCTAGATGGGGTCTATGCCACTCCCGTCAATGCTATACGTCTTCAGATAACGGCTCACACATCTGGTGTTGCTAATCTACGTGTTACTCAAACGAGCGGGTGGTGATTAGTTGTGGCTACCAGTGGAACAGTGACTTGGCGGCTTAACGTTGAGCAGATCCTTGTTGAGGCGTATGAACGCTGTGGCAAGGATGCTCAGGTTTTAACAAATTACCAAACGACCACGGCCATGCGGAGCCTGAACCTCTTGTTTGTTGAATGGGCAAATGAGGGCGTGAACTATTGGGCCACTTCTCAGGTTACATTAGACATGGTTTCAGGGACACAGAGCTACACCCTCCCAGCTGGCACGGTTGACATCGTAGCCCCGGTGTACAGGCGCAGCGGAGCGGACACTGAACTTACGCGCCTTAGTTTGGATGAATGGCAGTTCAACCCCAGCAAAACCACAGCGGGCCTCTCAACTTCATACTTTCTTGATCGCCAGTACACCCCGGTTCTATATCTTTGGCCGGTACCGGACGATAGTACCGATGACGTGGTGTATTGGAAATTGAGCCAGCTTGAGGATATTGACACCTTAACCGATGATGCTGATGTACCATACCGCTGGAACGAGGCAATGTGCGCGGGGTTGGCGGAAAAGCTTTGTGCCAAAGACCCACAGTTAAATATTCCCCGCCTAGAGCACTTGACCCTAAAAGCTAAGGAAAAGTTTGAAAACGCTTCAGTTGAAGAACGCGATAAAGCAAACTTGCAAGTCACAATTGTTGGGCGTAGATAATGACCAAGAGACGCACAGTCGCACATTGTGATAGGTGCGGCTTTAAATATTATCATAGCCAGTTAAAGAAAGAGTGGAATAACCTGATGGTTTGTCCTGAGTGTTGGGAACCCAAGCACCAACAGCTTTTCCCCAAATCGCGTTTAGATGATGCCATAGCCTTACGCCACCCACGACCAGATAGGGATCAAGATTAAATGGCCATATTTAATCCGTTCAACCAGTTCACCGAAGACCTCCACCACGGGGTCCATAACTTCACCAACACGGCCTCGGCGGTCCCGACAATCGCATTGTGTGCTGCGGCCAACGCCCCAGTGGCAACCAATTCAGTCCTCGCTAACCTGACGGAGATTGCCTACACCAACCTCTCCACCAGGGCTGTGACCATCACTTCCAGCGCGCAGACATCGGGGACGTATAAGCTGGTCCTGGCTGATCTTATCCTCTCCGCTTCTGGTGGAGCGGTGGCTACGTTCAGGTATGTTGTGCTGTACGCAGACGCACCAACCAGCCCTGCGGACCCTTTGATAGGGTGGTATGACTTTGGATCGGACGTAACCCTCCTCGACACACAGAGCCTGACCGTTGATTTCGATGGGGTTGGTGGGGTCTTTACTGATGCGTTTGCTTAATAGGTGGTGAGATGAATACCTTTGGGCTTTATCAGGATTTCCGTAGAGACTTGAGCTTCCTGTCGGGCCGGGTTGCTCAGTACGAGCCGCAGTTCCGCGACGGGACAGGCTTGGCCGTGTGGCTGACCCAGGCATCGAGGCAGTTCGATATGTACCGTGTCCGCCTCACTGCATTGTGGCTTCTGTCGGATCCAGGCCACACCCTTGCCTATACGGATTTCCACGTTGGGCAGGGGCCTATCGACGTGAATGGCTGGCTCGGGGGAACCCCCGCCGAACGCGAAGCAGCGATGACGGAGCGTGACCGCACGAAGATGACCGCGTTCTTCAAGGCGGACAAGACCGACCTGAGCCTGAACGTGCAGGCCAAGTTGGGCGCGCTATCGAGTGCCATTGCTGCGGCTAAGACCGAGGCCCTGTCGCTCATCAACATCACGGGCGATGTGATTACGCAGAAGTTCGTGGATGACGGGGGCGTGATTGAGGAGGTCTCCAAAACCATCTCCGAG
>DASRZI010000102.1:0-2756 GCA_035686605.1 Candidatus Zixiibacteriota bacterium
ACCAGTGTTTACAACAAGCTCGGCGTGGATTCGCGGGCGGCAGCCAGTGCCATTGCCGCGCAAAAAGGGTGGCTATAATGATGGGCGGCAGCGATAATCTGGACCTGCAAAACGCACAGATTTGTTTGGAGCCAGTGACCGTTGACAATTGGAAAGCTTGTATCGCCCTGGAACTTGCTCCAGGTCAAGAATATTTCGTTCCCAGTAATTTGTATTCAATTGCTGAAGCCCGGTTTTATGCAGAGGCAAGGTCGAGTGCCGGTTACAATGAAAATGGTCAGTTAGTCGGCTATGTTCTTTATGGACGCGATGTTAGTACGAATAAGTGGAAGAGCTTTCGATCATGGTTGATAAATCCCATCAACGCAAAGACTATGGAGAAAGCGCCATGAGGGCAATCATCTAGGAATATATCGCTGACGTTTGAGGAGAAGCTTCCGGCCAGACCAGCCGCACTTAGCTGATCCATAGTAGACGCTTGTTACCTCAGCTTCTTTTTGAGTTCATCCTTATCTGTTTCCGTCCAATCGCGCTAATCTATATCACGAATAGCTGCCTCCAGCCTCCAGAGCAAGTTCAGGCTGACTCTTTCCGGGTACATTTCCTTGAGTATTCGTAAGTGGGGATTGAACCGGCCGTTCTCAACTCTTCGACAGTGTAGATGCCGACTTCGGCCAGCCATTTTCTGGAAACAGGTCCAATGTTTTTCATGCCCGATCTCCTTTCAGCGACGGCGCGTACAAGACGACCAATTGTAGAATAGTCCGCCTCGACCTGCTCTCTCATTCCATGACTGCGCTGGCCGATGCTAGCGTATTGGCCAGCAGGTCCCGCATTAATCCCAGACTTCGTCAGGAGAATCCAGGCTCGTTTTCTTGGACCAATTCTTAGGTCTGGAGACTCTGGTGCGCATTTGAGCTGATTGGAGCACGGTTCGCATCCCTTGGGACATGAACCTTGCCGACAAACAGGATCATTCCTAACCAACTCTGGCAGGAACATTTAACAAAGAGGCTGATGTGATCCGGCAAGGGGGAAAAATGGGCGCGAACGGATTAGAACCAATAAGCCCAGTACTCTGGGCAGCACACCGGATGTGAACCCCAAGAACGGAGATCGTGTCCTTGATGTCATTACACTCGAGGTAGAATTTTTAGCCGCCTCGTCTCGTGCGCCGTCCCACCACCTTGTCCAACCGACATCGCCGGCTTACGCCACTGGAATCATGATACCTTCCGGCAAAGGCTCCACTTCCGTCGTTCCAAGCTTGACATCTTGATGGTGCGGGTAAATCGCCTTGTAGCCCAGCAGCCGGGCGATGGGAGCAAGGATACCGAAGACGATGCGCTGCACCCACACGGGCGGATTCAAAGGCTGAAAGACATCCTCGAACTCCTGGGAGATCAAAGCCATCTGCAGCAGATTGGGCATGCCCTTGCTGTTGGTCTTCCCTTCGCGGGCCAGGCAAAACATCGTCAGGATCATGAGTTCCATGCGCGTGCCCGGTCTTATCTCGACGATGACTCTGGCTTCCTCATCCCCTGCGTTCCACCAGTCATGTGGAATACCTCGTGGAAGATCCGCGGAATCGCCAGCTTGGAGGATTCCATTCTGACCGCCCAACATATACCCGATTTTCCCCGTCAGAACCGTGAATCGCTCGTCCGCATCGCGATGGATGTGCGCGCCCAGCACAGCGCCGCCGGGACGGACGCGTAGATCGGAAACAATCAGTTCACCGTTTGTTTCTTCGGTTCCAACACGGACATACCCGGATTCACCTGTAACGGGGTTCTCAAAAATATCACCAGCCTTCGACATCTCAATTCTCCTAGACGTATTTTCATAGACTTATCCAACCGGCGACGTTTTCGTATGGTCAATGTTGCTCTGATGGTCAGCCGTATCCCCCCAAAACCCGCGCCATTTCTTGATATCGTCAACCGCCAGCATATGTCTTGCATCAAATCACTACCAACTTGCGGCAGATACTGGTCCGGTTATTCGATTTCAGGAGCGGGACAGTATGGGACGCGATCAGGATATCTCATATACCTGAAAAATGCTTGCATTTCATCAACGAGATTCGGGTAGCGGGTAAAGTGATCGTCGCAACAACACCGCTCGCCGTAAGGACAAGGCGACCGGTCGAGAAATGGATACTCTTCATCCCCATCTGGTAGTATCTTCAGTTGGGTCTGCAACGCCCTACGTACATGGACCATGACATGGCGAGTATTGCTCTAGATTTCATTCCCTTGATCATGCAAACTCAGACCCAGCCAGAGCGTTCACTCATTTCAATGTCTAACACTTTGAGCGCGGCAACCTCCGAAATCCGCAAGCAGGCGCCCAACATCATTTGCATGATGGTCAGGTCGCGTTGGTTCTCGCCTTGCCTAGCTGCTCGTACCAAGACCAGCTGCTCTTTTCGGCTCAACCAACCGTGGGGCCATTGTTTGATTTCAAGGGATAGGGCCAAACTTGGGTAGGATTAAGGGAGCTTTGCAAAACGATTGAAACTAAGGAATCGGTAATGTTGCGAAGTTGTTTGGAGCGCGGTTCACATTCGTTGGGACATGAACCGTACAGGCAAACGACAATTATCCCCCACTACCTCTATTGGGAATATTTAACGATAAGGCTGATCTGTTCCAAAAAGGGGGAAAAGTGGGTGCGTGTACCCTCGAACCATATGCTGAGTATTCTCAGCCCCTCTCCAGATGTGAACCTGATAATGGGGATCTAGTCATTTA
>DASRZI010000103.1:0-31942 GCA_035686605.1 Candidatus Zixiibacteriota bacterium
TAGAGGATTATATCGGTCATCCAGGCGAACAATTCGATTAAGGTTACTCCCGGATCACTCACATTGTGATCGGTCCACTCCCGACAATAGTGGGGAATACGCTTCTTTGCCTCGTCGACCAATTCTTGAAATGATCGATCATCTAATTTCGGTGCTAATAGTGCCATGAGGACCTCCGCTGATAATTAGTCATTGTTCTTGAAATCGATCCGGATAGTCCAGACCGTATCCAGATGGTTAATCCGATTACTCCTCGGGAATTAGATAGAAAGGATGGACCAGGCTTCGCCTGTCATGTGTTGCTTTCACTTCATATTGGATCGTAATAAGCAGGTTTGCCGCATTATCGGGGTCGGGCTGTGCTTCAACCTCGACCAAGGTGATCCGAGGCTCCCACATGCGTAGGGCATCCTCGACAAATCGCCTGGCCCTTGCCGCTGTCTGGCTGTTATTTGGGGCAAAGACCAATTCGTGCAGCCTCGAGCCAAAGGTCGGCCTCATCACTCGCTGACCGGGTGAGGTCGTCAAAATTATGCTGATCGACTGTTCCAGCTCTGAAATCTCATTGGTTAGAGCTAGACCCCCTTGGGCATCGATCTTTGGTGGGAAGACCCAACCACTGCCAACGATGTCATTTTTCATTCGTTTCCCTCACCTACTCCTGCTTAGGATCACTCTATCCTCCGATCAGAACTGTTGGACAACCAAGTGCGATAGTATCAGGCGGTCCAACGCAAGTTGCCATGTCGCCCATTCGAGCCGCAGGCTGCCCACCAATCAAAACTGTTGCACTGCCTAACGTAATCGGTCCGCCCACGTGCGGAATCGGTGGGAGTCCGGGAGTTACCATTGGGCAGACGTGCATATCCCCCAACCTTGCCGCGGGTTGACCACATATTAATACTGTCGGCAATCCCATGACTATGGAGCCGCCATGGGCGCACATGTCGCCCATCCTTGCCGCTGGTTTTGACATAGAGCTACTTATTCCTCGGCATTTTCAACAATTAATTAATCTTTACCAACGCACCCTTAATTTCTGTTAGAGTCGAACCCTGAATTGAGACCGTCAAACCCTTAAACTGGGCTTGGGTCTTTCCTTCAGCGCTCAATTGCAAGCCTGACATTTTCAGATTCGACTTGGCATCAAGAGTCAGATTTGATGCGGATAGTTTCATATCACCAGTAGAACTGAAGTTCATATTTCCTTCCGAGTTGAGAACAATATCACCACCACCATCAATCTGGATTTTTTTAGAGGTATCATCAACAGTCAGTTTCATTCCCCCATTAGAAATGATCTGAAGTTTCTTATTCTTATCGTCGAGGGTGATAGAATGCCCCCCCGCTGTCACAATCTCCAATTTGTTATCAGCATTGTCGAACATGTTGATATAGTGACCCGTTCGCGACCTCCAGGATCGCACCTTCGGCACTTCTCCACTGGGAGCCCCGGTGGTAGCACCAGGGGGTTTATCTTTACCATTCCACAGGCCGCCAAGGACAAATGGCCGGTTAAAATCACCGTGTTCGAAGGCGACCAATACCTCGTCATTTACTTCAGGAACGGCGATGAAGCCGCTATTGTCACCACCTGCACCTACGCTTGCAATCCTCGCCCACCAGCTATCCAGTTGATCGTCCAACCATGGATACTTGACTTTCACACGACCCCATTTCTCGGGATCATTTGTATCTGTTACAAGAGCCGTAACCACGCCGGTCCATCGATCCACTGGATCCTGACCAGTTAGTCGATCGATGAAGGTGTTGGTTCGTGTTCCGCTGACGGTGAAATCCGTTGTTAGCTCAGCGCTAGTCCATCTATGAGTGGCACTGGTCACGAGATATTTACCGCTGAATCGCTTACCCAGACCACTTATCTTCACGGTTTTACCGGCCCGAATTTCCGGCTTGTGAAAAGCCGAGCCAGTTGCCTCGATGAAAGATCCGCTGATCTCGTTCATACGTGCTTTGGCTAAGATATCCGCTTCAGCCTGAGATACTACTGGGTGGTCTACGAAGACTTGCTTGCTTGTACCAAACGTCGATGCGTGCTTCTCACCGGTTTTGGACTCACCAACTTGGGAGTATAGTTCTCCATTCTTGGCTTGGCCGACGATTGGTTTCTTCGCTGCTGGGTCCCATCCCTTTACGACTGTTTCCGCTACTTGCTCGCCCATGGTCATCCGGGGATGAAAAGTCATCAAATCACTACCGTAGGTAACTTCACAAACCTCGCTGCCAACAGTGGGTTTTCGAAAGTACAGCTTGCCATCTTCGACGAAACACTCGTAACCTATTCGCCAGGCTCGCTGCTGTAAAAAAGCAAGATCTGACTGGTTATTCTGGTACAAGTGGTCATACACGATCTTGGTGGCATCAGTCTGTGGTGATAGCCCGCTTGAGCCGGCTATCGTACTGGCCAAATCAGAGTCTTTTATGTTCAAAAACGCCGCGCTCTTCTTTTCACGGTAACCGCGATGCGATTTGTCATACCCGCGTATAATCAACTCCGCAATCATGGACTTCGCGAAGCTGGGCTCCAACGCCGTAATCTCCCCCTCTATTAGGGTGACTTTCCCAGAAGATTCGGTAACCCCCGCGTACTTATCGGCTTCGATTTTTACCAACCCGCCGATCTTAAAGTCATCCCCGTCTGTAATTGGGAATTTACCAGATTGCCGGTCTTGCTGGTCATGCACTGTGATAGTAAACATATCTGGGAGGTGAGCATGCTGATCAACCTGGACCTTCATCAGCTTGTCGCGGATCTCATTTTTTAGATCTGCTCCATTCACCTTAATATAAACTTGACTTAGTGTCATTTAATACCTTATCTGTCGAGCAATTTTATGATCTAGCAGAATTCTTGCTCCTTCCGTTTACTTAATAGCTGCTACTCTTGAGGGATAGCCAGTCTTTGTCCTGGCCTAAGCACATGAGGATTAACCAAGCCATTCCGCTGGGCGATAAGCCGCCATTTTGAGGAATCGCCATACACTTCGGCGGCGATGAGGTCGAGGCGGTCTCCTGCTTGAACACTCCACACTCTCTCTAAAGGTCCACCCCCGGAGGTGGGATTCTGCCCAGGCATCACCCTGTACTCGTCGCTGTCCATATGTTGGCTCAGGGTAATGTCAACCTCCGCGCGCACAGGTGTGCCATTCATCTGGAATAATGTGAATTTCTGGGAGACGCTCTTGATGACAGCGAAGAATTCCAGTACACCCCACTCGAATACAATTGGTGGTGGTTCTTTCTTGCCCGAGGTTTGTTCTTCCTTATTCATTAAATCCCACAGTACGCGTGTCCTCTGGCTAACATCCTCATTCAGCTCATAGGTATCAAAGTATAGCTTCAGGGTTAACGTTTTCTCACCTGCTTTCTTGAACTCCATTGTGGGGACATTACGATCATTGCTGAACTTGTGTTCGAAGGTGTTTGACTTCTTAATCGTATACTCGAAGGGATTAAACATGCACTTAACCTGGCGGGGGCTGCTCTTTCTGCGCAAAGAACTCCCGTTATTTTCGCACTCAATAATCATTGCGGGTTCCAAACCACCGCGTGTCGTTTCCCTAGTTACTGTCGGCATAGCTCATTTTGCTCCGATTAAGTCTCAATTTGCTCATACATTCTGTAAAGTCAAATGTGCCATTAGGTAGAAAGGGGGCCAGAAATAGATCGCCGCCCTTTTATCAGAACCGGCCTCGATTGCGTTCCCATTCGATCGCCAGCTTCCGTTTGATTATTGGCAAGATATCGCGAGCTAACTGCTCAATGTCCGCTCCTGTCGATGCGCTCTCTTCATCTTCTTGCTGTTCTTGACCCACCCCATCCTCGCCAGACCCGGTCTCTTCTCCGGATTCGGTTCTCTGGATCCAAGGCAGCGCCTCCTCTAGACTGATGGGCATCGTGGAATGTGTGGTCTCCACTAAATGGGGTCCGACCGGTGACACCGCTTCACTTCGTTGAATCGCCGTCGTCGTTGTGGAGACAGATGGCCCAGATGCCAGGGCTTGAGGAATCTCCGGCGCAGGTGGCGTCTCACCGAGATACCCCCAAAGGTCAGATGGTAATTCGCCGATATCAGTCTTCACCGTATCAGGTACCGGTGATTGCACTGTTTGCAATGGTGTTTTCTGCATTTCTCCGCTCTCTCGATCCCTTGACTGGGGATCGGGAGTTGTCTTGGTTGGTGGGGACTTATCGACCGACAACTGAGCGGGCTTGGCTGGATGTGCAGGAGTGAAAGGTTTATCAACTATCGCCGGCCTAGGAGTAATGATCGGGCGTGGTCTGCGGGGGGGTAGTAGCTCAATGGAAGAATCTGTTGGCTTACCAGGAGATACTTTAGCCAGGGCCGACCGCAGTTCCGATTCACTGGAGACATCTTCCTCCATATCCCTTTGAACAATCAACGTCGGCAGATCACCGATGTCGTCAGCTTCCTCCGCATCATTGCTACCCACATCAGCTTTGGAATCGGTTTTGACTTCGATCGGCTCCTTCCGCTGTACCGGCCAGACTTGTTCCAGCGGCAGATTCGATTCGAAACCCACTTCTTCATCACGCCGCTCCGCCATAGGTACAGGGTCGCGGGTTGATTGTTCATCCCCCGTCGCAATCTCCTGGACATCCTCTATGCCAGAGGTCTCTCCATCTGGCGCAGCGACTGCTGGCGAATCTTCTGAAAACTGCTCTGAACCGGTCTCTGTTTTAATCGACATTTCTGACGTTGTTCGACCAGGTTCGGTTTCACGTTGAGCAACAGGAATATCCTCCCCCTCTGTCGCATAAGATCCTTTTGATTTGCTATCTTCCGCTAGATATGGTTCCCCAATCGGTGAGGTTTGACCGGCTTGATGTGGAACTGGGCTTGCCTTGATATCCGTTTCAGTGCTGGTCTCTCGCACTGGTGCTTGATCGTCCTTGACTCTGATTTCAGCCGGCTTTTCCTGAGTACGATCTTTCACTAATTTAGCTTGGACTGGAGCCTTGTAAGAGTCAGCAAGCGGTGTTGGAACCGGTTGCTCTTCGGGTTCGGGTTTTGACATCACAATCTTGTCTTGTGGTTCGTCAACTAACTGCGCAGTTGGTTCTTCTACCTCAGCAGTTATGGCATCTGCTGTGGAGATTTCATAATTATCCTCGGACGCAAGAGGCTCTTCTAATGCAATTTCAGCAGCAGCCAATTCGCTTGGATGCTCGTCATCGACTGACTTTTCGGCTGTTGATTCCGATTGAGCCTGCTCAGTGGTCTCCCTTTGGAGGCCAGCATCGGATGGTTGTGGTCGAAGGACCTCAGTCGATACAGGAGTCTGTTCTTTGCGCCGGAAAAGAGATCTGGCTGCATCCATGAGCCGGCTTGTAAATCCGCCTTCTTCTTTCTGGTTAGAATCAGCTTCAATCTGGGATGAAGGCTCAGATACTGTTTCGCGTTCCAATTGGATTTCGTCTGGATCTGAGCCTGAAAGGGATTCAGCTTCCATTGTGCCGCTATCCACAGAAACTGCTTCTTGAGCTTGGATAAATGCCTCATCAGGTTCATCGATAGCTGACTCTTCGGAACCGGGCGACGCCACGTGGTATTCATCTACCGCCTGTATCGCTTCTGGCTCACGCTGGATCGCCACCGGTGAGTCAGGTGTTTTAGAGGGTGTTGCTTCTGCAACCGTCTCAAGGGACTCAGCCATCTTTGGTGGCTCCGCTTCCTCCGTAAGCTGAGGGTATTCAGTAAACTGAGGGGTCTCAGTAACCTGAGGGGTCTCAGCCAATTCTGGCGACTTCTCTTCTTCAGAAGGTTGGGAGGATTCAGCTTTCCTTGCCAGCTGCGCGGATGTCGCTTTCTCAGCAACTTGGGATAGCTCAACTATCTCCGGAGGCTGAGATGGCTCTGTTTTCCCGGTAGGCTGAGGTTGCTCCGCCCTCCCAACGGTTTCTGGGGACGGTGCTCTGGAACTGGACTTGGTCTGCTGCACATCAGCAGCAGATTTGCTTGGATACGGTTCGGCAGTGGGTATTTCCGGCACCGGACTGGTGCTCATCACTTCTTGTGAAGCGACCTCTTTTGATTTTTCGGATGCAAGCCCATCTGAAATTGACTCATCCGCAATCGGCTCGCTCATTTGGTCTTCAGTTTGCTGGCCTAAAGCGTCTGACGGCTGTTCGAGGGTATCGGTAACTAGGTCGCTAGCGACAGGTGGTTCCTCGGAAAGCTGTTCTGGAGTTGTTTTAACATCAGGAGGGATTGTCGCGAATGCAGGCATAGCTGCCGGTTTATCAGGGGACAAATACACGACCTGGGCTTTAGGTAGCTTCCCAGCTCGGGCCAAATCTTGGCGTCGTTTTGCCTCAGCTTCCGCCGCTTGCTGCGCTGCTGCCTGATCGGCATTTTCTTTAGCCCGCTGAATATATTCCGGAGATTCTTTCTCACGAGCCATTCTATCCTGGTAACCCTGCTTCGCAGCTTGAAGACGATTCCAGTCGGAGTTGGAAATATCGGACTCACTCTCCTCAATTTGCGATGGCGCCTCTGGTATCTTAGAAGGCGCCGCATCAACTTGAGGAGTATGGGAAATCGACGTCGCTTCGGGAGTTTGAATTGGGCTTGAGGGACGAATCGTCACATCCCGCTGAACCGCTGGCGCTATAGTGGGGGCTCTTAGCACCGGTGATGCCAACCCAATAGACGGGATCATCAAACCAGTTGGTAATGTGCTCCCTCCTGGAAGTAGCGTCGCCCTAACCACAGATGCATCTTCTTGGGCAGAACGCTGCGATGCTCCGCCTGAACGAGGAGCCATATTCGGCGACGGTCTTTGGTACTCTGTCAAATCATCATAACTCCTGAATAGAGTACCAATGGAGCTATGCCTTCTGATGCGTTGCACCAGGGCTATACTCGAGCCTAATCGCGGTTGTCCTGCCATTGAAATCTTATTGCCTCTCAAAGGTCACGCTAGCGCAGGCCAACTCAAGAGTTTGAGTGGCCACAGCGTTTTCCTGAGTTCTTAGTTCTGGCCCTGTCCATTTGGTCGGATAGGCTTTTTCGCAGCTCCATTTGATGACAGCGCCGTGGGTTGAATTAAACAGCGTGATGTCTACGGTCTTCCTGGTATCCCGAAAGCGTTCACTCATCATATCGGCATACCAATCCAGCAGCTCATCCCTAACTAGACCTTTCTTGAGAGTTATTTTAGCGCCCTTACGTCTCCCGGGAAGGCTGTGGGTGAATGTATTAAGTCCACCCTCCTTTATTTCCTGGGTTTCCCACTCGATATTTGGAAGAGTACAGTCAGTAAATACACCTTGTGTTATTCCTTCAATCTCGACCACAAAGCGAAAACTGGCATGTGGGTCTGGAAAACTCGAAAGATCTCTCCTTCGTCTCCGCATTAGCGAATCCTCCTATTACGATTTGTCTGTCCTGCTGTCCTTTGCATTCTTTCCTGTTCAATACGCAGTTCCTGCAATAGCAGCCGGTAAACTTCTTCGGCGAGCAATTCGATATCTGTGCCGTTTGCGCTGCCCGTGGTACTTTCGTTTTCTTGTGCAATAGTCATTTTCAGATTCTCTAACTCAGTGGAGCAACTTGAAGCTGGAATTGGGTGCTGCAATTCGGACAGACCGCTCCAACGACAATGCTCTCTGCCGCATTCAGCCGCTGGTATACTTCCTGCAAGTAGGCCAAGTCTGCCGCATATAGAGCCTCAATGACCTGCGGAGTGACGCTGTTCATGTCTCCCAATCGAGTCACAACCCTGGATAGCAGCAGGATAACTAGATAGGCTTCATTGGCTAGCACCCTTGGATCTTGCAGCGGTTCGATCTCATCAAGGGCTGTAGCAAGGCGCATGGCGCCCTGACGATGGATGTGACCATTGCCGTCTTCGTAACCATGAGGAAGCGAAAATTCAATTTCCATTAAAATTCCTGCGATTAGAATCTAGAGGTAAGCGGAGCATGAAAGCACCGCTCACCTCTAGATCAGAGATATACCTTATACTTCGCGCTTCAGACCCTCGTGTACGATGATTAACTCTTCAACGCCAATTTCATTGGAATCGGACTTGACCGCTGGACCAGAAACTTTCGAAGGCCAAGCGAGATCAAAGTTCCATGTAGCCACATCGTTATACTGTCGATCCAACATGTGGATTGAGCAGTTCGAACGGGCGGCATCCATATTGCCTTCGACAACTTCTTGACGCCAATCCCAGATCGCCATGTCGTCGGTGATGCCACGTTTTAGAGTAACATCGTTCCACTTCAGACGTCCTGGTAGTTTGCGAATCATCTCGTGACCATTCGTGTCTACCACCTTATGGTCTATGACCTCATTCTCCGAGCCAATTCCAGAGCATTCCAGGAATAGGCCAGTAAGTTTTCCACCAACATCTAGACGGAAGGTAAAGCCAACAAGTGGATCACCGTCCACTCCGCCGCCTCTTGTAGGCATTTTTATCTCTCCTTTGTGACTGCACTAATAAGATAGTTTCAGCCAATATTAAGCTCGTAAATAGTTGTGGCTTCTTGGTCTATCAGCCCTCAGAGTTAGGTCCAGCCCACTGGCTAATACGGAAGATGACGAATTCGGCTGGTTTGACCGGGCTAATACCTATCTCAATGATGAGTTGGCCTAAATCCCGGACTTCAGCCGGATTCAGTTCCTCGTCGCATTTCACATAGAAGGCATCGCTAGGTGTTAGACCGAACAGCGCGCCACTTCTCCATATGTTGGTAAGAAACGCGTTCGTATCACGCCGCACACGAGACCACAATTTGTGATCATTGGGTTCAAAGACAACCCACTGCATGCCAACATCAATGGAAGATTCGACGACGATGAACAACCGGCGAACGTTGATATATCGCCATGAACCATCGCTGCTGAGCGTACGGGCACCCCAGACTCGGATGCCTCGACCAGGGAAGGTACGAATGCAGTTCACGCCGATAGGATTCAGCGTGTCCTGCTCGCCCCTGCTGAGTACGAGCTCCAGGTCGATAGCGCCGCGAACGATCTCATTGGCAGGCGCCTTGTGGACGCCACGCTCACCATCGGTTCGATTATAAACTCCGACCATGTGACCGCTTGGCGGGACCATCTTGGTCGTGCTGCCACTGCCGCTTAGATCGGCGATCTGGATCCAGGGGTAGTACATGGCGGCATAGGATGTATCGAAGTTTACGAAGAGACGCCATTCCTTCGCCTGTTGGGCATTTAGTCCCGGAGGTGCATCGAGAACCGCAAAGCGATAGCGCATGAGTTCACAATGCGTAATCATCGCTTCCTGGACCATCTTGACCCGTTTTTTCGCAGCGTCAGATCCGTCGTAACCCGCCATCAGATCGGGGCACAGCACGAGACGTACATCGTCGAGCGCTTCCAGACCACCAAGTCCGGTTCGCTCTGTTGGGTCGCCGACGAATTCCTTTGGTGTTAAGGGGGCCGTACCGCCGCCAGCCAGGTTATAGCTTCCATCTTCTGGT
The DNA here is from genome assembly GCA_035686605.1 of Candidatus Zixiibacteriota bacterium. Taxonomy (GTDB): domain Bacteria; phylum Chloroflexota; class Anaerolineae; order Promineifilales; family Promineifilaceae; genus UBA11865. The sequence continues at coordinate 9,499 of DASRZI010000103.1, forward strand.
CCAGCGGTGACTGCGCCAATATCGGACACATCAACATTGGTGAATTCGTTACTGCCCAAATAGGCGTCGCCATCACCCTTTTTCATGCTCAGACCTGACTTGGACTCACCACCGACACTCATCGAGAATAAACCGGTTGGTTTGCCATCCTTGTCAACATCGTTCTTAATGGTAACCGTTAGGTTGTTTCCAGCGGCTCCGGCGGTCTTCGCTGTCACTGAAAAACTCTTGCCTTTGGCGGCAGGTACATCCACCATCGCCGCCGCAACTTTGGCATCGGTCGAGTCAAGCGCGCGTAGACTGGTGACATAGCAGGGTCCACCGCCATTGGCGAAGTAGCCATATACAGCGTCTGGCAGATAAGCGCCAGGGGTAAAGCCACCGAAGGTATCGGTGAACTGGGTCCAGTTCGTGACCAATGTAGCTTTGTTCAGCACTGATTGTACTGGAACTCTAGCTCCGGTTGCCGGATCAAGAGCTTTCAGGCTTGCTTCGGCTGTGATGCCCACAAAGGCCGCAATGGATGCCCCTAGGATTTCAATTGGTTTTGGTCCCCGGTCTACTTCTTCAACGTAGACTCCTGGGGATGCATATGTAACAGCCATAATCTATATTCTCCCTTTTACTACTGTGCAATTATCCGGTCTTCGACCGGAAAGAGAGCACTAACGAAAGACATGTTGTTCTTTCTTAGTATCTACTATCCATAGACAACCTCCTTGGGTGGCGACCGATTGCGGCAGTTGCAGTTAACTTTCATTTATTCTCCCCTTATTACTCATAAGTCGACGTCATAATCGCCGTCGTCAGCCGGTATCGAGATCTTCTTTTCTTTTGGCTTTCCTTTCGGAGGCCAAACGACAAGCGTATAGTCACCCTCAGGCATGCCGCCTAGGGTAAATCGACCTGAATCATCGGTTGTATCGAATAATCCCGTGCCCTTAATGGCTACCGACAGGCCAGATACTGGCTCGAAATCTTTGGCCTTGTCGCGGACTGTTCCACCGATGTAGGTGAAGTTGTAATCGATCCTGCTTTCGTCCAATCTCCGGTATACAGGTAATGTGCTGGTTTCACCGGCTCGGAGGGTGAGGGTGCGGACAATGGGTCCCGTAACTTCTGTCCAAGGATCGAGAGCTATCGTTGTTGTATAAGCGACGGTTGGTCGCATTTCGTTGTCCAATGCACTCCAGACCTCGGCTGGGTTCGTTAGTTTGTCGTGCCTGGCTACAAAGGTCGAAATGGGAAATTGTGGATTCCGCAATGTTCCCTGAAGCAAATGCTCGGGCAGGATCGGATTGCGAAATAGTGACATGAGGGTACGAGTCATCAACCGGTGTTCGTCTTCCGCCTCGGCGGCCCAGGTCGTCAACATGTAATAACAATCCAATCTATGAGGCGTCTTTTTCATCTGGGCGATGTTTTGCGAGGAGTTGCCATTGCTCATCTTATGAAATTCTGTCTGGCGCAGCTGGACATTCTCCCTCAAGTCATAAAGGAAGAAGTTGATGGTCGGCTTGGTCAACTTGGCGCTCCATTCGCGCTTAGGTTGGTCAAATTTGATATCAATCTCCCCATTCTTGATGGGCATATCTTCTATAAGTAATCGTTTTATGCTTTCATCTAAATCTGCGATCATTACCTACTCCCGATTGTGTTGGATATCCAACTAATCTCCTGTGGGCGTAACAAACGTTTGTCAGAACCTCTTATTAACAATCTGTACGAACAGCTAGACTCCTTCCTCCGGGAGCTCGTCTTGCCGCTGTAATTTGGTCATGGCCATTTCTTCTTCGTCCTGCAGCTGCAGCTTTGGTATTCCCGACAGTCTGCTGCATCTTAGTTAACGTATCAGCATCCAGCTTGCCCTCCAGATCGGAGACCATAAGCGGACCTTCAGCTTTCTGAGGTATCTCTCCCTCGTGCTCAGGCTTGGGCTGGACTTTTCCTTTCTCTTCATATGTGTACTGATTAGCCACCACCTTCCTCCAGAATTCCAGTACCGGCTAAAAATACCGTTGATCACTTTCCAGTTACCGAAACCACCCGACTGCATCAGTATCTTCAATCCAATTAGACGACAATCTTGATTCTCTATTCCGCGTTTAGGTCCGCATGCAACTCTTCAAATTCATCAAATTACGACATCGCGAACTCATTCGCTATCTCTTTCTTTTCTAATTCGAATTGCTGTTCATCTATCAGCCGGCCCATCTTCTGATACTCTCGCCTGGAGGCATGCAGCAGATGGACCATACCGACTGGTTCGCCTTTTTCCGCCGCCAGGAATGCTGCGGCCATGATGATGTTTCGAATATTTCCGCCCGTAATGCGGTAGCGCTTGGCCAGCAATTTCAAATCGACATCGGCTTGCAAGGGCGTTTCCACCGGGAAATTCACCTTCCAGATAATCTCCCTGTCCTTTGCCTCGGGGAATGGAAATTCCACGATGAAATGAAGTCGACGAGTGAAGGCATCATCCAGGTTGGCCCTAAGGTTTGTCGCCAGAATCACCACACCGTCATAAGCCTCCATTCGCTGGAGGAGATAGCTGATTTCAATATTTGCGTAGCGATCATGGCTGTCCTTTACCTCAGAGCGCTTCCCAAAAATCGCATCCGCTTCATCAAAAAACAGAATGGCATTACTGGTTTGAGCCTCAGTAAATACCCTATTAAGGTTCTTTTCAGTCTCGCCGATGTACTTGCTAACCATCATTGACAGGTCAATCTTGTAGAGGTCTTGCCCTAACTGACCGGCCATAATATCGGCGGCCATGGTTTTACCTGTCCCAGACTCGCCAGCGAACAGCCCATTCAGCCCTTTTCCAAGAGCCAACTTCCGGCCGAAGCCCCATTCTCCATATACCAGGGGACGCTGCCGGACCGTATTTACCATCTCCTGAAGCAGGGCAATGGTATCTGGAGGCAATACGATGTCGTCCCAGGAATAGCGAGGCGAGATCTTCGTAGCCAACGCCGCAAGTTTCTGATTGGAGTGGGCGCGACTGGCTGCGAAAAGATCTTCTTCTGATAGCGGCTGCTGTCGCCACTGTGCATAATCGAGAGCCGTAGCTACCGCGTCCTCTATCTGTCCAGGAGTAAACTGGAACTGGTTCGCCAGTTCGAAGAGCTGAAGATTTCGTCCGTCAAGCTGCTGCTGCCAGGTTTGCAGCCGGTGCTCAAAATCACCAGTCTCAAAGGAGACAAGCAGTATCCTCCGCTGTCTCTCTTCTCCCCGTGGCTGCCACTCTTTTTCTCCAGCGACAATCACCAGTCCAGGATAAGCCACCAACATGGAGAAAAGTTTGTCTGGGGGTCGATCATCATCCAGAATCGTGTCCCAGTGATTGAGGTACAAATTAGCTCCAAGGAGAAGTCCATCGCGAAGCAATACTTGTAGTCCATCTTCTAAACCGATATTGCTTTCAGATAGGGCTTTCAAATTGACGGAGATAAGAGGACTCTCAAGCCGGCTGGAGATATTGCGGGCGGCCGTTCTTTTGCCGACCCCATAACCACCTAAGAAGGTGAGCAAAGGCAATGAACCGGCTTGTTTGCCATTGTCAATTACCTGGTTCAAGCGATCCAAAAGCGCCCTCGGCAAGCGACGGACGGGTGTTTTGCTATGGGATTCGATCAGTTTTGCTGATCCGACCAGTCGATCATCCAGTCCTGGAAAGCCTAGTAAATGCTCTACAACACGATCCGCCGGGCGCAGGTAATGACCGAGAAGTGTTGGTTCTCGGTTAGCTCCATCGATAAACCGGATCATCAGCCGGCTTGCGAGGAGCTTGCCATCGTCCGTGAAATGGTGCCGAAGTTTAAGTTTTTCTTTAAATGAAGTCGTGAGAAGGTTAAGGACCAGGTCTACGCTTGGCCGCTTCTTGGTAACGTCATCCTGCAAATAGGCAAACAGGCGTTCGTAACGGGGGTCGATCTCTGGCGCTAGGGTCACCAATAAAATATCAACTTCAGTCTGGGATAAGCCAAATCGCCGGGTCAGGTCATCAAGCCGAAGGTCAATTCCTGCCGCTCTGGAGGCATCGATCCGGGCAAGCCAATAATTCCTTGCTTTGTCGATTATCTCAGGCCATTGGTCGTTCTCAGGATTCTGTCCATCTCCGTTTGGCCAGAGGTCATGACCAACTTCAGCGCTGAGCAAAGTATCGATCTGCCCTTCCGAAATAAAGAGCCCGCGAGATTCGTCATTTGGATCCAGACCGTGAGCGCGAGCACGTTCCACTGCCCAGCGGACATGCAGATCTATATAAGCTATGGCAGCCAAGACCTCCTCAAGCCCATTCTCAAATGGCTTTGTCGATTCAGCTACAGCCGGTGAAACAGCTGAGACTATCGTGCTCATTCGCTATCGCCTTTGGCCTGAATAGGCATGAATACTTTTTCGTCTATCGTCTCCATATCGGCAACATACGCAGATACAATCTGAGGGATTTCAGAAACGGAGCGGAAATAATGTCGTTGCGTACTCTGGACATGCTCGATCCATCCACGCCACTCAGGCGTACCACTGGGATCATCCCTGTTCTCCCGCCATATTCGCATGACAAATGAATGGGCTTCTGCCTCAAAAAAGGTCATGATCCCTTGATGTTGCTGGTCCATGGTTTCACTTCCACTCAAATCTGGTATCTGGCAGCGGCCGCTCCAGACATGTGAAACGAGCAATAGATACCGCGACCAAGCAGAAAATCCGCCTGGAGTTAGCTCGCTCCATAACGATCAATAAGAGATGCAGTTTTCCGTTAGTGAATTGTAATCTGCAGGTCTCACAAAAATCTCACAAACGGACGAGTAGCTCCAATTCACTTATGCAACCAGGATGAATGGCCGCCCGGCAAGGCCACGCGCGGCAAGGCCACGAGCGCCAAAGATCAATGGAGTAGATCTTCAGTATTAAGCTTTTCTAAGTTGGGGGGAGCTGTCGTTAACGTTGGGGGAGGTCGCTGCCTTCTTCATCCACGACAATTAACGTTTCTAGATTCGAGGCGGCTGACTGGAACGATTCGTAGGCGGCTCTGAGCTTTTGGTTATGGTAGCTCAGCGGGGCATTTTCAATATTATTGGCGACCCGGTCCTCGATAATTCTTCGCTGCAGAGAAATGGTTTCTGGTAGGGGATAGATTCCCAGCTCTTTCTGAAGTAACAGGGCGCACGTTTGAAACTGTCGAATACCGCTAGCGCTGTCTCCCTCTTTCCAGTAACAGAGCATTAAGGCCCTGTGAACTTCCTCTCTCAATGGATCCTTACTGATGATGAAGTTCCCATAGGATATCGCTTCCTTGTAGGATCGTTTCTGAATGAAGTCGGTCATCAGCACCCCTAGAGCCCATAGATAACGCCTTTCCAATCGTTCGCGCTCGATGAGACACCACTCGGAGTAGATCCCTTCACAGAAAACACCTTTGTACACCTCAACTGCTTTATTCAGATGAGCTAATCTCTCGTCAGGCTGTAGTTCTACCTCGGCCCTGTTCAGATGAGCTTCGAATTCGAATGCGTCCACAAAAAGGGGTTGGGAAGGTACCAATCTGATCCAGTCTCTACTGGAAGCGAGGTATTTTTCAGGCGGCAAACCCAACCCGCGAAAAACGCCTCCAAGACGCCACATCGCCGTGCTGAGACTCGCTCGACCATTCGAAGGGGGTTGGTCGGGCCACAGCAGGTCAATTATTTTTTCGCGCGTATGCTCGCGCTGCTGGTTTAGCAGCAGGAAGGCAAGCAGTTCTTCGACACGACGCGTAGGAAAACGATCGATTATCGTCTCGTCATGCCGCAGGCGAAGCTTTCCGAGAACTTGCACCTGCAATAGGGTCATTCGCCAATTACCTCCAATGGAACTTGCAAGGGTCCTATGCTACCGCACGATATTTGTGCGTACCTTGAGGAATCATATTGGCTCTGCAGACTGTATTTTGAAAGCAGTCATGCGGGATACTACAATAATAGCCGTACCTGGCTGTTTTGCAACAGATCTGGACTTTTTTCTTATAGTTGCTCACAACTTCGCGTTTGGCATAGATTCGGCTGGGCGACAATTCTTAAAAATAGTCATCTAGACTCGAATACAACCTGCTTTCAGGCTTTAGCTTCCCCACTTCTAACAGGGCTTGTTAGCAGAGCCTGTTAGTCACATATACGGCATTTTGACAAGATCAAGACTCCTCATCTGCCAGATGTTTTATGATCTTTCGATCCGCCATGGCAAAGGCATATTTTTCTAAATCGGCTAGCGTCACCCAGGCATGATCTGCTACTCCGAGGTTTTGAGGCGTTCCTTCCTTCTTTTGGGCAATGAAGGCGTGGAGTGTGATACGGAAGTGGGTATAGGCATGATCCACGACAACCAGGCGGCGGTCTACCTCGATGTCTATTCCCAGCTCTTCCATGATCTCACGGCGAAGGGAATCCTCAAGGCTCTCACCATCTTCCTGCTTACCACCGGGAAATTCCCACAAACCACCAAGTAGACCGTTCAATGGTCGCTTGGTTATCAAAAACCAGCCGTCGTCACGATAAATGATCCCGGCAGTTACCTGAAAGTGGGGAGTCGGCGGTCGTTTCTGTCGTACTGGTCGCTCCAACTGTGTGCCGCGTCGATAGGCTAGACAAGCCGTTGATAGGGGACATTTCTGACAATCGGGGGTTGATAGTAGGCATATCGTCTGGCCGAGTTCCATCAGGGCCTGGTTGAAATCACCCGGCCGATCTAGAGATAGCAGACCTCCTGCCAGATTCCACATCTTGTCTTTCGTCGCCGGCTTACCTATATCATCGGGGAGATCAAACAAACGGCTTATAATCCGGGTGACGTTCCCATCCACTGCTGGGACTGCCAGGTTGAAAGCGATCGAGGCGATGGCGCTTGCACTATAACGCCCGATTCCTGGCAGGTTCATCAGACCTTCCAGCGTTTGCGGGATATGCCCATCGAGCCGCTCGACAACGATCCCAGCCGCGGTGTGCAGGTTTCTCGCCCGGCTGTAGTATCCTAATCCCTCCCACGCTTTAAGCACATCGTCTAACGAGGCATCAACCAGATCTGTCAAGGTCGGAAATCGCTTCATCCAACGCAGGTAGTATGGAAGGACTGTGGCAATCTGAGTTTGCTGGAGCATCACTTCAACCACCCAGATCGCATACGGATCCCGGTTGTCCCTCCAGGGCCAGTGGGTGTGCCCGCTATCCCACCACGACAACAGGGCAGGAGCTATCTCAGGTATTTGGGACATGAGCAAACCACGACTGGCAGGGTCACCAGGTGACTATCGCCTGGTCATTAATTAGCATCGGCTGTAGTGGATTACAGGGATTGGTTCGTTTTCAATTTGGTCAAGGTTGGTGGCAACCAGCTCGCCATACTGGTACAGGTATTCTACATGAGCGCCCGCTTCTTCAAGGGCCAGCAAAACATGATAGCTGCTAACCTGGCCGAACAACTCCTGGCTAATATCGGCCGTGGTCTTAGGCTCAGCGCATACATCCAAGACTTGCTGCAAGCGGTCTTCGTGCACTTGCTTGATCTCCGCTATCCGTCCCCTAAAATCAGGCATGGGTTCTTCATGACCGCCGAGGGCAAGACGCACGCCACCGAGAGCAGCGATTTTGTCCAGCGAATCGAGGTAATGGCCCAGGCCCATATTATTGGTGATACTTTCCGGCGACTGGTGTGGCGTGGTGAAAGACAGCACGTGGTCTGCCGTCAGCAGAATATCGTCGACGAGTAAGCAAACCTGGCCTGGACAATGACCGGGTACATGTTCGACCCTAATCCCATCCTCCCTTGTTTCGCCTTCCTTGAGTAGAAAGTCCACCTTTGTCGAGCGATAGACATTTTTCGCAAATAGATACATGGACATCAATTCTTGTCGATGCCCTGAATCAACACCCGCTCGTTGTAAGAAAGTCTCCAGCAAGCGGGAAGCGACCAACACTCGCTCCTCATAGTGAGTAAGCACACGACGGTCTAAAACATGTACGCTAACCGGCGCGTCGGAAAATCGACGCACAAATGGCAGGCCGCCGAAATGATCGATGTGTCCGTGAGTGATATAGATCGCACTCATCTCGGATAGCCCAAACGCTTGCCCGTATTCATCGCTCAATGCCTCGAGACCGTCGAGCAAATCCTCACTTGAGGCGTCCATACCAGAACCACTGTCGACCAGAATCTTGGTTTCTCCATCACTGATGATGTAGATATTGGCTAGGAGACCCGGAAAAGCTTGCACCTCGAATGAGTAGATTTGGCGACCAGCTGAGGTTTGATATTTTTCGACTCGTTTCATTCAGCAGCCCTTTTTACATCTAAGCAATCAGTTTGATCATTCTGTCTAGTCTGTATCTAGGTGGATATTAAGGATATCGAGTGCCAGCCATGAGAAAGAAAGGAGTCATCACGAGCGACCAGCGATTACGTTACCTCTGGCTTTTCTTCCTGATACTTCTCGTAGATTCCTTGTTCGACCACTTCGTACAGGCTCTTGGCCACGTCATAAACGTCTAAAAACGAATTGTACAGGGGAGCAAACCCGAAGCGAATGTTGTCGGGCCGGCGGAAATCTGGAATGATGTTCATATCTTCGATGAGAGCCCGGCTTATGCGCCAGCCCTCCTTGTGCCCCAAGGTGACATGAGATCCACGTTCAAAGACGTTTCTTGGTGATTTCAAAGTGAAACCCAGCTTAGCCAACCGGTCTTCCCACAGTTCGATGAACAGCTCGGTTTGAAGAGTTGACTTGGCTCGAACCGCATCGATTCCTGCTTCCAGTAGTAAATCAATCCCGATTTCGGAAGCTGCCAGGGAAAGTACTGGTGGCGTACCACTCATAAAACGTCGACGCCCGGCTGCAGGCTGGTAGGTGAGATCAAATTCAAAGGGATTGTTTTGGCCCATCCAACCTGAGATGGGATTAGCAATCTGATCCTGGAGATCTCGACGGACGAAGAGAAATGCCGGAGCACCCGGACCTCCGTTCAGATATTTGTAGCTGCACCCAATGGCCATATCAACGGCGGACTGTTTGAGCTGAATGGGTAATGCCCCTACCGAGTGGCTCGTATCCCAGAGCACAAGTGACCCAACCTTGTGGGCCATTGCCGTAATCGCGGCCATGTCATAGGTGTACCCACTCTTGAACACCGTGTGCGACAGGGTCAGCAAGGCCGTATCATCGTCTACGGCCGATTCCAGGCCGGCTACGTTTCCGTGGATCCCGTCGAGCGATGGCACCACAACTAATTGGCATTCAGGTCCCGCCAATTCAGCGACACTCTGAAGAATATACAGGTCAGATGGGAAATTCAGGTTGTCGGTGACGATCTTGGTTCGGCCCTTTTGCCGGCGTACCGCCGCCAAAGCCAACTTGAACAGATTGACCGAGGTTGAATCGGCCATGATGACTTCGCCCGGTTCCGCCCCTACAAGTCGAGCCAGTTTGTCGCCAATTCGCTCGGGCAGGTCGTACCAACCCTCGTTCCAACTACGAATGAGCCGGCCTCCCCATTGATCCATAACAACATCTTTGATCAACTCGACGGTCGTAAGAGGCAGCCGGCCTAGAGAATTTCCGTCCACATAGATGAGTTCAGGAGATTCGACGATGAATTTTTTCCGAAAATCTCTCAGTTCGTCATTGTCATCCAGATGGCGGGCATACTTTGAATCGAGAGAGATGGTTGGTTGCATCAATAATCCCTAATCGCGACTGATATTCAGTTCATCACTCTGGCGTACATCCTAATTACATGGAAAATACTAGCCGATTGTTCGATGAATTCCTAACCCTAAAGGTTCCTGAATTGGGCGGATATTTTGATGAAACGCGAATTACACCCCGGCCTCCCAGAATACCATTGCGTCTAATTACAAAGAACTGGGCATCCTCACACCAGATGAGATAGGAGGAGTCCGAGAATCGCGACCGTTCAGGAGTAGCATCAGGCGGTCAATTCAATCTGTCCTGAATCGTTGCTCAGGGAAGAAGCCTAAGAGCAGCTCTGACTGGACTTCCATCACCGTCGCTTAGGCTGAGTGGTAAGGCTGCCAACTCGTACAGCCCATCAGCTGCCTGGCTCAAATCAAGCCACTCAAGAATGCGGATCTCATTGCGCTCTAATGCCAGGTGTCCCTTTAGCTCCTTGCTGTCCTCAGGATCCATTGAAGGCGCATCGGTCCCATATAAGATGATCCCCCCTGACCCCAGCCAATCGGCGAGCTCAGGGCTGGGATAAACGTAGCCCTGGGGAAAGACCGACTGGTCAACCAAACTAGCATTAGAACGGACCAGTATCCTCGGAGCCAGTGACAGGTCACATCGTTGGAAGTCGCTTGGTATTAGAGGTCCCTCCTGCTTGGTCACACTGAACACCTGGGCTTTGCCCCAATAGACGCCAAGATCTAGCGAGTCGATCGAAAGACCTTCCTTGGTGAAATGGCTTGGCGCGTCGATGTGCGTTCCTGTGTGGGCACTCATCTGAATCCTGGTCAGGTTTACGCTATCGCCATCTTCGATCCTCAATTGAGTTTTCAATGCGTAAGGCGCGTCACCGGGCCAGACAGCCGTTCCTGTCTTTAGTGTTCTGCTAATATCTATCAAGGGCATGGTTTGTCTCCGATTACTATACGTTGGTCCCATTTCGCCGTGAATCCATTGAAATTGATTAACATAACATGCTATACTAAATCTACCAGGAGTTCATGGACTTGGGCTGGATGCACATCTGTGCCCTGGTAATAGAAACATTGGAAGTACCCATAAGTGAATATATCTGTTTATTGGTGACCGCTGCTGGCATCGGGTCGCGAAAGGCGATCTGATGTCTGCTCTTGCGATCTATCGAACTCGATAATAACGCCATGAAACGATTACGACCATTAGCCATTTACTCAGCGCCCATCATATTGTTGCTGGCATCGGTAGGTGTGATAACAGCTCGACGCGGGGATTACGTATCCTACCTGCCTTTGATTGTAAACCCTGAGAGCACGCCCGAACCGCCTTCTACCCTGGAAGAGTTTAGGGGTATGTGGGTCACCCGATTTGACTGGACAAACTACGGACAACCTGCCGACCCATCCCGGATTGACGAGATTATCCAGGACGCCTCAACGGCAGGCTTTAACGCCATCTTCTTCCAGGTGCGTGGCACGGCAGATGCCTATTATCAGCCAGGCCCTGAACCATGGGCCCAACGCGTTAGTGGCGTGGCCATGGGCCAGGCGCCCGACGATCGATGGCAGCCTTGGGGCGATCCCCTGGCATACTTCGTTCATAAGGCGCACGAAAACGGCATCCAGCTTCACGCCTACATCAATGTCTATCCCGTTTGGGATAATTGTGACGACCCGCCGCCTGAGGTTTCGCCTTCCCATTTCTACTATCAATTGGCCAATGCCCACGGAACCACAGACAGCAAGGTGAATGGCATGCAATGGTCTATCGGGGGTGGTGTGGCCTGTGGCACGTATCAACGAGCAACACCGGCATCCGGATTTGGCGACACACACTATCTACAAGTAGCCCAGTACCTTGCTGATAACTACGATATTGATGGATTGCACCTCGATCACATTCGCTACGGCGGTGGTAATACATCTTGCGATCCTGTTAGCCAGTCGATTTCAGGGGTGCCCTGTTTCACCAATCCCCCAGCCGGATATTCGAGCTACGAATCCTGGCAGCGGGCACAGGTAAACGGTACCGTCTGGAAATTCTATCAACAGATATTGAATAATAATCCGAACTTATTGTTGTCTGCCGCCGTGTGGCCCATCTATAAAGACTATTGGAATTGGGGGATCAACACGGGGTATGGCTATTACTATCAAGATTCGAAAGCCTGGATTCAGGGAGGATATATCGACAGCATCATCCCCATGATCTATGGATCCGGCTTCTGGAATCAGTCAGTTTGGGAGACCCTGGTGACCAATTTCCAGGCTGATAATAGCGGCCGGTTGGTCATTCCTGGGATCGGGGCCAACTTCGATAGTTTTAGCGAGATTGAGGCACGAATCAATATGGGACGCCAAATAGGCACGCCTGGTCATGCGATCTTTAGTTATGGGCAGCTAAGAGCTCACGGTTATTTCGACGACCTGGCCGCTGGTCCGTACTCTGAGCCAGCTGTCGTTCCTAGCATCACCTGGCGAAGCCCGAATGTGAGTGCCAGGCAAGAATAGCCCGGTCTTCGACCGCTAAGATAGCCTGCATGGACCCACCGGTTCTTCGCCCCAAAGAGACACCGGTGTAAAATCCCCGTTGCTTCAATATAGAAAAACGAGACCATACCAGTCCTAAGCTTGGAGTTTATGATGGCCGGTTGGGCTACAATTGTCGCCATTGTTGCAGCCAGTTTTCTTACTGGCCGACTCATCGTCGCCCTATTTATTGAACCGGGCCGCCATTTTGATGGCGATCATCTGGCCCTCCTGTTTTCTAGCCTGGTCGCCGGCATCGCGGTCATTGGTTGGATTGCTTTGGTTCTTGCCGAACTTGGCTTTTACACCGCCGGTTTGCTTGCCGTCATTTGGCTTATCATAACCATCGGGCTGGTAGGGACTCTTCTTTGGCAGCGAAAGTCAGCTGCAGCTGACCAGCCGTCATCTCTAGACTTCCACCGAAAACCTCCAATCCCATTGCTTCGTTTCCTTCCTGCCTGGTCCGAATATGTGTTCCTCGTTGTCTGGCTCGTTGCAGCGTCGTGGCTTTTCTTTCGCCCTCATGAATTCATCATCGGCGGCGCCGACGCCGGTGTTTACACCAACTTGGCAGCAAGCATCAGCGAGACGGGAGCGATACTGGTTGAAGATCAGACGTTGGCTGATTTAGATCCGGATCTTTACCCGGCACTGCTCAGGTCCCTCCCTGAGAAAGACAAGGGAACAGAAGTGGCGCCGTACTATCTGTTCCCTGGATTCTACGTGACTGAAGCGGCCGAAGGGCGTCTGATGCCCCAATTCTATCCATTACATCCAGTGTGGCAGGCTGTGGCACACAGTTTCGGTGGTGTAGAATCTTCTCTACTGCTAACAGGCCTCTGGGCTTTGCTGGGTGGATTGGCGGTTTACTTGACTATCCGTGAACTGGGTGGTTGGGAGGTCGCTGCTCTTGGCTTAACTGGTTTATCTATTACTGCGCTCCAGCTCTGGTTTGCCCGCTACCCCACCACGGAAGCCTTGACCCAATTCCTGTTATGGACGGCAATTTGGAGCACCTTGCTCTGGTTAAAAGGAAGGCAGCCAAGAGCCCTATGGGCAATGTTGGCTGGTGTGGCCTTCGGGCAAGTGCTTCTCGTCCGCATCGACACTTATTTTCTGCTGGTTATTCCCGTAATCACCTGGTTCTATCTGCGCTGGAGCGGTCGATGGCACAAAGAGGATTGGTGGTTCTTCGTGCCCCTCGGCCTTCTCACGGTCCATTCCTTGGTCCACGCACAATGGCAGAGCACACCATACTTCTACAACACCTTTAGCTATGGTCTGAATCTCGTGAGCCGCAATTGGCTCATCCCTCTATCAGCCTTTCTCCTGGGAGCCGCCCTTCTGATACTCTTCGGCAGGTATAAACATGCAGTTAGCAATCTAGACCGCTACCGACGGCCTTTCATTCTGGCAGCCGTGTTTGCGGTGCTCCTTCTGTTTATTTACGGGTGGTTTATTCGCCCTGCCATGGGCGATATTGGAGCATCGAGAGATTATTGGCTTGCCGGAGGACAGATACCAACCGAGCTTGATCGGGAAAATCTCCTTCGCCTCGGCTGGTATCTATCGCCGCTGGGTATCATTTTGGCGGCAGCTGGGATATGTCTACTGCTTTGGAACATCACCGCTCGAAAGGCCGTTGTTCTAGGGGTTGGGCTGTTCTTCTCCTTGCTGTATCTCTGGCGCATACAAGCCAATCCCCATCAGATCTATGCCATGCGACGCTACGTGCCAGCCGTCTTACCTTTTTTCGTGATCGCAGCGGTTTACTCCATCGAATGGCTGTTTCGACAGAAGCGACGGTGGCTGGCCTTCTCAGGGGTTGTTCTCGCTGGCCTATGGCTGGTCGGGTTAGCCTGGAGTGCTCGCGGCTTCATCAGCCAGGTCGACTATGACGGTGTGCTTGCCCAGATGGATGAGCTCGATTCGAAGCTCGATCCAGGCTCGATCCTGATTTTCGTTGACGAAAATCCCATCACCTCTGGAGATGTTCTAGGCACTCCGTTGCGATTCATCTACGGGCATGATGTGTTCAGTTTGCGGGATCTAGATAGCGCCAATGTCGAGAATTTGCGTACTGCGGTTGAAATCTGGGAAGGAGCGGGAAGGAGCGTCTACTGGATCGGTCGCAGTGAGGCGCTGGAGAGAGCAGGCATATCTGCTGACAGTTCATTGCCATTTGAAGTCACTTATCAGCAGCTCGAACAAACCTACGATCAGAAACCGGTAAATGTGATAACAATCAACTGGCGATTACTGCTTTCCGAGGCCGGTACAAAATAGCATCTTTAAGCTCTCATCGTGAGACTTCTACCTGACACCGCCCAACTAGCAGCATGGGCTTGTCGGGAAATCGATAACCAGGGGTAAGACGGTGGTGAAAAAGTGGAACGGGGAAGCGCGGGTAGTATATCTCAGGATGGATGTCAAGTTACCTGGTGCTGCCTTGGATGACCTGCCGCCAATCTAGATCCTTGTCCGCATAGAGATGGACAATGCCGATCCTTTGAGCCGTCACTAGCCTTGATATAATAAACGATAGAGTCCAATCATCGGTGATACTATGTCTCCATCAGAAACTTCATCTGCAAACAGACCAGACCAAAACAAGTGGGAGGTGACAGAAAGGCCTTTCACGTCATCGGCTCCTGTCATAGGTCCGGTTATCGTATTCGTTCGCAATGCCTGGAATTCAGTCGCCGCCAAATGGTATGTGCGGCCGATGGTCGAACAGCAGAATCAATATAACAAGCTCTTTGCCGAACTGATTGATCACTTTAACTCCCAGCTGGTAGAGGATGCCAGAGAGACTTCCGAGATCAGCCACGATATCGCCGAAGTGACATCATTGCTGAACTCGATGAATCGCTCCCTTGAATCACTTGAGGAGCGTCTTACTAATCTTGAGCGGTCGCCTGACGTCGACAGCGAGCGATGACACTGCCTCGATTGGACAATCAATCAGAGCCGGGAAGATAACCCTTCTATATTGAGATCAACCATGCGTCTGGCATATTTCAGCCCTCTACCTCCCACACCCAGCGGCATCGCTGACTACAGTCTTGAACTACTGCCCCACCTGGCCCGAAAAGCAGAAATAACTCTTTTCGTCGATCGACCGGAATCGGTAATTGGGGAGCTGGATGAGCGATTCAGCGTCAAGTCGATGGAGCAGTATCCGGTGCTGAGAGCGCAATTTGACCTGGCCCTCTATCACATGGGCAATAACGTGCACCATGAGGCGATCTATGCCTGTGCCCTTCGATACCCGGGGGTGGTTGTGCTGCATGATCTCTTCCTACACCATTTCATTGGCTCGATTACCTTTGTAAAAGACGATCATGCCTCGTATGTCCGGGAGCTAAGCTATGCCATGGGTTCAGAAGGGCTGAACATGTTCTCCGATTTCCGGCTCGGCAAGCGACGAGCTCCTGTGTTTGAACTGCCTCTATGCAACAGGCTGGTCGATCGAAGTCTTGGACTGGTTGTCCATAGTAAGGCAGCGGCCGCTTCGGTGCAGACCATGAGGCCGGATCGTGCTGCTAGAGTAATTCCTGCTTTGATCGCCCAACGCGAGGGCATTTCCCTGAGGGAAAAGCTGGACGTCGGCGAGGAGACAATCGTTTTCGTCAGCCTGGGGTTTGTCAATCTGACCAAACAGATCGAGTTTGCCCTCCGCTCGTTCGGGCGACTTAGAGAATCTGTCCCGGACATCCACTATATTATCGTCGGGGGTATCCAGGGGGAGATCGACTTGGAAAGCCTGATCTCGGAACTGGGGCTGGAAGGGAGCGTGACCTGCACCGGCTATGTTGCCGACCTGCAGACGTTTATCGATTGGACGGTGACGGCCGATATCGTCATTAACCTGCGAAATCCGACACTCGGAGAGACCTCGGCCGCTGCCCTTCGAGCCATGGCTGCCGGAAAGCCCTTGATCGTGTTCGATCATGGATGGTATGCCGAGCTCCCCGATGAGATCTGTATCAAAGTTCCTCCGATGGATTCAGAAGCATTAGGCTCTGCCATGCGGGAGCTGGTTGAAAACGCTGAAATGCGCCGGCAAATGGGTGAGAAAGCTAATCAGACAACTAGGCAGATCCACGATCCAGAAATCGTGGCAGTTGCCTACATCGACTTCTTGGAAAACTGCCTGGCTGATATCAGCCGGCGCGCAACTAGATAGCCATTGTGAGCAACCTGGGCCAGGGGATCCGGACCTCGTATCAAGCAGCTAAAGAGATCGTCCTGATATCGCCTGGTGGCCAATCGACATGGCGAGTGGTCAGGCCGCTTTTTCCCTGGATATGCTTCGGCTTGATGTTGGCCTGGGTGTGGCGGCTGGATGACCTCTTCACGACCATACCCGCCTTCGGAGACAATTTGGAATCAGTCTGGACCATTGATTGGTGGTATCAGAGCCTGGTCGTAAATAGAATTTCGCCAGAATTCACGGGGGCTGTCTTCCATCCGGAGGGGTGGCAAACATCTTCGCAATCTTACGGCCCATTGCTCCTTCTTTCGACGATCCCACTAACATTCCTAGGCGGGGTGGGCTTCGCTTACAACGCCACGGTCCTCTTGCTGATCGCTCTAACCTTTGCTGGTGTCTACCGGCTGGCACGAATTCTGGATGCGCCCATCTGGCTAGCCACCCTGGCTGGATTGCTGATGACTTCCTGGGGGTTCCTATTACTGCGGATGGTCGGACACTGGCAAATGCTTTGGGGTGTCGCCTTTCTGCCGTGGATGGCCTGTTCATTGGAACAAAACCTCAAGTCATCAAGTAGAAGTAAGATCTGGCTCCTGGTTGCCGGAATCCTATGGGCTCTGGCTATCGGAGGTAGTCTCTACTTCATCTTCCTTGGTGGTTTGTTAGTCCTTGGCTGGATAGTTGGACAGCTCCTGGGTCGCCGGATAAGCATCCGCCAGGCGCTCATAAATTCGGCGATAGTAACCTTGTGCGCCGGGATACTAAGTCTGCCGGTTTTCTATTGGTTCTGGAGTGGAATCCAGAAGTACAACTCACCGCTTCCTGATATTTATTTTCTTAACCACTTTGGAGCGAGCGTCAATAGCGTGCCCATCCCATTCTTAGGCCATCCCTGGCTCGGATCGATTTCAAGAGTGATTTACACCGGCCCAGCTGATGAATCAGGTGTGGCGAATCTAGGGTTGGCAGCTTTTGTCTTTGTCCTTGTTAGCTTGGCCCTTGCTTGGAAAGTCAAACAAAGGCATTCCTTGCTGATTCTATTCTTTGTAGGGCTGATCCTTGCCATAGGTCCAACGCTGAAATGGAATGGTGAGAGTGTTAGCTCATCGCTGTTCCGTCCAATTAATACGGTCGTTTGGCAGTTAGGACACGAGCTGAAACCTGCGGTTTTCCCATCGGAACTGCCTCCCCCAGAATTCGAAGATGCCATACCGATGCCAGGCCTTATCCTGGCCGCCACCGTTCCTTTTTATGAAGGGGCAAGAACGACGTCGAGATACATGCTCGTATCAGCTGTCGGTTTCTTCCTTTTAACCGCGCTAGGAATCAAGCAGCTGCGTCCTTTCTGGATCCAGCTCCTAGTTGCCGCCATCTTGATAGTGGAGATTATTCCACCTCCACTTCGAGGTGTCCCGTTCCCTCCGGAATCGCACCTAGCTTACGATTGGTTGGCGGGGCAGTCATTGGGTGACGATGGCATTATTGACCTCCAGGCCCTTGATGAACAAAGGCTGTTGTTAACGATCAGCGGTGAAACTGTCTTCGCCACAGAGTATCACGCTCAGTCGACAGCCGCTGGTGTAGGCAGCGTCTTTCCTGCCCATGCTGTCTTTCTCCGAAATTGGCTGTTCAGCAGCCCCTTGCCGTTTGTCGATGATGAGTTTGTCCCTCTGCTTCGCGGATATGGTATCCGCTATGTCCTCCTCCATATGGCTGGTGATCATGAGGAACAGCATCTAGAGAGTGCAAGGGCAAATCCAGAGCTGATGGTTCTCGACTGTTTCTCGACGCCCGCCGGTCGAACCCCATGGTCCTATCCAATCTGTGTGCTGGAGGTATTGCCATCTACTCCGGATACCATCGATGTCCAGTTGGAGAAAGGTTGGTCTGAAACAGAAAACTGGGGAGTATGGGCGGAAGGTGATGAATCGCAGATTCGCTGGATCGCTACCTCAACCCAAGACCAATCTCTTGTTATTGAAGGCTTTCCCTACTGTCTCGAAGACAAACAGCAAACACTCACCCTTTCAAGTCAAGGGCAAGAATTAGCCCGCTATGAATGGCAGGACTGCGAAAGCCGGCTGGAAGCAACCATTATTCCCGAGGAGTTGGTCGATATCGGTTGGAATTTGCTGATACTTGAATATGGTTATTCCGCAAGACCGATTGATGTAACAGGGGGAGAGAATCCAGATCCTAGACCTCTTTCGATTGGATTCTCGAGGATTGAGGTTAATCCATAGGCTGGTTGGGTTACAGTCATCACTCTTAAGGATAAGCCGGTGGTGGTTTCTCGGGCGGGGGTTCCCAAGGCAGGGCTGGTTCATCACCGGGGTAAATTACTAGCTGATAGAACGACAGACCGAGGTGGCGCCATTCCTTCCTGCTGAGCTGCGCGGCGTCAGGT
This sequence comes from Candidatus Zixiibacteriota bacterium, assembly GCA_035686605.1. Taxonomy (GTDB): domain Bacteria; phylum Chloroflexota; class Anaerolineae; order Promineifilales; family Promineifilaceae; genus UBA11865. Next base: position 28,344 of record DASRZI010000103.1, read on the forward strand.
AGCTCAATCTTGATCTCGTTAAGCGAGTCCCGTTTCAGCGCCGAACCCTCGAACTTGAATATGGCCGTTTCTGGCCGATCTGGTGGACTCGAAAACAGCCGCTCTCCTACCACTACGTCGTTCAGAAGTACGGTGCTCCGCTGTTCTCCATTGGCTCCCGCTGTTATGGCCAACTCGAAATCTGTACCATTCGTCTCCACATCGCCAAGAAGAAACACGACGGATACCGTATCGCATTCAGACCAGCGAAACGGTGCTTGTCCGCTTGTGCCGGCATCTGTCCACCCGATAAACAGTCCATCATTTCCCGGGATCAAGAGGCTTGGTAGAAACACATAGTTATTTCCAGGGGGAGATTTCGGCTGTGTTGCTGGCGGGAGACTTTCGTCGATGGACGATAACGTCTCATCTTTTCCGGCGTTAGAGGCTGCAAGCTTGAAATCTACTACTGAGTCCCCTAAATGCGTAATTGGACTCCCCCATTGATATGCTCCAAGCGTAGTGTCAGCAGCCAAGATATCCCGCATTAATTCTTCTTGAGACCTGCAAAGCCCATTACCCGTAGCCAGGAACTGTGGATAGCGCCAATCGAAAAGAGGCTCGATCTCGATATTAGAGGGCACCGGCACGAATTTCTCATTCCAACCGGCAGTATTGACATTGTAGAGACCCTGATAACTATGGATGAATATCCCAGCCGCTCCCAAAATCAAGAATAACACCACGAACACTCTATTCCAGAGAGGGCTTAGTCTCTCTTTGGCCTCTCGCCACATTATCACGCTTAACAACGCCAGAGCCAGAACAGTTTCGGTTAAGATCCTCGGACCGTAGGAGTAGCCTGCCCACCAGGATACCGCTGTGGAGGAGGCAAGTATGAGCAGAACCATCCATCCGACGGCTAGCCAGACAATAGGTTGGCGGTAGATTCTCCGTCCAAGTAAAACGGCGCCTGGTATGACAAGAAGGAAGAAAGGACTGAAGGTAAAAAGTCCCCGGGATGGACTGAACAAGTGTCCATAGATTGCCAGCAATAATGGTGTTCTACCACCTCGAAATCGGCCGACCGAGTAGTATGCCGGCAGCCAGGTTCCATACTCCAAACGAGACCAACCCGCGAAGAGAAGGAGAAAAACGAGCGCTGTTGCCCCCGTGATCAGGAGCATCTTTCTATCTTTATAGAGTAAATAAATTAATACTACGGCTATAAAAGCGGCCGTGGATGCGCGAGAGAAATAACTGAGAAAAAGTAATAGACCAAGAAAGAATGGATGAACAGTGTCTGAACGACCTGTTTCATAGCGCACAATGAGCAAGAGGCTGAGACCAATGAAGATGGCGCTGAAGTTGATGCTCCAGAGTGCTGAACCGAGCGTGCTTATCAATCCACTTCCCAATACAGCGATTCCGGCGATCACAATACTTTCGCTCGCACCGAGGTAGCATCTTGCAATACCGTAGACAATCCACAACATGATTACGCTGGTCGCTGAAGCCATTATTCGTTGTAGAGGGAAGTTGTGCTGCCCGAGGCTCATGTCAAAGCCCAACACGGAAGTAACCGCGACGACAGGTAAAGTTATGATCGATGGACCAACAGGAAAGTAATTGTAGTAGTGACCGTTGATTTCCCTGATAAACATGCCAACGTGAGCTTGAAACGGTTCACCGAGGAGCAAATCGTCTTGATAGCTATCTAGCTTAATTGTTCCATTCTCGACGATCGATTGAGCGACCAGGAGTGTGAATTTGGGATCGGATCCCTCGTGCATAGGAGTAGCAAAAAGGACAATCAAAAGGGTGACCAGGCTAAGAAGCGCGAGGCGAGGATCTAGATGGTCCTTAAGCGGATCCATTCTGCGGCGCACTATGTCCAGGTGACGGAGAATTGTACTCTTCAAAGGCTTTACTCGGGAACCTCGTGTCAATCCTCTTTCAAGGGATTCTGCGCGCTGATAGATCGGCTGCAAGATCCATCTTTAATGGAACGGTCACAGAGAATCGTCCTGCTTTTCGCGAAATAGAACTTTACTCTAGCGTATTTTGGAGCCCAAGCAAACGCTGGTGCTGGATCTAGGATTCTCCGTTTTCGGGCAACGCATCCCAACTGTTTTTGTGACTGGTCGATAGGATCCTGGGCCAACTCCTTCCTTGCTTGGCTTCTCACAGATAGAAGTATATCCTTAGCCAACGATCGAGAGATTGGTTGCCGTTGGTTCCCTGTCTCTCATTAAGATCTGTTTGACTACATGAATACGGTAATTCTTGAAAGGTGGTGTCTTGATGACTGACAATCACAAGCCTGCGGAGACCGAGCCTGTTCCCGATGATCTCCTTGAGATTCGTGGTGAAGATATCGATCAGCAAGAAGTGATGGCGACAGTTGCGGATCGGGTCACGAAAAGGCGGTCCGATATTGGATTTTCTCAAGTGCGCTTTCCATCATATGATGGCGTTCCCTTTCCAGGATTGCCTGTGAACACGAGATATGATCCCGACTTGTATCACCACCTAAGATTGGCTAACACAAGCTATTTTGAAGTGCAGACTGAGCCCGAATTAGAACCCTCGCCTGCAACCCGAATCCCGTTAATTGGCCAATTTTGGGGTCTTATCCGGCTTCAAGCTCACAATCTGGTTCTGTTCTACGTAAATCGGGCAGTCAGGCATGAAGTAGACGTAAACAGGCACATGATAAGCGTCCTCAATTCGCTTGCTATTGCCAATCAAGGCCAGCAGGAGGAAATCGAGGCTCTAAAGAGTGAAGTGAAGGTTCTGCGTTCGCAGCAGGAGTCGTGATCGAGTACTCTTCAGAGTTAATGTCGAGTCTCGCTTCCTAATGGTACCTGGACCATTCAGTATATTTCGAGCGGCAAGAACAGAATGATTCCCCATATAGTTCGAACATAGACTCAGATCCAAAATCATAATATCAATACAATGGGACAAAAGGTACTTCATCAATTCAGTGAATCAGCAATAGCTGGCGATGCTATTACCGATCAGATCTTGCTTATACGCCAATGGCTTCGTGACGCCGGATACCACTCCGAGATTTACACGGAGCATTGCCGGCCGGAGATGGAGAGAGAAGTCCGCCCTGTCTCATCCTACCGGAGGCAGCGCGGTGAAGAAGCTCTCATCTACCACCATGCTATCGGCGCGACCGCAGCCGACAGATTGCTCAAACTCGAAATTCCTACAATTCTAATATATCACAACATTACACCTCCTTCTTTCTTTAGCCAGACGGATCCAGCTCTCTCCCGCCAACTATCTGATGGAAGGACGCAGTTAAATGCTTTGCGGAAACAGACATTGCTAGCCCTTGCTGACTCCGGATACAACGAATTGGAACTCAAGGATTCCGGCTATGAAAATACTGGCATTTTGCCGATCGTTCTCGATCCTGTGAAATACGATTTTGCCGCCGATCCTGGTGTGAAGACTCGATTTAGCGATGGACGAAAGAACCTCCTCTTTCTTGGCCGGCTCGCGCCTAACAAGAAACAGGAGGATCTAATGAAACTCCTCCTCTATTACCAGCGCTTCGAACCCGAGACCCGACTCATCCTGGTTGGAAGCTCACTGCTGCGCAA
>DASRZI010000104.1:0-4207 GCA_035686605.1 Candidatus Zixiibacteriota bacterium
GCTGGATTCTCTCTTGTATTCGAAGACCTATGTCCCATAATCCGTAGCCTGCGAATACGATTAGGATCGCGTCAACGGGCAAACGATAGCGTACATTGGCCCAGGACATGATGTGGATGAGTGAATAGGTCAAGATAAAAGCAAATAGGAGTAGCAAATACTCGGACTTTATGTCAATTTTCTTGTCTGGCATTGATTCCGCTGATTGAGTTCGCTGCTCATTCCTTGTTTGCCGAAACTGACGTACAGATAAAACGATTCCATAAATCATTGCGGGCAAGAACAAAGCAAAACTAAATAGCCTTGCGACGTTGCTCAGCACGGTAGAATCGGCCTTTGGCCAGAATAAGAAATAGACCGGTATCCTGCTTAGCGACAGCAGCAAATAGCGACCAGGCTCATCTCGAATGAATTCCAGACCTCGGCCGAGCAGTTCGCGATCGAGCGCTGCTTCGTCAAGTACAAGTAATTCAGGTGGAATCAGATCTTGGTAAGTAACACCATGCGAAGGGGAAAGTAGGGACTCAAACCGGGTACCATATATCGGGTGATTGCTCCAATAAAGAGCATATCCTGAATTGGTATTGATGGCGGTAATTCGGCCAAATGCGCGGTAATTTCGAATAATGACCGGGCCGATCATGAGCAAAACTACGCCGAAGGTGACAATTAGCGATGGTAAAATTGTGCGAATTAATCTTCTTCGCCAGGCTACCCAGATCAGCCACAAGACTAGAATGGCCGCAAAAGCCATGATTACCTGCCGGAGCAAGATGGCCATGGCGATTGCCAGTCCAAGTTCAAGACCGAGAATGAGCCGATGTCGATTGGAATTTCTAGCTGCTCCTGATCTCTCTGCGTCCAATGACGATGCTAATCGCATCGCAATGTCAATCGACCAAAGAATGCTTACAATGTAGAGCGACTCTGTCATCAGTGACGCGCCATACGTGATGAAGTAGGCATAAATCGCTGATATCCCGGCAGCTGCTAAACCAGCATTCTTGTTGAAGGTCCTCCGGCTGATCCTGTAGATGAATAGAGGTGTGAGTATCCCTACTATCACTGACTGGATGAGACGAGCTGTCACCGGTGAATGGCCAACAAGCTCGTATAGGCCCGCCAGGGATAGGACATAGAGGAATGACCAGTGGGCGGTGGGCTCTCCGCCCCTAGTTGCTGGCCACCAATCGTCCTCGAAGGAGAAGCCATACCCTTCTGTTAGCCGAAGAGCCAACGCATCATATGAGATCTGATCATATGTTCCCCCCCGGAGCTCCTCAATATCGTTCCCCATATAAAGTGCGACTCCGAAGCGGAGTAACACCGAAAGACCGATTATCGCGATAAGCAATATCAGCCAATTACGGTCGCTCTTTACCACTCTTCCTCGATTCCATACCCCATTTTTTGCAGCATGTCTCCAACGATAATCTTAAAGACCAGCTTTCGGTAGGACGACCAATTCCGCCATTTCCCAGAAGGTTGGAAATCCTTTGGTTTATTGACCGGCTCCCATTGAACCTCCCCCGATTCTTTCATCGAGGACGAACCCTGGACTGGTATACTCCCGATCGTATCCCAAGGATAGATACCTGGATCGAGACCAAAATGACGGCACGTGCTCGCTACAAAGTTTACTGGATCTTCAACTGCATCCTCGAAGCGACCCATCCAATACGCGCTATCATGCTGCTCGTATAATGAGTTAACATAAAGACACATGCTGGCTGCCCGTCGCCAGCGGAGACAGGCCATCCAGAATCGAATCTGCGGCCAGGTCTTGACGGTTGAATGGACCACATCACGGCCATCGCGGATAAGAAGGAGAAGATTTTCATAGGGGAAAAAGTCAAAAAATCGATGTAGAAATTGTACGCCTGAAATCTTGACTAGGATTCGATCACCTTCTGGAGCGAAATTGTGAAGATAGGCCACAATTGCCGCTCCAAACAGTGGGAGGAAATCATCATTGGCTATCTTGCTCCTGTTCTGTGTATAGGACCACAGAAACTCACTTTGAACTTTCTCTATATCATTTGTCCGCTCGAGAAATGGTAACTCCCAGATGTCACCAGGATAGGCGCAAAGATCCGGATGATGCTTCAGCAGTTCACCAACATAGACAGTTCCAGATCGGGGCATAATTCCATGCAACATGATTGCCGGTCCCCGAGTCACGTCCCGAATAGTAGCTGCAGTGTTGAGCGCCGCGGGACTTATCTCTCCCCCAGTGGAAGGCTCAAAGCTTTGACTATCAATAATGTATCGAAAATGCTTTCGGACGTTACGCGTAGTTATCATGCCCTGTCAGCTTTAAGAATGATCAAAACAGCAATGCGCCTCTCGTCTCCATTGTTCGCCACCGTTTTTAGTCGGTCGGCTCCTTATTACCAATCAATGGGCTTTTCTCGAGAATCACTAGACCTCCCAAGAATATCCAGATAAACACCGAGAACCTGAATCCTTTCAGACCGACGTTATATACAAATGGCAGCATCCATTCGGCAATTCCACTGGCGATAAGGGTGCCCACCAGCCCCGCGAAAGCACCCGCCACATAAGCTGAATTGAAGTCGTTGGAAAATCGCTGCCGAAGTCTCCAGGTTTGAGCTCCAATCTCTGCAGCTAGCCAGACGAATACCGCCAAACCAACGATACCCATTTGAGCAAATATATCGAGGTACAGGTTGTGAGAGTTAACATTCGGTGTATACCAGGCTCCGTGCTCTGTCAAAAGTGGTATGAAAGTATGATATTGGTGGTATGTAGTCAACCCTAGTCCGAGGATCGGTTGTGTCTTTGCCAAATTCCAAACTGCTTCCCACAAGATTAGTCTTCCACCGACGCTTAGTTCGCGTTCAAATTCCCAATCAAAAAACCGAAAGACCAGTCCAGAAATAACGAAAATTACTATCAAGCCTACGAGAAAACCTGCGCTAAACCGCGAGCGTAACCAGATCAAAAACAAGAGAACAAACACCGGAGGCAGCCAGCTAGAGGTCCAGGACGCACTGAAAAAGAATCCCAATAAGGGAACAAGTATCGCTGCAATGATCAACCCATATCGCCACTGAGTCTTCAGCTGGCGATTGAATATAGCTTGGCTAGCTGCGAGAGCAGTGAACCAGACATAGAAAGAGCCATTTCCAGCAGCATCGGTCAGCACTAGCTGGAACGGACGTCCTAATATCCCGCCGTAGCGAGCAAAAATCGCTAGAGCGCCGAGTATGATGAAGCCAAAGGTAATCCACCGCAAGACTTTTTGTGGCTGCTGCGCAGCAATAAAATAGGCGATAAAGGATAGGATAAATATGGCATATTGGCCTGCCTGAACAAAGAGCAAATTAGTTGGACGTGGAAAACGAATATCCCAGCTGGCATTCCCGTACAACCAGGAGATGGCAGCGACAATGAGGAAAACCAACATCGGCACCATCGTCCTAGATTGGACGATTTGGATCTGTCGGTGCCGAAGTCCCTGTGCAATCCACAGGCCAGCGATGACAAGTACAATGAAGATGACGACGTTGACCGACACTGCAGCCGTTGCAGAAATCTCCAAGGGGATAAAAAATGCTCCGAGCAAGAGAAGGACCAGGCTAAGTTCAGGTTTTTCTGCCAGGTATAGCACCACCCCCAGGCCAACTATGCCCGCCAAGAGAAGTACCGAAAGCTTTGTGCTTAGTCTCGGGAGAATAAAGCCAATAGCGGCAGCCAGCAAAAGGATTCCGGTCGCAGTTACGATGTACAGCGCAATCCTTCTATGACCTGCTCCCAATCTGTTCAGACGAATATTGTTCAGCATTTGCTACCGAATTGCCATCATTTCAAATGAATACAGAGACGCAAGGTATCCAAATTTACTCGCAGTTGGGATCGTGCTCGATCGCGCCAACCAGGAAAAAGATATAGAAACGCCCACACTATCTCTCTCAACACAGCCGCCACGGCAAACATAAACCGCTGAATCACTCCGTAAAGCCCGCTGTAATGTTTACGGGCAAACAGCATTCGGCCGCGATAGACGAGCGTAAAACGGATGCTGCCAGGCTCGAAACTGCCGCCACCAAAGTGGATCGTCGACACCTCGGGCAAGTAATACACTTTCCATCCAGCCTTCCACAGTCGATATTGCCAATCAGTTTCGTCAGAGTAAACAAAGTAGTCGTCGTCGATGAGGCCAATTTCCTCTATTGCTTCTCGC
>DASRZI010000105.1:0-4090 GCA_035686605.1 Candidatus Zixiibacteriota bacterium
CCCTCTCCCAGGCGCCGTTTTCGCCGGCAAAGGTTCTCAATAATCCAAACGCGACGGGGCGGCCTGCTCAGTGGGAAGATCACCTGAATCTTCAGCTCCTTGGTCTTATGGCTTACCACAGTCTCCCACAGCTCGGTCTCCCGCAAGAACCCATTGCGGGTCCGCCATTGAATGTTGAACTCGTCCACATCCCCACGGTGTTTGGTTTCCCGAAGTGAAATGAGAAGAAGGGTCTTCTGTCCAGGCCGGTACAGATCAACAACCGTGCCCGGCGTACAACGGTAATCAAGTAAGATTTCGCCATCCCCCCAGGCCTGATCCTGATATGCGATGATATTGTTCTGAAGATAGCGCACCTTCTGGCGTTTGCGAACCAAGGCTCGTTTGCCGTTCTTGTCCTGCAGCTCCAAAGTCACCGTATGTTCCAGAACCTCGTACATCCCTTCGTGGGCCATGCCGTTCCACAGCTTGAGACCCGCTTTCCATACCTCTGCGAGGATCTCGAGCCAGGGCAAACCCCAAACAACGGCCACCAGGCTATCAAGGACCGCGTCAGATGTTATCCGGATTTTGGTTGGCATGTTTTCAGGGATCTACAAAACTGTAGCAACTCAAAGATCTGGAATCAAGGGCGTCTTGGCGCCCTGCCACATATCGCCAAGACGAAGCAGTAGGCTAAACCCTCGGCAGATATTTTGGTTGGTCACTGGCCTCAGTTACTATCCTCATCAAGGATGCGCCTTGCCGGTGTGCTTTAGTACTCGTTTGGAAGAATAGTATCCACTAGTTTTCGGACAGAAAAGTGACATAGGCTCCCCCATTAACGACCCTATGATGTCCTTTTCTGTCGCAGTGGTCTCAGCCCGCCGGGCTCTGTCCTGACCTTCAGCGTGAAGTCATAACGACCCAGAAACCGGATATGCGCAAAACCCAAAGGGTCCAATCGCTTGATATCTTCATCACGTATCTCCATGCCGGCAGCCTTTAAGTGATCGATGGCCTTGTTCATGTACATGGTATTCCAGAGAACAATCATATTGACCACCAACCCTAGTGCACCTAATTGGTCTTCCAACCCCTCCTGATACTTTTTGCGTGCCTCGCCCTTATTGCCATGGAATACTGTACGAGCAAGGCGGTGACGACGTTCGCCTCGTAATAATTGAATCAGAATACGGCGCCGGTAATCGGCATCATCAATGTAGTTGAGCAAGTACATTGTCTTAGCAATTCTTCCTACTTCAGCAATGGCTTTCGCCAGGGCAGAGGAGTTTTTACTGGCCTGCAGAGTGCTCATTAGATCCGAAGCACTTATCTTTCCTAACTTTAGCGATCCGGCCACACGTAGGAGATCATCCCAATTCTCGACAATACGATTGGTGTTGATCTTATGCCTGGCAACATTATTCAGTGCACCATATCGTGCTTTGCGATTGACACGCCAGAACCTGGTCTTGCCGATATCACGCAAACGTGGACTGAATTGATACCCCAGCAAAAAGAAGAGGCCAAAAACAATGTCTGTATATCCTGCCGTATCGCTCATGATTTCTACTGGCTGCAATATCGTTTGCTGCTCCAAGAGCCCATCCAGAATGTAAAGCGCCTCACGTACCGCACCAGGGATGACAATGCCGTAGAACTCGGTGAACTGATCACTCATAAAGGTAAATAAAGTGATCCCTTTGCCTTCACCGAAATATTTCCAGTTATACTCAGCAGCCAGCATATCGACAGCCACACGAAAGCGCAGACCGTCGGCTGAGGCAACATCACCACCGCCCCAAAGTTGCGCCAAAGGCAGTTCAGCCTGAGCAGATACCAAGCGGGCGTTAGCTCTGGTGAGCGTCTCATCACGGATGTAGTTTTGTTGGACCCAGAGAAGGCGATCCTGTTCCAGGGCAGAGATATCGGGCTTCGCAACGGCGTCTATGCCAATGTTACACGCTTCCGCCATAAGGGTAGCGCAGATAGATAGAGGCAGGTCTTCAACCCAGGAACGATCTTCACTGATGTGAGCGAATTCGTCGGCAAACCGGGCCAGAGCATTTATTTCCAGCAGAAGTTCCGGCAAGTCGACCTGAGGGAGTAGGCTGTAGACAGCCTTTCGAAGTTTATTCAGTCGTTCTCCTCGGCGCAGTTTCTTTTGCCGACGCACTTGAATACGGTCATACTTTCCATCCTTTTTAATCGTTACCCCTTTGTTTTCTTCAATTCGTTTTGCTACCCGCCGGTACTGGCGATCAAGTTGCTTGGCCAGCTTGTTCATCTCTTCATCACCATTCGTGGTACGTCCTAATGCCAGGCAGACTTGGGGTCTTATCGTGCGCCAGGCGTCGCCATGTAGCAGCTGCAACCGTTGGTCTTGCCATTTGCGACTGGGAGAAACAAAAACATCTCGACGCTGCAGGGCTTCGATCAACTGATGAAGGACGCAAAACGTATAGTACCGGCGGTCAATTAGTTTCTCCTGCAAATAGATCACTGTTCGCCAGGCCGCGGAATCAACCACATCCTGGGGTGCATCCTGCAGGTCGGGTATCGGTCGCTCATAGTCCAGCCGATAAAGAAATTGCCAGGCATTGAGCACGGAACGACCTGCCGGAGTGCCGGCAAAGTCGATGCTTTCCAAGAACCGCAATAGAAATAGCCTAACGGAGCGGTAGTGGTTGCCGAGATGGTTATAATAATGAGGAGCGTGGAAGGCTGATTCTTGGCCTACAAGGTCAGTCGCCTCCAACAGTTGTTCACGAGGAATTTGGGAAAAAATGGCCCGGCGCAGTTGATTATCTGGAAGATTTTCGTCAAACAAAAAGAGGCACGCTTTGCGTAGATGTAATGCTGCTACATCATATTGTCTTATCACGTTCAATCGCGCCTGGAGCCCCTCTTTCTCGGCATCATTGAAGTCCTTGGTGATAATCTTGACAAATAGATCCAAGACTTCATCCTGCACCAAAGCTTCAAGCTCTTTAGTCAGAGCCAACAACGTAGCTAACCATCGCCTCTCGTCAAGATTCTCAATGGTCTGGGACCAGGCCAGCATGCTATAACGAGCCGTGGCGTTAATGCGCCCAATCGGCAACGCTGATAAATCGATATGGCTGACACCTAGCGAGCGAATCGTCTGTAAGCGGCGTATGGCTGAAACGATTGTGCGTGAAGTTGCCTTTCTTTCTTCGCGGCGTAGCCATTCTAGTTTGGAGATACGGGTCCCTTCCTCAATTTTCAGTAGATTCAGTAGGTTTCTGGCCTGTAGCTCATCCGGTAATTGAGCCAGTAACCGCCATAACCGCTCATTGGTTCGGTTGATAACACGTGCTACTAATCGTTCCAGCACAGTCGCTCCTGGCAGCAACACTTTTTGCTGAACCAGCCAGGTTGTTGCGAAATCGAAAAGGACCAGGGGCTTTTCTTCGGCTAACCATGCGCGGGCATACAAACGGCGTAGAAGTGCAAACACCTTCCGGCTGTGATGGAATTCCTCATAGCCATAGTGGTCTCGTATGACGTGACGATGGCGTTTTTGGGTTCGGCTTCCAATGTATATTCCTTGCCAGGATGCCAAATCTTCCACCTGTAACTGCTGGGCCAAGTGGTTGCGAACAACCAGCGGCGTTTCTGTCCAGTCACTGAGAAAGTTACCCAAGAAGCGAACTGTACATACCTGTACAGCAAATCCTAAGCGCGTATGGTCTTCACGCCACGTGGCCATCACTTCCAGATCGGCATCATCTAAGTGAAAATACCTAGCCAGTTGCCTGGAGGAAGGTTCTCCAGCATAACGACCATATTGAGCAATCTGTTCGGGGGACAAGAATTGAGCAGGCATGTTATCTCCTTTATTGAATGTGTGCATTTCAAAACGACACACATTATTAGGAGATTGCCTGCTCTCACAAAACGGAAAAGTCTATGTCACTTTTCTGGCCGAAAACTAGTGGATACTATTTTTGGCCTTTTCTGGCTGCTTGGCTACCAGTTCAGCCCCCGACTTAGAGATATCGGCAAAACTTGCTTTTGCCGATTCGACAAAAAAGCACGTTATGGCGCTTTGGGTAGGGTTGCCCGGCATCGGCTTAACGAGGGG
>DASRZI010000106.1:0-3732 GCA_035686605.1 Candidatus Zixiibacteriota bacterium
GGGTCCTGTCCCTAATCCTTCCCGCAGGCGATACGAGGCATGGCCCGCTATTTGCTTGCTAACCTCGGATTCGGGATCGTTCAAATCGCCGAAAGTCCGGGCCTTCATTGGGCAAGCCACAACACAGGCAGGCGTTGCTGCTTGGTCTACACCGGGTTTTAATCCCAGTTCTAGACCTCTATCAATCCGCTGGTAGCAGAAGGAGCATTTCTCGACTACACCCCGCGGGCGTCTTTTGACTTCTGGTTGTCCCCAGGTTGGTACCGCCGGGTTGTCGCCGTCAAATTTTTCCCAGTTGAAGGACCTGACTCCATATGGGCAGGCAACCTCACAGTATCGACAGCCGATGCATTTATCATAGTCCATCATCACGATTCCATCTGGACGGCTTGTGGTCGCTCCGACCAGGCAAACGTGAACGCAGGGGGCGTCTTCGCAGTGCATACAAGGAATAGGAATGAATGTTTGCTGGCCGCCCAGCTTCTCACCTTCAACAAGCCGGGTCCATTCCATATCAGGTGAAACGTCGTTATAGGCTCTGCATGCCTGGATGCAATGTCCGCAGCCAACACACTTTGCCTGATCAATCACCATCGCCCAGCTATGTGCGCTTTCTTCATTAGAGTCGCTGGCGCTTGAGCTGGCTTCGCGCAATGCTTTCGCGGCCAGGGTAGGACCTGTGGCCAGGACTGCCAGTCCAGCCGCGCCAATCTTTAGGAAGTCGCGACGTTCAAGAGTTTTTGTACTCATCGTCTATCCTTAATCAATCTCGATTTATAAATCGCCCGTACCAGCTCTCAGCTACCGGGGAAACGGCCACACCGAAGGTAAGGCCAACCGCGGCGACCAATAGATAGTTAAGTGGGCTTGCCGGAGCAGAATCAGGTTCGGAGGACATCGCTAGTTCGGGGTCCTCACAACTTTCGCCGCCGGCAATTGGGTTATTGATAATGGTGACAGCTGGTGCATTTGATTCTTCTTCCATGCTAACCAGGTGCATTTCATCACTGTGACACTGATTGCAGGTCTCCAGGTCAACACCAAACGAGTGCTCTCGTTGGCCATGGCCTTCTCCTAATGGAGATTCAGACACCTTCAGATGGCAATCCGTACAGCTTAGCTCTTGCTGAGCGTGGGCGGTTGAACCAAAGAAATAGCTCTCCTCGCTGTGACAATTCGAGCATAATTCCTCCATGTTACTCGCTCTGAGCTCGGTCGTATGGGGGTTGTGACAGCGGACGCAGGCCAGCTCCCCTTCGCCATGGGCGCTTACCTGCCATTCGGCATGTGTATCTATATGGCAGGTGCCGCACATGCGAGAAGAAGAGTCAGTGGGCATGGCCGTCTCGGGATGCGGTCCGGTCTGACCGTCATGGCAGGACGCACAGGCAACCCCGTCGGCCGCCCAGGTCCCGCTTTCCGGGTCATAGTTGGTTGTATGGCAGCTTAGACACTCCGAGGGCTGTCCCTTTTCGAGCCAGCTTTCCTGGAAAGCAGGATTTTCCAGGGCCATCCCATGGGAGCTCACCTCCCAGTTTTGGACGACGCTGCCGTGACATTGATCACAATCCGTCCGGACTGGACCTGATTGACTGGGCGGTCCTGCTTCACTAACCGCCACCGCGACCAGGCTGAACAACACGGCAAAGCCAATTCCGAAAACCAACCTTCTTAATAGTTTTTTTAGCATACTCTTAGCCTCCACGTCTTCGGTCCAAATCCACGATTACCGGCGCAACTGGCGTATTATTTCCTCTTTGCATATCGAGTAATTGGACCTTTTTTCCATCGATAGCTTCCATCGAAGGCTACAAACGCAGGTACAGTTTTTGCGTTGATATCAGTGTAGTTGAGGAACATGGGCCAGTAAATCCGGTAGAAGCCGGATCTTTCTCTGGGGTATCTGTCCCAGGAACAGTGGTTGTTTTGCCAGTATCGCGTCAGATTCACCCCATGAATGTGGGGGGATTACCCCATGGCAAAATGCCCCCTATTCCCAATAGACGGCAGCAGGAGGTCGGTGTTAGAGTGATGGCATACCGGCTTAAAGCAACAAACCTGGCGTCCACAGCCATCATGGCGATGGCAAGGAGGCACAAATGAATACCTTTGAAGCTACACTTACAATAATCGCCCTATTTGCTTTCCGATTAGCAATTCCTTTGGTTCTGACTCTTGTGTTCGGATACGGAATGAACTACCTGCTTTCTCGCGGGAGTGGGCAAGTCGAACCGAAGATCTGATGATGCGCATAGTTCCGGCCAGGTTGAAAATGATCTGGCCGGAACCACCGATTTTAATCCCCCTGTCTCTACTCCTCCCAAAGTAATCCCAACAGCTGAATAGAAGTACACCTAAAAAACCTGGCGGCGACTCCGGGTTTTGCTTGCATCCCAGCCACGTCCTCTGAGCCGACGCGTCCCAGAGGACGGTCGATATCTGTTAAACGTCGCGGATGATCGACCGCGGCAGCTCTATCATAGGGTTAGAACTCTGCCCGCCGTTATAGGGATATTCGTCTGGTCGACGTGACGTTCTGGACATTGACCTTCTCGCCCATAGGCAGGTGCTTGCGCAATCGATTAATTGTGCTTATATACCATTCAAATCGTTGCTTTTTTATTGGTCAGGTTTTCTTTAACTCGCCGGGAGGATTTGCGGAATGGGCAAACGTGGTTTCTACTTGATATTGATTGTCGCTGTTCTCTCTATTTTGCTCATTGGATGTTCGTCATCTGGTGGTCCAGAAGGACCCGTCGGACCTGCCGGGCCCGCGGGACCAGCCGGACCCCAGGGACCAGCTGGAGAAGAAGCTTCGTCGAGCCAGACTTTCGTCGGATCCGAGCAATGCGGTTCGTGCCATGCGGTGGAATATGACAAGTTCGTTCTCTCCGGGCATCCGTACAAATTGACGAAGGTAGAAAATGGCGAAGCCCCTTCATTCCCCTACGACGATATTACAGGTGGTGTCTCAGAACCGCCTGAGGGCTACACCTGGGATGAAATCAGCTATGTAATCGGGGGGTATGGATGGAAAGCACGGTTCATCGATGAAAATGGCTATATCGTTACTGGCAACGAAGATAGCACCACCCAATATAACTATGCCAATGATGATCTGGGGACTGACGATGAATGGGTCGCCTATCACGCTGGAGAGGAAAAGCCGTATGATTGCGGGTCCTGCCATACGACCGGTTTTTCACCTGTAGGGCACCAGGATGGTCTGGAAGGTATTATCGGTTCGTGGGCGTTTCCTGGTATCCAATGTGAGGAGTGTCACGGTCCCGGCAGCCTGCATGCGGCCGATCCCCAGGGTGTAAACATGACCATCGATCGAACTTCGCAGCTTTGCGGTCAATGCCATATTCGAGGTAATCCAGCGTTGATTGACGCCAGCGGCGGATTTGTGAATCACCATGAACAGTATGAAGAGCTGTTTAACACCAAACATTTTGCCACCTCCTGCATCACTTGCCACGATCCCCACGCCAGCGCTGTTTTCGCGGATGAAGAAATTAATCCAAATCAGGGCATTCGCCAGGAGTGCGACACATGCCACTGGCAGCAGGTTTTCCAGAACAATAGGCGACATCTGGGCGTTGATTGCACCGATTGTCACATGCCTCCAATGGGCAAGTCAGCGGTTGGCAACCTAGAAACCTTCACTGGTGACATCCGATCGCACCAGTTCTCGATCAACCCTGATCCTGACGCACGCCAGTTCAACGA
>DASRZI010000107.1:0-38730 GCA_035686605.1 Candidatus Zixiibacteriota bacterium
GAACGGCACTCATGGTGCTGGAATGACATGGTCCTTAATTCCCAAGCGTTTGCCGATGGAGGTGGACAGATGGGTGATTCTCTCATCCTCATCAGTCTACCTCCTCGGTCTTTCTAAGCATAAAGTAATAGGGAATGACAAAATAGAGGGTGGGAATGGCGGTGGGTGCGGTGAAAGAAGAAGGGTTGGCCGAATGATGAAGGACGTGACGGTCACCTAGGAGGTGACAGTCACGAGGTGGATTCCCGCTGGATTTCGGCCCGACCGGTCATGCCTGGCAGCAGCAGCAGATCGGCTGGATCCAGGTCGATGACGACCACAAAGGTGGCCGCATCGCCGATCCCGCCGCTGGACTGGGGCACAATGCGGAGTACCGTTCCACTAAATTCCTGGCCTGAATAGGTCTTTAATGTGATCTTCACCGCCTGGCCCGGCTCAATATCCGCCAGATCGCGCTCGCTTAAATTGGTGGTATGAAATTGGAGATTCTCGGCGTCCAGCAAGGTCATAATGGGTGATCCCCCACCCACGATTGCTCCTGGCGCTGTCTCCACCGAAAGAATCGTGCCCCCCCATGGAGCTACCAACACGGCATCTTCCAAGGCATTGCGGGCCTGCTCCAAGTTGAATTCCGCCAGCTCCAGGGAAAGATTGGCTTGTTCGACCTGCAGCCTGGCGGCGGCGATATCCGACTCTTTAGGGCCTGTTTGGGCCTGATGCAGCGCTTGCTGAGCACTGGTAATGTTGGCTTCGGCGCCCAGGGCGTTATTGTCATTCAAGCCGGCTGAGGCCAAGTTATAGTTGGCGTAGGCGACTTGAAGACCTTCTTGGGCGCTCTGTACAGCCCTTGTGGTGCCGTCCCGCTCGTATTCAAGCGCTTGTTTTCGCCAGGGGTCACCCAGTTCCCAATCGCGAGCTGGATCCCAAGCTGTATCGTATGCTTCCTGGACGTCAGCTAAACCACGCTGGGCTTGATCGATGGCTACTCGGGCCGAGGTCAGGCTGCTGCCGGCGGCCGAGTCCTGGGTGAGGGCGTTTTCATAGTTGGCTTCGGCAACGACTAGATTTGCTTGAGCCAGGGCCACGACCATCTCATCTGCTTCCCAATTTTCTAGATTCTCCAGCGATAGCTGGGCTTGAGCCAGGGTGTTTTCGGCCTGGGCTACCTGCAATTCTGCCCCGGTTATAGCTTCAGATAGGGCTGATACATCTATTGTGGCCAGTATGGCACCCTCTTCAACGGCGTCCCCTGGCTGAACCAGGACGTCCGTCAAACGACCACTCACGGCAAAACCCAGGGGTAGAACAGGTTTCACGGCAACAAGCTGACCATCGGCCAGCACCGTCGTTCCGATGCTGGGAGGCCGTGTCGCTTTTGGTGTTGAATCTGTTGGCTCAGCGGCCGATGTGGTCGACGCTTCGCCATCACCTCGGCCACCGTCCGGGGGGCGTTCTCGATCGCAGCCACTCAAAAGGAGAAGTAAAACAAAGAGAAATACGATTTGTTTCATATTCATAACAGGCCTATCCAGTTGCTTACATTCTCAATATCTCGACCGCTTTCTTCTTGACGATTCGCCTGGCCGACAAGGTGGATCCAAGGACGCTGGCCAGCACAACCATCAGGACAATGAAAGGAATCACGGTTGTGTCCAGGGCGAAGGAACTGGGGCGCTGGGAGAGAAATCGTTCCCCGAAAAAAATGATATAGCTCATCGTGGCGCCGGCAATGATGCCAGCCAGCGCCGCACCCAAGGTCATGGTGATGGACTCCAGGTTTAGCATCCAGGTCAATTCGCGTCGTTTCATACCCAAGGCTTTCATCATGCCAATCTCAATGCGACGCGCGTAAACATTGACGTAGATGACGGCAAAAACCCCGAACACGGCCGTCGTAAAGGAGATCATCGTCAGAACCAATAGAAAAATCTGCAGCATAGCTTGATTTCGCTGGTTCTGCTCGAGTACCACATCAAGAAGGCGGATCCAGAGACGATAATCTTTGCCGAAGTTTTTTCCCATCTCGTCTGCCACGTCCCGAGCTACAGCGCCTGGAACAAGGGTCATCATTACTCGATCTAGTATGGGGGCATCGTGTGCCGGGAGGGGTTGGTCGAGCTTGGTGATCAGTTGACGGAAGCCATCGATTGAGATGAGAGCATCGCTGTTGCTTTGAGCGGAGGTGCGCCCGCGGCCGAATCCACCCAGGCTGGGCAGCTTGCGTGCGATGGCGATAATTTTAGCGTTGAAGATATGATCGGTCCCTTCGCCTTTCACCTTGAGCGTGTCGCCGACTGAAACAGACAGGTGTTGGGACAATCCTTCACTGATGATGATAGCCTCGGGATCATCCGGCAGAGCATCCAAAGCAGCTCGCCCGCCGGCAACAATCTCCACCAGGTCAGCGTACACCACGTCATTAAGACGACCATCTACGCCGATAACATTCACCGGGGCAGAAAGAAAACCGACCCGGTCCGACACGGTCGTTTGGTATCCATAGGTCAATCCAGCCGATTGGTCTATTCCTGACACGGCCGCCAATTCATTCGTGCGAAAGCCGGGCTTAAGGCGATATTGATTGGCGTTTTCAGGCGATTCCCAATATCCACCCACCTGAATAGAGGCTGGCGCGCCCATATCCTGGCGGGCAGAGGCCTCAAAATTGGCATTCTCCAAGGCCATCTGGGTAGCCAGAAAGCTGGGCAAAACACCGCTGAACAAGACGAGTAATGAAATCAAGGTGTTCCGCATTTGGCCACGCCCAACGTTCCGCCGGGCAAAGTAAGTTAGACGGGGCGCTACTAATCCCATGAGAAACAGAACGAGCTTTTCCATGGGAATGGTGAGGATGAAGAACATCAGCCCCAGGCCCAAAACGAGCAGACCCAATGCTAACAAGATGAAAACTACCTGCATTGCCGGTCCACCGAAAGTTTCGACGATGGCAAATCCGGCGATCAGGGCAAAGATGAACATCAGGGCCAGGCCACCCAAAAACAGCTTGAAATCCGGACGCCGTTCCCGTAGTCTGTCCAAGTCTTCAAGCTGGATATTGTCGGCAACGCCGGGATTGATAGCGTGGGCCACTTTGGTGCGGGATGCTTCTTGAGCAGGCCGTATGCTGCTGATAATCAAGACCAGGAAAGATGAAATGACCACCGGGAGAATGGTTGACAAGGTTAGCTGAGGAGTCAGTGGAGAAACTATCCCTTCGGCGGCCATTTGCTGTTGGATGAGTGGAACGACGATGAACTGGGTGATCATCTGCCCCAGAGCGATCCCCAAGATGACGCCAATCGCGCCGATGACCAAAACCTCGGCGACGACAAGAGTGAACAGGAGATTGCGTTGGGCTCCCAAAATACGAAGGATGGCCATATCCCGCCGTTGTTCATGGACATTGGTCATTACCAGTGTGTAGACCAGCAATCCGACGACGGCCAATGCGACAAGCCCGTAGGTGTTGATCAGGGCTTGAATGGCCAGAAAAGCCTCGGCCGCGCCGCTAATTGCCATGGCTTTTTCAAGGGAGTAATTATATTCATCGCCCAATTGGGCCTGGACAGCCTGGACGACATCTCTAATCCGCAAGGCGGCTGTTTCGGCATTATTGGTCTCGTAGAGACTAGGTTCGACGGTCGCTATAATCGAACCTACCCGCCCAGGTAAATCCAACCACTCTTGGGCATCGGCGAGGTGAACGATCAGCCCTTCTCGTGCTCCCCCGCTGGTGACGCCATCTTGACGCACGATGGCGCTAATGGTGAATCTTTCGCTGGTGCGTTTTTCGCTGGCTCCGCTGGCATTTGACTTTCCTACTTCCCGGGGTAACGGGAAACTATACGAAATATCGATGCTGTCGCCGACCTCGAGATTGTAGTTGTGGGCTGTATCTTCTAGTAGGGCTGCTTGCTTGTTCCCCAATTCATATTGGCCATCGATCACGTCAATGAAACCAATGTCATCACTACCCGGGTCCAGGGCGATCAGTGAAATGCTGCCGAGATTATCGTTGGCATCCAATTCGACGGAGGATTCGATACGAGGGTAAATGGCGGTGATTTGATCGTCTGCCGCTAAAATTAGGGGAGAAACTTCGTCGAAGGATATGAATGGATCACTGCTGGTATCCCGTTTTGAGACCGAAAGATCGTACCGTCCAGCAGCGCTGGCAATCAAATCCACGCTGGATTGCCGTATAGTCGCCACCGTGGAGCTCATCGTGACGATAAGACCCGTGCTGACCATCAGGGCGATGATCATTAGAATCGTTCGCACCTTGCGGCGGCTGAAGTTCTTCAGGACGTATTTAAGAACCATGATTTAGTGCAGGTCGATAAGCGCAATGTGAGCGGCTATGTCTGGGTCCTTCACTCTTCTAGAATCTTGCCATCTCGGATCTCGACCACTCGTTTTGCGTATTCTGCCATGCGTGGATCATGGGTCACAAAGACGATGGTCATTCCATCTTTATTCAAATCGGTGGCGAGTTCCATGATGGCGAAACCGGTTTCTGAGTCAAGATCACCGGTCATTTCGTCGGCAATCAGGATGCTTGGATCGTTGGCTAAAGCCCTGGCGATGGCGACCCTTTGCTGCTGCCCACCTGAAAGCTCGCTTGGATAGTGATGGGCTCTGTCGCCGAGGCCAACTTTTTCCATCAACAATGTTGCTCGCTCGCGACGGGTTTTTCGTCCTACCTTGGCCAATATCATTGGCGCTTCCACATTTTCCTGGGCCGTGAAATTTCCCAAGAGATTGTAGCTCTGGAAAATGAAGCCCATCCTATGCAGCCGGAGGGTGGCCAATTCGTTTTCGGACATGGACACAAGGTTTTCACCCTCGACAATGACATGGCCTCTACCGGCTTCGTCTAGTCCGCCAATGATGTTTAATAAGGTTGTCTTACCAGACCCGCTCGGTCCCATCAGACATACGAATTCGCCTCGTTGGATTACGAGAGAAACGCCGCGCAAAGCGGGGACAGCTTCCTTACCCATCAAATAGGATTTATGGACATCGTCGACGATAATAATTGGTTCGGCCATAACTTTCTTTACAATTTATTTTGATTTACGCGTCGTATTCCATCAGTACGAGAAATGAAATAAGTCGCAGAACTAGAATTGCACGGTAATAATACCCCGATTGAATCGACACGATAATGACAATCAGCTTGGGACTTGATCCCAATACATAAACACCACTGGGGTTTACTTTGTGACTAATCCTGCAACCTACCGAGCGCTCAGGGTAGCCAGGCGTCCTGGTCTGTGGAGAATAGGACTCTCTGCTAGTTGATCTCTCAAGCTTTATACTACTGTTGGTGCTGGCCTTGTGCCTGCCTACACTGTTCCTATGGACGAAAACCTCAAGTGAGCCGTTGCTCAAGCTAACCGAGGGCTTTGCCAAGGCATCATTGCCTTGCATGGATAGGGCGACCACAGGGGGTCGCCCTTACAGCAGGTTGGAAATGGGCTGGATGGCTCGCTAAAGAGGCATTCGTAGGGGCGTGGCAACCAGGGAAACGGGTTCTGTTATCATGCAGACTATCCGCTGGTTGCCTTGCCCGTAATCCCGGCGCAGGTCTAATTCATTATTGGGCGAGGCTCCCAGATTAGGGATAATATTTCGTCCCCAGGATCGTTTTCTTGGTCGCCTCTCCCCTACCGTCGCCCATTTTCCATGCCTTGACGAGAGGACTGGCGTAGGCAGCACGTCTACTCAGAGGACAGAGCTGCTCAGAATACTGAGCTTGGGCGAACTGACAAGCGGAGCACGTTTGACGAGAATACTCGTTTGACGAGAATACTCGTCATGTCGACTTCGTCGCTCTTGGTTCGCCAGGAAAAGTCGGACACGGGGGTCGCCCCAGCAGCTGTCAATTTATCGGAGGGTTGATTCTGCATTCGACAGCTCATATCTGAGATAGGCAATGATGGTAATAGATGCTGTCATGTTGACAAGTCAAGCGGATTGTCTGAAACAATGAATTTGAAACAGGCTGCGTAATTCCGCCAATATTTGTTTAATATTGTTATCAAATTGCACGCAATTTATTTTGCCTACCAGGGAAAATTCGTTTTACTTATGCTGAAATTCAAGTCGAATTTTTACAAATGCGATCGGAAAGCAATCACATATAATGTCAAAGTCAAATGATCCAGAATGATTTTTGATTGAATCGCATTTTATTGAAGATTAAGCAGCCGCTCTTTTTTGGAGGAAACGAATCGTGCAGGATAATGAAGCAAGTATGGAGAATTCCATCCCCCCTGTCTCCCACTATCTCACCGATTTCGGTGTACCGCACACGGTTTTCCAGCATCCGGGTCCGGTCAACACCCTGGAGCAGGCGGCGGCCGAACGGGGCCAGGAGCCTGAACAAGTGGTGCGCAGCATCCTTTTCCGGTTGGCGAAAGGCGAGTACGCCATGGTCCTGATGGCGGGGCCGAGCCAAATCTCCTGGCGAGCCTTGCGAGCTTATCTAGGCCAATCGCGACTGTCGACGGCCAAGCGAGAGGAGGTACTTCAAGTAACTGGGTACGAACTTGGGGCCGTCTCCCCCTTTGGTATACCCACTTCAATGCGTGTCCTGGTTGATCAGAGCGTGCTGGAACAGGAGGAGGTCTCGATCGGATCTGGAGTTCGGGGAACGACGGTCATTCTGCGGACCGCGGACATGATGGAGGTATTGGATAGGGCCGAGGTTGGGCACTTCGCCAATGAGTAGCGACACTACACATTGGCGGTTGAGAATCTTCGATTCTCAGTGGCTCTCTACCAGCGATTCTTGGAAAATTCAGTGTAAGTAAAAATGCTTTGCGAGAGAAATCGTTTTTGACATTTGCACAAATGGGCGAATTTGCAAGCATTTAGTTCGACGTGTTAGGAGGTGGAGAAATGGATATTAAAACAATTCGAATCGAAAAACCGGAAAATACGAACTTCATTTTTGGGCAGTCTCATTTTATTAAGACCGTAGAAGATATTCATGAAGCGCTGGTTACGGCCGTGCCGGGAATAAAATTCGGCCTGGCATTCTGCGAAGCATCCGGGAAATGCCTGGTCCGCTGGTCGGGAACAGACGATGCGATGATCGACCTAGCTCGCCAGAATGCCCTTGCGATTGGCGCGGGTCACAGTTTCATCATATTCCTGGGCGATGGCTTTTTCCCGATCAACATCCTGCAGACCGTCAAGGGCGTGGCTGAGGTCTGTCGCATCTACTGCGCCACGGCGAATCCGACCGAAGTGATCGTGGCCGAGACCGAACAAGGCCGGGGGGTGATGGGTGTGATTGATGGATCGAAATCCAGCGGGCTGGAAGGCGAAGAGGACATTGCCTGGCGAAAAAGCTTTCTACGGCAGATTGGCTACAAGAGCTGAACCAGGTCATAAGAGGGTTTGGCCGGTAACATGCAATTTACGGGATTGATCAGAGGGGTATTCCGCAGGAGGGACAATCGGTTCAGGGCCACTGTCTCGGTTGATGGCCTAGAGACCTGGGCTCATGTGCCAAACTCCGGCCGTTTGGGCGAGTTGTTTACTCCTGGCAGGACCGTCTGGCTGACGCCCGCGCAGGCAGCCAACCGGAAGACGAGCCATGATCTGAAACTTGTGGAGTATGGACCGGTATTGGTGTCAGTAGATGCCCGGCTGCCAAATCTCTTGTTTGCCGAGGCAGTGGCTGAGAAGAAGCTGTCGGGCTTCGACTACCAGACGGTCCGGCCCGAGGTTACCAGGGGCAACAGCCGCCTGGATTTTCGCCTTTCGGGACAGAATGGCGTCTGTTGGGTGGAGACGAAGTCGGTCACGTTGGTCCAGGATGGCGAAGCCCGGTTCCCCGACGCGCCGACGGAGAGGGGTCGCAAACATCTGGAAGAGCTGATAGATGTCGTTGAAAATGGGGAGCAGGCGGCAGTGGTGTTTGTCGTGCAGCATCCTGATGCCCTTCGTTTCTCGGCAAACAGAAAAACGGATCCGGCGTTTGCTGAAACGCTGCACCGGGCGGCCGAGGCTGGGGTTTCGGTGCGTGCGTTTAGCTGCCTGGTGTCGTTGGAAGAAATAAGCATCGGCGATGAGATTCCGATTGGGTTGGATTGAAGACCGGCGCCGAATTTATGGGACAGATAAGAAGTGGATCTACAGATATGGTTAGCAAAGGCACCGGTATGGTTCAGCGTAGTTGATAGAGGAGAAGCCCATGAGTAATAAGAAACCGCAAAAAAGACGACCGAAGAAAAAGGCTTCGCAGGAAGAGCCAGCCATCTTCGATCCACGGTTAATGGAAAAGATGACGGCCGATTTGCAGCGCTTACTGAGCGAACAAGAGTTTGAGACAATTGACGAAGCCAAGGCCTTCATGAATGATCTGATGGCTTCTTCCATGCCGTTCCCTTCTACTGCTTCAAGTACACCTCTGAACACAGCCCAGGATCTTATATATGAAGCGTGGGAATCCATGGGTGACGAACGTCTCGAACTAGCGAGGGCGGCCCTCGATATCTCTGAGGATTGCGCCGATGCCTGGGTGCTGCTGGCTGAAGAATCAGCCGGCAGCGTGCACGAAGCCAGGGTATTCTTCGAAGCCGGAGTAAAGGCAGGAGAAAGAGCCCTAGGACCCGATGCGTTTGAGAAATATGCCGGTCATTTTTGGCTTGTGTTGGAGACGCGGCCGTATATGCGTGCCCGGAGTGGGCTTGCCGGATGCTTGTGGGAATTGGGCAAGCGCGAGCAAGCCATTGGCCATCTTCAAGATATGTTAAAACTGAATCCGGGGGATAACCAGGGGATTCGCTATATCTTATTGACGTATCTATTGGAAGAGGGTCCAGACAGCGCGGTGGATGAGCTCCTTCAGATGTACAGTGACGAAGCCTCAGCAAGCTGGTCCTACTCTCAAGCATTGTTCACATTTCGCAATGAGGGCTCTAGCCCTACCGCCAGAAAGCACTTGCAGGAGGCGCTCAGATCTAACTCCCATGTGCTGGCATTTCTTCTCCAATCCAAACGATTGCCCATCAAGTTACCGGATACGATTGGCCATGGTGATGAGTCTGAGGCGATTGTGTACGTTGCTTACAATGGCCATCTCTGGGCAGCGGAAAATGGCGCTATTGACTGGCTGCGACGTATTTCCAAGGCTTCATAGTCTGATGTTTTGGATTGTGGGTTGGCATCGTGGTAGGGATGAAACAGGGAAAGAATTGGAACAAAGTGCAGTGCTTCAGGAGGTGCATCGTACTGGCGTACCTCTGGAACATCGTATTCGACATGGGCAAGAATGTACTTCCAATACCGGAAGCCATTTATATCGTTCTTTGAGAAAGGTGGGGGCGACTGTATGATTTCGGTGAGTGTTCAATCGCCGATCACAGCATTTTGCTTCAACTTGATTATGGAGGCTTAGCACCAAACAATGACAACTCTTCAAGAACTCAAAGATAAGTGGTTTGTTGACATTAACCAAGAAGAGGCTTTCCCACCTCAAACAAGGCACCGGGCAACCAATATCCAACCCTCTACTGATGGCAATCTGGTTGAGCCATTGATCGACGGCCTGGCTGTCATGGGCGATTTCCACTATCGGGTGGTGGAGATGGTAAATAGCGACAAGCCGGAGGATTGCTTGATTTTCGTGGCCGCCATGGGAATAGACCCGGTCAAATTGCTGGGCGAGAATGGGCCGGCAAAGGATGCCATGACCACGATGATTGAGGCGGCTGAAGCCGGAGTCAATGTCCATTTCTTGGGCAGTGGACAGGGGAACATGGCCTCGAATTCAGAGAGCTTTGCTAAGAAGCTTATAGAGAGAGGGAGCCAAGGGGCTACCGACAAGCGATTCCCCGGTCTCACTGGCGGCCATCACCAAAAATTTAACGCGAGTCGTGGGCCGGACGGCCACTGGACGGCCCTGGTCAGCTCTGCCGATTTCTTTTTCTCCCGCTGGGATTCGCCTGAACACACGCCGGAGAACCCCAATCTTCCCAAGAAAGGGGGGCCTACCCACGATCTTGGTCTGAAGGTAAAAGGGCCGGCTGTAGCAGATATCGTCGGGACCTTTAGAGAAAGGTGGAATGATCCGTCGAGCGCCGAAGGAACGTCACCGCCAATCCAATATCCGCTGCCAGACTATTTTGGTGACTCGCCCCTGCCGAAGGTAGGTCCCCACTCTGTCCAGGTATTGAGAACCTATCCATTGATCAAGAAGGGGAAACGTTATTCCTGGTCCGATCAAGGCGAATACACCATTTGGGCCGCTTATCTGCAGGCCATTAAGCAGGCCCAACAATATATCTACATCGAGGACCAATATCTATTTACCTTTCACGACCCACCCTATATAGAGACTTCAACCGGGGTGAAGAGAGATACCGATATCGTTTACCAGCTGGGCGAAGCTCTGAAACGAGGTGTGGATGTGGTGGCCCTGGTACCCGGGCGAAACAGCGCCATTTGGAAACACTACGAGATCCAGCAGCGACGGCGAGCGGCCGAATATCTGCAAGGAATCGCAGAGGCCAGTCCGGATCACGGCCAGTTCGTCATTTGCACCCTCCGTATCGGTGGCAATGATCCAACGATTCATTCCAAGCTTATGCTGGTGGATGACGAATACACCCTGGTTGGCAGCGCCAATATTTGCCAGCGAAGCATCGCCTATATCACCGAACTTCAGTTAGCGGTAGTTGACGAGGAAAACAAACTGGCGAAGGATTTGAGGATGGCTCTCTGGCAGGAACACATGGAGCTGGATACACCTGACAGCCTGATTAATCCAAGGGACGCGGTTGGCGATTTCCGTGATACCGCCGCCTCAGGAAAAGGCCGGCTGCGCCTGCTTCCGGCGAAGCGATTTAAACCGGAGTTCCCCTACCGCTTTATGTTTAACCGGATCGTCGATCCGTACAGCGGCCCCGAAAGGGAATCCTAGGACGAGATGTCGTCAGGAGAGGAGTCGCATGACCGGGTAATCGAAATTGAGGCGGATGGGCGCAGGTTCCTGGTAGCCGGCGCTGAGCATATCACTGGAGATTCACCGGGCTTTATTGCAGATTTGATAGAGAATGAAAACCCGGACGTCGTGTGCGTCGATCTCGATCCATCCCGGGCCAAGGCTCTTTCAGATGAAACACTCTGGGAGAATCTGACCATCGCCGATGTTATTCGCGAAAAACTCTTCACCGCCCTAATTCTCAATCTGCTATTGGCCGCTTATTCCAGGAAATACGGTGAATTGCGGGGAGGAATGCCTGGGACGGAGCTATATAATGTCGCCCAAACAGCGGAGAAGAAGGACATACCCGTTTGCTACAGTGAACGAGATTTCAGCGTCACTTTTGGCCGGGCCTGGCGATCGATAAAGATTGTGACCAAGGTCAAATTAGTCCTGTCTGCCGTCTTGCGCCTGTTTCGATACAAAAAAGCCGAGGAAGAGGATCTCCAGATAGCAGGGAGCAGCGACCTCTTGACGGCTTTCGTTCAGGAAGTAACACAGCTGGAGCCTTCTTTGTTAGTCCCCCTGGTCGAGGAGCGAGATCAAATTACGGCAGCGAAGATAGTTTCCTGCGAGGGCGATACGATCTTGGCTGTCGTCGGCGCCGGCCGGCTTTCCAGGATAGGCGAACTCCTAAAGGTTGGTGAGCCCCCGGAGATTGAAGGCCTGGAGAGCGTGCCGAGATCCTCCTTACCAAAGAGGGTAGCCACCTTCGCTGTACCAATTCTGGTGGTCATCGCCTTGATCTATTTGAGCTACACTCAGGGCAAAGCCCTTGTGCGCGAGAATCTCCTATTCTGGGTATTTGTAAACAGCTTTTTCACCGGCATTGGAGCCATCATCGCGGGCGGTCATATTCTTGCGGTACTTACGGCCATCGTAGTCGCACCATTTTCGCCCTTCATCCCCGCTGGTCCCGGCACCATAGCGGCTGTCGTGCAGCTGATAGTCCGCCCACCCCTGGTGAAGGATTTCCAGACATTCCCAGCCGAGTTAACCCAGTGGCGAAGATGGCGAAAGAACCGGATCTTACGGATCTTGCTGCTGATGATCCTGTGTGGTCTGGGAAGTATCCTCGGTACTTTTCTCGGGACATCGAAGATCATTCTGTCGATCTTCAGGTAGAGCCTGCTGACCGCGACGCCCGGCCACCTGCTGACCGCGACGCCCGGTCACCCCTGTAATTGACTATAGACCCCGTCTAAATACTCGGTGATTCTTGTAGGGAATCCCACCCAGGGTTTCGAGATCGCTTCGCATCTGAACGGCCGTCTCCGCCACTTGGGTCAGCTCGCAGTGCGTGAACTGCATGCTGTTGACCGTCTTCTCCATCTCAGAATACATCAGCGCGTTCCCTCCCCTACCCTGGAATTCGGGCAGCATGCCCATCCCGTTGCCGGCGATCCAGTTAGTGCGCCTCATTTCTATCAGGAGATCGACGATACCGAAGGGAAATAGTTTTCCTTTTGATCGCTGCATGGCTGCGGAAATATCTGCGAATCCAAATAGAAAGCCAACGACATCCTCTTCGTGAACGATCACCTTGATTAATTTCGGATTGGCCACCAGCATGATGTTGTCGATGACGAACTTCAGCTCGCGGTCGGTCAGGGGAACGTATTCCCAGTTCTGAACGAAGGTATGGTTGTAGGTGTAGCCGATTTTCGGGGCCCACTTCTTCAGCTCCCGCTTGTTCTTGAATCGCAGAATTTGCAGATTCTGACGCCTTTTCACTCTCTCCGCGATTTTGTGAACACGCTCTGGCATTACGAAGTCTTTTACCAGCCCATACTCGGACACAAAATCTACTTCTTTTTCGAAACCACTCTCTTCAGCCAGGCGTAGGTAATAAGGGTAGTTATAGTTCATCATGTTCATCATCTGGCGGTGCTCATACCCCATCTCGAGCATGCCGTACCCGTCGAAGACGCTGAAACCCTTCGGGCCAATCACTGAATCCAGACCCTGGTCCCTCAGCCAGTCAAAGAGTCGGTTGAACAGAGCAGCAGCAGCCTTAGAATCGTCCTCACAATCGAAAAAATAGAATTGGCCATGGTTGGTGCCGTGATAGTCGTTGTAGTTCTTGTTCACCAGACCTGTGACACGGCCCACGTCGCGCCCGTCTCTGACAGCTATAAAGAAATCGGCCGTCGAGTGTTCGTAGAAAGGGTGTTTGTCCCGGTTCATGACGTCGAACATATCCATCCGGATCGGAGGCACCCATTGGGGATGATCTTTATAGAGCCTGAAAGGGAGATCGATGAAGCGGCGAACCTGGGATTTGTTGCTGGTGTCGACCTTCTCTATCGTTAACATGCAGTCTCCTGAAGGTGGTTCTAGTATGGAGGATGGGATGCCACGGACAAATAACGATTGCTTACTAGTATCCATAAATGAAGCTTCCTTACCAGTTAACAAAGGGAACAGGGCGGCGGTAGAAACGGCCGAGTTCTTTTATTGCTTGCTTGGGTATGAGGTGGTCTGTGTTGACTATGCGAAAGAGATGGGTGAGTTTAATTCTGGCTGATTTCCCCGTTAGCCAAAGCGCAGCCTGGTACATTGCCCAGGGAGGGTCACTCTACAAGCGAGATTCGCTTCTTAGGAGAGGTGATGATAGAACGCTGATCTTGCGCTGCGCGCATTCGCGGATCAAAAAATCAGCGTGAATCACTATCTTAGATCTGCGTTATCTGCGGGCTGTCTTTGGCGAGACTCTGCTTGAACGGACGCTGATGAGGATATGGGCTTTCTTTGAAGCCAAATGCAACGCACCGTGGAGGTGCATCGCATTGGCGGGCCGGGCTTTAATTTCTGGTTAACTGGTAAATTACTTCGCCGTGATAGTTGCTCGCAGTCAGTTCCTCGCGGACGAAGGTGAGACCGGAGGATCCTGGGGAAATCGATGGGCGCCCTGGCCTGCCGGGTGTGACGCCAGCCATCCCCTGGGCCACCAAGCTGATGGCGATTCCCCTTGTACCCGGTCTCTGCCAGGTTAAACTGCCGGTCATCTTCCTCAGCAGTTCATTGGCGGCACTTGAATCACTCTGACCGTGATTGCCGTTGAAGGTCTCCATGGAGGCAAAGACGACGGCTGTATGGAGGGAGATCTGATCCATAGCTCTGAGTAGATTATAGAACCCGTCGGCTTTAAGATCATAAACCATGTCAAATTGGAGGGGATCCTTTTCTGGCAGCGGCCGGCTAATCTCTAGGCCCGCTGCGTGGATCAATACGTCGATCCTGCCGTGGCTCTCGTTAATTTCATTGATGAGTCCCATTACGGCTGATTCATCCAACAAGTCCAAGCTGCTATAGTGGACCGTTCCGCCGCGTTGCTCCACGGACTCGATGACCCGAAGCAGCGCTTCTTCCCGCTCTATGGCCTTCACAATCTTATCCACCATTCTTACAGTTGGTTTTGGAACGGCCGCGATGATTTCCTCGATAAGCTGCTCCCGCAGTGCTCTCTTGTCCGTCCGGAAGAGAGCCAGCTTGGGATCGTCCGGATCTGGAGCAGCGACCAGATCAAGGAGGTAGAAAGTCCCCCCTTTTGCCGCTAGGTCGATAATGATCTCGGTGGTCAGCCGCCGAGCAGCCCCCGTAACCAGGTAGACCGTTTCCTCATTTAATACCGATCCAGGCTCGTGATTTGCGGAGGAGATATCGACCAATGTGACACCATGGCGTTCGGTTCCCATGTAGCCAACTTCGACGGCCTCGAGATCGGCAAGAGTTTCAGCTATTAATGACTGGGCCACCTGGTCCGGCTGGCGATCGACCTCAAAATCGATTACCTTTACCAGGGGGGGGTCTTGACCAGAGGACTGGTCTTGGCCGAGAGGAACTCGGCTGCCAGAGGGCTGGTCGTAGAAATGTTCATCTCTATAGGCCTTGGTGAATCCAGCAACAGAACCGCCTAAAGGGGCTGTGACATCTGAGTAACCTAGGCCATGCATTCCACCCATCCGCGTGGCGGCAATCAGAAATGATCCGGGATGGTTGATAGAATCGTACAAGGTTCGCATCGTCCGGTGAAGGTTTTTCACCCTCTGCCGGTTTAGCTCTCGCCAGGCATTGATGCCCATATAAGGCAGCGCCGGTTCCACGTCGAGGGCCGCCAGCCAGTAGACGCCGTCAATTGGACCCTTATCTAGCCAGGACCGGATTCGCAGCTCTAACTCATCCCCGCGTACTGTAACAATGAGGGGAAGCACTGCTGCTCCAAGTTCCTGTAAGTAAGTTGATAGCTCATCGCCCACCCCACCACGGTCAGACATGACCACGACACGTTTACCTTCGAGTTTGATCCCGGTCGAATAACATTCAATCAGGGGCGGCAATTGGGATGGATTAGGGATATAACGAGCAAAGGTGATAGGCCCGCTGGGCATAATCTCCGATTCGACAATTAGCGCCTGATCATCGCCCACGGACTCCACCGCCGCGTCCTCTACCCTTGGGATTTTCTCTATCTCTCGGTCCGGAATCAGCGCGGGGTCCAGCAAGTCCGGACGACTACTTCGAACAAAGAGGATAAGGGAGCCTAGGGTGGGATAGTCAGCTGGGCGATGCTCCTTTGGATGGGGAATACCAAAGGATTCGAAAACAACCGATACAAGCTCGGCCTGGGTTCGTTGGTCGAGGCCCAGGTCTTCGACCATATCGGCGGCGATGTCTATTTGATGGCTTGGAATGCGTGTTAGCTCAGAGGCAATGAGCATAATAGTGTCGCTAATGGCGAATTCGATTGGCTGCACATCAATATCCGTGCTTACCGCGACCATTTCCAGGCCCATAGCCTCTTCATGGAGATCGGGGCCAGCTTGATCTTCCGTTAGTAAACGCAGCTCCTCGTCGCCGATCCTGGACCGGACGAAGCCGATAATGTGGGACAGAGTTGGAAAATCTCCAAGCTGTTCGGATTCTGGGACATCCAGCGAGAGCGGCTGGCAAAGAGCACGAAAGATCTCTAGTTTTTCGGCAGCGTCGATGCCTAGATCCTCATCGAGATCCATTTCCTTGCTGCGGTCCAACATGTCGACCGTATACCCGGTCATGTCAGACGTGATTTTCAAGGCAACGGCGGTGACCAGGTCGCCCCCTGGCGGTACCTCTATTCCTGAGATGACTGGGCCGCCGGTTTTCTCCCCCTTGGCTTCCTTTGCCGTCGACATGAGGAGGTCAGGCCGTCGCTCGCGGACGAGGGTGATTATATGAGCCAGAGTTGGATAATGACCGGTATTGAAGTTTACGTAGCCCGACACGTCAAATACCTGGCAAATGTCGATAAGGAGCTCGGCGTGCTCCTTCATCCCAAGTCCCATCTCGCTCTTCAGGTCTTGGTCAATATCGAGGTCTTCAAGGGCAATTCCAATATGCTCAGAGGCGATCATCAGGATTTGAACATCCAAGGCATCGAAATCGTCCCCAATGAGCATCAGAGCGGCGAGCAGGTCATGGTCAATATCCTCGGTCACCGAAGGCCCGATCGGCTCGGTCTCCTGAAGTAAGTCTTTCTGTTTGGTCAGGCGGCCCTCAATTCTTTTAGGCGGCACCTGGGGGGGTTCCCAAGGTGCTTCCAGGGCAAGGAGTGTGGGGCCAACGCCAGTCCGCCAGGCGTTAGGTCTTGGCGAGCGACCCGGTATCTTCTGTCCGACAAGGCACAGCATGTTGTGCCTGGCTTCGACAAATACCTGACCGTAACCACTGATGCCTACCACCCACTGGTGATAGATCGATACATCGCTGATACGCTCAATATCCCCCGGTATGGATCGGAGAAGGGTTAAGGCGACCCGAGATTGGGATAATCCGGCCAGATAAAGGAGGTAGCGCGGTGGACGGTTTTTTCCATTGCCAAGAATGAAGCGATCGAGGGCCGGGATCTCTAGCCAACCATCAGGCGCCGGCGGCACGACGCCACTTTCCAGGATTTTAACCGCGATAGCCGCCTCGAGACCTGATCCGTTACCCCGCCCGGTGACGGACGTGGCAGTTGTCACGACGACCCTATCGGCAGACGCTCCAAATACAGACTTAAGGGCGGCAATTCCGATGGCATACTCCTGGTCATGACTGTTCTCGTCGCCAGGAATGGCGTCGTCAGGATCGACGTGACTGTTCCTGGCGTCACCGGTTAGAAAAACCATGTGGGGAGCGATTTCGGCCCGATAAAGGGCAAACCTGCGCTCCGTTCCATCGAGCAGTCTTTCCATGCCGTCAGAAGCGTGATCGATAAGGTCTTGATTGGAGCTGATGATATGGGGAAGGGTCTCGCTGCCGAGCAGTTCGGCGATCCCGCGCATCCCTCGCTCACGCAGCGCATCCTCGCTTTCGAGAAGCAGCGCATAAGCGCCCACTTTCCCATGGTCATGCTTCACCCTTGATTCTGCGGACCCGTGGTCACTGGATACCGGCTCTGGGGCGGCTCCCTTTTCATAACCCAGCCACTGGAGCAGCTTTTCCCCTAAAAATTCTGTGATACAGACCAAGATGACCCTACGACAACGACCGGTCCGGACCCAGTCTTCGGCTAAAGAAATAGCCTCAGAAGCGCTGGCTCCACCAGAGCTTAGCTGGGTTACCGGTCCCTGGGCTCCAATATGGCTGGCTATTTGGTTGTGATCGTGGGCCAGCATCTCTAAAACCAATCGGGGATCTTGGCCATCGTCTGGATCGGCGGCCAATTCCCTAAGCAGCTCGACGACCCGTCTAATCTGTTCTGTCCTTTCGCCCTGCGATGATTTCTCCGCCTGATCAAGAGCCTTTAATTGGTCAAAGATCCGCTTAAATGCATCGTACTTGTCTTGGACTCTGAGAAGATCATCACGATCGGGATAAGCGGGGGCGATGATCACACCGGTCTCATTTCGCAAGGGCTCTGGAAGGACCCAGTCAACTGGGCGCTGCTCGTCTACTTCCCGGATATCACTTCGCTCAATAAGCGGGATCCCCCCATCCTTCAAGGCGCTCATCACCGCTGCCAGGATGAGGCCGGCAATTGGATCAAGATCCTCATCCTCCGCCGGTCCACTTATTTCCGAACCCGGGATGCCGAAACCGGTCCCGCTTATCACTATAGAGCCAGCAGCCGGTTCGTTGCGGTTAAATGGACGTTTGGGGGGCGAGAAGTCCTTCGGTCTGGCCCGTTCCAACGTTTCATCCAACAGAACGCTGAGGGCTTCAAGAGAGGAACCCAGGGAATCTCCAGACCTGGAAGCCGATGGTCTTGGCTTCTGGCGAGGCACGTTACCTCGCAGACCAGATTCCGGTTCCCCGGTCTCTGGTTTTGGAGATATTGCGTTCATGCGTTCCATATAGACACCTTCTCCAAGGAGATGGCTTCGTAAAACCTCTCAAATGATATCTGTTTTTTGATTTTGCGCCGTCCCTTAGGTAGCTTAACAGATGGTACGAATTATCGTCAATGCTTTGCATGGATTTGCTATTAACGGATGTGGGCGAGGTAGTCGAAGTCAGGGATAATGCTTGCTACTATCACGAGCTTTGGAGAGATGACCATGTATAGAAAAACCCTGCTGACCGCTCTCTTATCACTTCTGCTTTTGCTTGCTGCCTGTGACGAGGACGATCCAACGCCGGAAGCGGTCGATCAGCCCGAAAACACAGAAACGGCAACGAGCGTACCCTCAGAAGGCGATCCTGATAGCTCGGAAGTGATCTACGAGATTCAAAACGAAGGCGTCTTCCTCAGCGAGGTTTTACCAGGGGTTCCCGGTAATAACAACCAGGAGTTTATTGAGATATACAATGCCGGCAGCAGTGTGGTCGATTTGGAGGGGTGGTCTTTGTGGTATTCCCTCGGGACAGGCCAGGAGGAAATAGAGGTCTATTCGTGGGGTGAATCATCTACTATCCCACCTTTTGGTCATTTTCTCCTCATGAGGAGTGATAAGGATTTCGGGATTATTCCAGACGGCAGCTTTGACACCTCGCTTTTCGAACGTAAGGGAGGTCTAGCGCTGCGGGATGGCGGCGGAAACCCGGTCGACCAGGTTGGCTGGGGAGACGCTGCGGATGGATTCTTTGCCGGATCGCCGGCAGACGCGC
Source organism: Candidatus Zixiibacteriota bacterium (assembly GCA_035686605.1). Lineage (GTDB taxonomy): Bacteria > Chloroflexota > Anaerolineae > Promineifilales > Promineifilaceae > UBA11865. Next base: position 19,073 of record DASRZI010000107.1, read on the forward strand.
CAAATGATGGTGCGAGCCTGGAGCGATTGCCCGGTGGAGCAGAAGGCGGCGGCGTCGATAGCGGCGATAACGCAGTCGACTTCACCGCCAGAGAGCTGCCTGATCCCCAGAACAGCGGCAGTACTCCTACGCCAGGTCTTGAGAAACAGTTGACCGTGTATCTTGAAGCGCCAAATACCGTTGAACCCGGGGAAGAGTTCCTCTATCTCGTACATGTTGAGAACCACAGCGGGGAAAATGCTGCCGATGTATCGGTCACGATCCCTGTGCCCGGCGGTTACAACGTCCTCGATTTACCAAATGGCGCCAGGGAGGTTGGATCGCGCGTGGAGTGGGTGGTAGGTGATTTGGCTGACGGCGAGTCATTGAGCGCGAATATCCTTCTTCAAAGCCCCTTTACCTATTATGACTCTCTTGTGAGCGGCTACTATGTCGACGCCGAGGGCCTGCTGCCGGCTTATGGTCCCCTGCAGGTCATCTCGGTCGCAGGCGGCTCGATCCCAGTCGCCAACGCCCGGGAGCTGGTCGGTAATGTAGTAACTGTCGAGGGATTGGCGACGATGTTTACCGGTGGCTTCTTCGCCGGAAGCACCAGCACAAAGTTTTATATGGAGGATGAAACAGGCGGCATCCAGGTCTTTGTACCTAGCGGTTTGGGCAGTGTCAACGTCGAAATCGGCGATCGGGTTCGGGTGACAGGTAGGATCGAACCATATAGAGATTCCCTCGAGTTGATACCAATTGAGGTTCCAGCCGATGTGGAGATCTTGGAGCCGGGAGCGGCTGAACCAATTCCGTCAGCTATCACCATCGCCGACAACGAGCGGAATGACGCGGTCTTGGGCATGCTGAACGTCGTCGAAGGTACGGCAACCCAAATCGAGGAACTCGCCTATGACTTCCAGATCGAACTCACTGACGATCAAGGAGAATCGACCCTGGTCTTGATAGAGAAGGACACAGGCGTCACGGCCGAACTCATGGACGCGGGTCTGCAGTACAGGATAACCGGCATCAGCGAATTTTACAGTGGCGCCCGGCAGATAAAACCCCGCCTGCAGAGTGACCTGGTCCAGATTTTCCCTCCAGTTCTTCTGTTGGAGATGAGCGCGGGCAACAGCGTCCTACCTGGCGAGATCCTCACCTATACGGTCACGGCTTACAACCACAGGCCCGATGCCCTGAATGATCTGCACGTCATCCTCTTTCCGCCGGAGAAGGGCCTGACCGTGGGAGAGATTCTTGATGGTGGCTTTTCCCTAGACCAGGATCTGATTTGGATCATCGACACCCTTGAAGGAAACGGGGGCAGCGTCCAGGTGCGTTATACCGCAACAATAGATGGAGAAGAGGGTGACACTATTTCCGCCGAACCGGCGATAGTCGCCGCTACCGGACAATTACCAGGGGGGGTGAGAAGCGACCCGTATCTCACGTTCATCGGCAGTGGCGTACCAATCTGGGCAATCCAGGGAAGCGGCGAAAGATCGCCCTATGCACGCAGCGAAGCATCGACCGTCGGTGTGGTGACCGGCGTATTTCCTGACTTGGGCGGTTTCTGGATTCAGGAGATCGAGACCGACGAGGAACCAGAGACATCGTCTGGGTTGTTCGTGCTCGTCGAGGAGTTCGAAATCCCGGTCGCTTCTGGCGACCTGGTGCGGATCAACGGCCTGGTACGGGAAATCTCTTCCCAGACGACGCTCCACGTCCTGGCTTCGCAAGATATCGCGATAATCGAGAGCGGAAACGAGCTGCCGGTTCCCGTCGGCTACGACCCTCCAAAGAATCTGGAAGAAGCCTTAGAGTATAAGGAAACGTTGGAAGGTATGTTGGTCACCGTCGACGAGCCAGCCGTGGTCATCGGCCCAACGACGCGATATGGCGAGTACGTTCTTTTACGTGAGAACTGGGGCGAAGATTCGGTCCGCCGGACAGAGGACATGGGACATTTCATCTTTGTTGACGATGGATCTGAGGCAACCCATGAAAACCAATCCACTCTGACTTATACTCCTGTCGCTCGCGGGGATATGATCACCGGTATTACTGGACCGCTTGCCTATACCTTTGGCCAGCATAAGATCCAGCCCATCTCTACGGCGGAGATCGTCACCCAGGAGCGGCCCATACCCAACATGCCGGCAACTAAGGCCGATGAATTCAGCGTGGCGACCTTCAATGTGGAGAATCTGTTCGACCTCCTCCCTCCACATCCTTCAGACCCGCCCATGGCAACCGTCGACGAGTACCGTCTAAAACTTAGCAAGATCGCCGAGGCCATCGTGGCAATGGGTGCGCCGACCATCATCGGCCTTCAGGAGGTTGAGAACATCGGCGTCCTGGAAGACCTGGTGGAACAGGAACAGATCGCCATCTTTGACTATGTCCCGATCCTTATTGATGCCGACGATCCCCGGTTTATTGATGTGGGATATATCGTTCGAAGCGACCGGGCTACCGTCGAGGGGTTTGAAAACTATCCGGCACCCGATGGGCTAACCTCCCGGCATACCCTGGTCATCACCACCACGGTCCATCTAAACCAGGGAGATGAGACGGTGTATGTGTTAAACAACCATCTCAGCTCGTTGGCCAGCGGCGAAGAGGCCACAGAACCACGTCGTACAGGCCAGGCTGCCTGGAACGCGACCCTGGTCGAGCGGATTCGCCAGAATGATCCCGACGAGCATATCATCGTCATGGGAGATCTCAATTCGTTCATCCACACACCGCCCCTGGATGCGCTGGAAGACGCAGACCTCCGGCATGTCTATGATTTCTTTGAGTCGGAAGACGAATGGCCTTACACCTATGTTTTCCAGGGAGCGACCCAGTCCCTGGACCACATCCTGGTTTCAGAAGGACTCTTCTCACGGCTGATGCTTGTAGACGCGCTGCATATCGACGCGGATTTCCCGATCATGAACCTGGAAGATAGCTCTGCCCGCCATGTATCGGATCACGATCCACTGGTGGCTATCTTTTCGTTTGCCCAATCTTCGGAATAGCGGCCGAATGTTGGACTAGCCATGACGATTTCAGGCTGGTTGAAACAACGTGATTGGCGGTGGCTTGGCATCAACTATGCCCTGCCATTCCTCTTCTATCTGATCCTGACCCTGGTCATTACCTGGCCGGTGGTCCGGGATTTCGCCACCTTAACCGCAGGCGATAACGACGATGTTCGCCACTATATGTGGTTTCTGTGGCACATCAAGGAATGGTTCCTGGGACACCAGTCGCTATACACCGCGCCCCAGCTGTATTATCCAGCCGGGATCTCGACTTTTGCCCAGAGCACCGGCCCCTTGAACGGCATCCTGGCCCTCCCCTTCTGGCCCTGGGGACCCGCAGCCGCCTTTAACGGCTTGATGCTGATGGGCCAGGCGCTAACCGGGTACATGATGTATCTTCTTTCCAGGGAGATGGGGGCCCGCATAACGAGCGCCCTGTTCGCCGGCCTGCTCTTCCTGGTGTTTCCCATCCACCTGGCCACGGTTTTCGGCCGTCTTGATCTGGCCTTCCTGGGTCTGCTGCCCTTGATCGTCTGGGCCTTGCACCGGGCGATGACCCCAACAAGAAGTCGCTGGTGGTCAGTCGTCGTGGCCATCATCCTCTTGCTAACTTTGCTGCACCATGGGCTGGTGTTCATTTTTGCATTGATGCTGGTCGCTTTTTTCGGCATCGTCTTCTTTTTCCAGGCAAACAGGCATGAATGGGGCTTGCTCGGGCGGCGACTGGCTTTGCTGGGTATTTCCAGCCTGATCCTTGCCGGTCCGCTGCTGTTTGCCATGGCATCCATCAGCCGGGATCCGGCCTATTTTGTCGATATGAACCAGGCCACAATTAACTACCAGCCTGATTTCATCGAGCTTCTGATTCCCGCACCCAATTCCCGCCTCCTGGGAGAGGCTGCTTTGCAGGTAATTTGGAAGTTCAACCTGGTAACGAACAGCGTCGAGACATGGATTTATGTGACCGGCACCGGTTTGTTCCTGGCCCTGGTGGCGCTATTCAGCCGCCAGAAGCGGGCTCTGCCCTGGCTGCTGTTTTTCCTGATCATGGCCCTGCTGGCCCTTGGCCCATCGCTGCAGCTATTTGGGCGACGCCAATTCACCGAATACGGGTTGGAGATCATCTTACCCTATGCTCTTTTGACCGCCCTGCCCGGCCTGGAATTCCTGCGCACCCCTGGCCGGTTCATGATGGTTGGCTCTATCGGTTTGGCCATGGGCGCCGCTTTTGGTCTCGACTGGCTCGGCCACCGGTTCCCAAAGGCAGAATGGCCCCTGACCGCCTTATTCATGGTTGTACTCTTGTTGGAAGTCTGGCCCCAAAGCTGGCCTCAAGGTCAGATGCTGGAAATATCGCCCTTCTATGAGCAGATAGCCGGCGACGATGAAATGTACGGGATCTTCGACCTGCCGTTGAAAGACCATCCCCAACAATCGGTTCTGGACTACTCGGCTCGCTACCAGATGTTTCAGATGACCCACGGAAAGGGGATCGCCAACGGGTACATCTCCCGGCCCTACAAAGATCACCCCATTTTCCCCTGCCTGATCCCGGAGATCGCGCCGGCAAATGAGGTCACCATCACCGGAGTTCCGGTCTCCTGCGCTGACAATACGCTGTACGATCTGGCGTCCAACGATTTCCGGTATGTCGTCTGGCACAAAGCCCAGGATGGCGGTCAAGGCTTTGAACCAGGTTCTTGGGGCGAGGAACAGGCAAAGGCCTTCATCGCCCGGTATTTTGAGGGCCAGGATCCGGTGTATGAGGATGACCTGCTGGTGGTTTACGCCGTACCGCCTGTGGAGCAGCTCGAATCCCAGCCGCTGGTTGTCGCCCTGGCTGACAATTGGTACGGACGGGAGGAATCATGGCGTTGGGCAGGTTCGCCGGCGACTTTGCGATTGACTGTAGACCAACCAATCAACGCCTACTTTACGCTGGTGCCGGCCATATTTTACCAGCCCGATGGCGGGCCTGGGGGCCGTCTGACCGTCGCCTTGGACGATGGCTGGTCGACCACGATTACGATTTACCCTGATGAGCTGGTCAGCATCCCCATCGCCTTACCGGCCGGGACCCATGATTTGTCGCTGGAGCTCGAGGCCGGCAATTTCAGACCGGCCGACCATGGCGGAACGGATCCGCGGGAACTCAGTTTTGCCATCCGCTCCATCGACTTTATGGTCGGTGGTGAATAATCTGAGCTGCATGGATTAACCGCTCGAATCCAGCGTTGGCTTCATCCTGATTTAGGCGGTGAGCCGGCAGAGAGCTCTTTTACTAATCGTAGGTCCGAATTTATTTCGCTGTGGTTGCTTTATTTTGGGAGTTTGCTCAACCAGGTCCGGAGCAGGTCAAAATAACCCTGCACATATTCGTCACCGACGTGAATAGTATGGTCGGCGTTGGGAAAAACCTCGATCGTTACAGCTTCATTCCCTGCTTGGTTGAGATATTGTTTGTAAAGGGCGACGCTCCGGTCCACGGGTAGGGACGTGTCATCCGAGCCAAATACCGCCAGTACTGGACAATGGACTTTGGTCAGGAAATCGGCCGGGTCGAGAACCATGACCGCCCTCATCTGCTCCTTCGCCCCCTCCCATACGTCAGGTGATAAGGCCTCAAACATAGCCAGAATTTGCTCTAAATATAAGAACTGAGTCCACAATTCTCCTTTGACAGCCTGGATTACTTCTATGACTTCTTCTAGCTGATCGCCAGGGCCAATAGGTTCTTCACTAAATATGAGTTCAACTGCGCCAATCCAAGGCTCGTCACCCAGACGGTGAGCTTCGGAACGGTTGAGAGCTTCATATTTTGGCTCCTTGAGCACCGTGTCCAACATCAACCTTCTCATGAGAACTGCTTTGGCCACCGCTTCCTCGTCAAAACCCGCAGCCCTTGTCTCTGCCTCGACCCGGTAAACTTCCTGCTCGCCCGGGGTGACTCCAGGCCCTGAGACGGGGATGATGAAAGCCACGTCTTCTCAGGCAGAGGCGGCCATCTGGCAGATCCATCCACCCTGGCTAAAACCCCAGAGACCAACAGCTTTGGGTCTAATATCAGGCCGGGAGTGCAGGTATTTGACTGCTGCGATGGCTTCCTCTTTGCGGTATTCCAGGGTCTCAAAACCCTTTTGTTTTGAGGATCGTCCTCCCCACCCTGGCCCATCATACCGCAGCACGGCGTACCCGAATTGGACCAGGTTCTCCGCATGCTCCACAAGGTAAGGCTCGTCCACCCCCGATCTGTCAGAACCGTGCAGCAGAACGATACCCGGGTGAGGTCCTGCGGATACGGGGAAGGTAACGATCCCAGTTAAATCCTCGTCGTCAAAGACGAACCTCACGGCCTCTTCAGCATATTCTTGAATATTTCTCATTTCTTCGCCTGGTGTGCTGTTCATTAATCGGGGTTAATTAGCTAACAATGTGATGACCGTTTTAGACAGTTTAGGTGGAATCCATATCCAGGGACACAATCAACTTGGAAATGATCTTGTCCGCGTCGTCAATGATATCTACCAACACTGCCTCTTGTTCATCTGGCTGCTCTAAGGCATCAAATTGGCTGCGGAGCAGATCTGCTTTCATATAATGGTCTTCTCGATCTTGGATCCGGTCCCAAATGACGTCGAATGAACCGCGCAAATAGATGAAAACCAGGCCCTGATTGCCCTGCCGGAGCCGGTCGCGGTAGCTCCTCTTTAAGGCCGAGCAGGCTAGAACGGCTGGTTCCCCTTTGCGCATTTGGTCACCGGCTAATTGGGCTAAGCGGTCTAGCCAAGGCCAACGGTCGGCATCTGTCAGGGGCAGGCCGCTGACCATCTTGGCGATATTCTCTGGCGAATGGAATTCGTCGCCGTCATAGAACCGGCAGCCTAGATGTGCTGCCAGGGCGCGACCTATAGTGCTCTTGCCAGAGCCAGAAACGCCCATGACCACATAAACGGCGGTCATCGTTTCACCAGACACGGCACCAACCTCATCACAGTGCGACGAGTATCCTCTTGACTCATCGGACCGTCCAGTCGGATAGGCTAATGACGTACTCTGCTGCGCTATACTGACACTGGGATGCCCAAAATTTTGGCTGCCGCGGTCAATCCAAACCCTGAGACCTGGCGGGTAAATCCCTCGCCTAACCAATACTTCTCAAAGAGGATCTTGCCCCAGTGCCACATTCGGCCTGAGCGTGGCAAGGGTACCACAGGGTCTGGCTCCGCGTAGAACTCACCGCTGGCAAAGCCGGCCGACCCACCGCCCGTCTCAATCCAGCAGAAGCCCAGGCCATCGAATTCAGCTTTCATTTCTACCCCGCGGATCTCCTCGACGATGCGCCGGGCGACAGTGAGCGCCTGACCCTCGGCGAAGATTCCAGCTTTGGGCAAGGCCATTCCGTTGGCCAGCTTGACGGCAGTTACATCGCCAATGGCATAGACATTCTCGTAGGAGGTCTGCAGCGTTTGTTTGTCAACTGCCACCCAGCCGGCCTTGTTAGCCAGAGCTGATTCCCTCACAACCCGGGGGGCCCGGTGCGGGGGAACGCCGGCCAGGAGGTCAAAGGGCGCCGGATCCCGATTTGAAAATATGATCTCCTTACTGGCCGCGTCAATTCGGGTCAGGTCCAGCTTGGGATTGAATTCAATGCCTTTGGCGTCCATCATACTGACGACCGCCTGCCCCATCGCCGGACCAGCAACACCCATAGGTAGAGTCTCGAGCGTGAAAACCTCCACGCTGCACCGGTCACGAATTCCTTGCCGCTGCAGATAATCTTCGAGCAAGAGGGCAGTCTCGTAAGGCGCGGCCGGGCATTTATAAGGCATCGCCGAGACTAAAACGACGATCCGGCCACCCTTGAAATTCTGCAATGCCGACCAGAGTCGAGTGGCTCCTTCGAGGTCATAGGGCGTGTAGGCGGTCTCACTGAAGCCGGGCACATCATCTGGAGCCAGGTTTGCACCTGCGGCGACCACCAGATAATCATAGTCTAGTTTGCCGGAATTGATTGTGAGCTTTTGGCCATCCAGGTCAATCTCCTGGCCTTCGGCGATTACCACCTCAACTCCCGGCCGTACCAGTCTATGTAAACCCTTAGTGATCTGCTCCGGCCGCCGCCAGCCCACCATCACCCATAGCAAAGACGGCGTGAAGACATATTCGGCTCTCTTGTCCACCAAAACGACGCGATGCTCCACTCCCAGCTGATTTCGCAGTGCGTTTGCGGTAGCGATTCCTCCAACGCCGCCACCCAGAATTACGATCGTTTTCCCAGCCATCTCCACTCTCCGTTTCGCTACGCCTGGATAACCTCTTATCTTAATGTAGCCACATACACTGAGGCAGCAAACTAGTGTTGGGATAGGTAGTGGAACTTGTTTACTCCAGTGGTGTCATGCCTTCATGTATGGCAAATTTAACCAGAGCCAGTATATCGTGAATGTCCAGCTTGTGCATCAGACGACTTCGATAGCTCTCCACTGTTTTGGGCGACAAAGTAAGAATTCCCGCGATTTCTGCGCTTGTTTTGCCTTCGACGACAAGCTGCAAAACCTCTCGCTCGCGAGCGCTAAGCGACTCCAGCGAATCCCCGTGTTCCATTTTGCGCCACTGGGATACATATTCGTCAATGACAACGTCCGAGATCGTTTGACTCAAATAGCGATGACCAGCATAAACAACTCGGACGGCTTCCACCACCTCTGTGCCGGCCGACTCTTTGATCAAGTACCCGTGTGCACCAGCCTGAAGGGCTCGCGCGATGTGTCTCTTGTTTGCATGCATCGACAGGATGATTACTTCGGTGGTTGGGCACACCTGGCGCATTTGAATCGTCGCATCAATTCCGTTCAACTCTGGCATTGTGATATCGACGATGGCGATATCCGGCTTCAATTGAGCCACCAATTCCACGGCTATGCGTCCATCAGCAGCATCGCCAACCACCTTGATATCAGGCTGGACCCCTAACAGATAGCGGAGGCCATCCCGTACGACCGCGTGATCATCGGCTAATATGACTGTAATACTCATAACGGGACCTCTGCGATGATACAAGTTCCCCTTGCTGAAGACCGAGGTTCAATCCAACAACGACCGCCAACAGCCTCTGCTCGCTCAGCCATGATGAGCAGCCCCCAACCACGATCCTCAGCAGGTTCTGCCAGGTGATCGGGACAATATCCCACTCCATCATCGGCGACGATCAAGCGTACGCAATCGTCGATCATCTCCACCGATATCTTCACCTCGGCAGCCTGTGCATGCTTGACCACATTGGATAACGACTCTTGTGCGATGCGAAATAAGGCATTCTCGAAATGGATTGGGAGGTCAAGTTTGTTCTGGTCACTCTCCACTAAGACAGCGAGCCCTGTACGAGAAGAAATCTGGTCTCCATACCAATGCAACGTTTCTACCAATCCTAAATCGTCCAACATCGGAGGACGCAGATCACTCATAACGCTCCGGATTAACCGAGTTATTTGTTCCACCAGAACCTGCGACTCGGCCAGACGGTCATACAGTTTCTGTGGCCCACTATCGGGCAGCTTGGATCGAATAATGTTGATATTGATACCCAGCGCTGTCAATTTCTGGCCCACACGGTCATGCAATTCCTGGGCTAGCCTCCGTCGTTCAGTTTCATCTGCTTCAGCAAGTCGTAAACGTAAGATGCGAAGCCGTTCGTGCTGCCGGCTTAAGGCTTCAAACAATCGGGCATTGTCGATAGCTACGCCAATCTGGTCCGCTACAGATGTAAGCAACTCGAGGTCATGGGCTGACACGTCATGGGTTTCCGGCAGACGCACGTTCATAACGCCAAGCACTTCTCCTCGCACTTTCAATGGAAGGCAGATGTCCCGATGTTGAGGCATGGTTGACCAGCGACGATCGTGCCGCTTATCCTCAAAGCAGTCATTAGAGACGATCACTTTCCCCTGTTGAGCGCACAAACCGCACAAGCATTCTCCTAGCTGTGGTGTCTCGACAAGGCAAGGATGCTCCTTCGGAGCCCCTCTATGGACGATTAGTACGAGTTTCCCGCTTATCTCATCAAAGCGGAAAAGCATACCTTTAGCTGCACCCTCAAACATGTCCAGCTGCAGCACTTCATCGAGCGCGTCGTTGAGTATTTGATCCAGATTGAGCGACTGGCTCACAGTGGTAGCGATGGCGTATAAAACCGCCAGCTCCTTATTCCGTTGTCTGCTTCTTTCATCGGCTAGCACTCGTTGAGTGATATCACGTTGAATTGCCAGAAATCCTACAATAGCTCCAATGTCGTCAAGGATTGGACTGGCAGAGCCTTCTACAGTTACAAGGCGTCCGTCTTTGCAATTATTGATGAATTTTCCTTTCACTACTTCTTTATTCAGAAGCGTCTGCCAGAATCGCTTGTAATCTTGGGCCGCCATCATGCCACTTTTTAGAATGCGCGGCGTGGTTTTGCCAACCACCTCTTTGGCTGTATGACCATAAAGTCTGGTGAATTCTGGATTGACGTAGGTGATAACGCCTTCCTTGTCAGTCAGAAAGATAACTTCACCAGATGTCTCAACTGCTTTTCTTAATGTCAGCAGTTCGGCATCCACTCGCTCCCGCTCGATAACGCTGACATGATCAAGCTGTTCTATTGCTTGGTCTCGGAGGCTGATGGGAATAGCTGATTGTTCTAGCTCAGCTAGAACCCTATCTGGTCGTTCAAGGTTTGACTCCATCTAATCAGCCTCTGAAATGCTCAAATGTCCCTACAGCCCCACTCAACAATTCAGTTCCGGGTGTCACTCAACGCGTGTGACAAACCGAGAAAATCGGTTTCCTTCTCGACATTATATAACACTGAAGCTGCCCTGTGGCTACTGCTCGATTGGTATATGCTCAGATAATCCTGGGAAAGGCTCGCCCACCTTGTAGACCCATGCAATTGTTCGGATGCTCATTCTTGGGCAACTAATTTGTGGTAGCACGATCTATATTCAGCGTTTGTTGGCACCTTGTTTGATAAAGACAAGGGATTTTCCTTCTTCTCGTGCTACGGTAAGGAAAAACGGACACTTGAGGCAATCCTTTATCTTTTCTGCGAATGTGCCCTGCAAATCACCGTTACAATTGGTGCCGGCGACGGGCCAACAGAAACGACCGGCCCACTTTCCTCCATTAATCCCATCATACCTTGATGCGATTGATGAGCGGCAGATTCCACCTTCGTCGACATTGAACCCGCCGGGCTCGCGACCGCACTCCATGAACTCCCAACAATTTAGTTTCTCTACCATCGACATCACAGGCGGGCAAGGAAAGAATCTTCGCTCAAAGATCAGAGAGATATGAACATATCACGCTGGGATAAAGGCCAGGGATTGAATGTGCATGTTTCGCAATCGCTGGCGGATCACAACGGCAATCTTCTGGAGCATTAGATTGCCAAAGATGCAGTCTTTCTGAAAAGCCTGCATCAACGCTTCGCAGTCAAAGGAAATTACACGGCTTGGGAGCGTGGCTTTCGCGCTGGCTGTGGATACGTGCGGAGGGATCAAAGCAGACCACGCAAAAATCTGTCCTGGACTTACCGTACTGACAGTTACGTCTTCCGCGATAAAGTTGCCCATTATCTGGTCGTGCACATGCTGTTTGATAGTTCTATCTGGTATTCCGATAGCTATATCAATGTTCCCTTCAAGCACGAAGAATAAGCTGTCTAGATTATCACCCTCATGAAAGAAGTAGCCACCTGCTTCAATGTCTAATAATTGGCCCGCCATGGCCAGTGTTACAATCTGATCATAGGTAAGACAAGCGAAAAAAGAATATCGGCGCAACGTTTCCGGTGAGATCATAGGATACCTCCAATTGGTATATTGGGCACCAGTAGCAACACTACTTGTCACAAGGCAATCATGAATTGAGAACTGGATGTTGATTAGAGCCAGCTAATCCTATCGGTTTCTCTACTGCTTCTCGTTTAAATTATATATATCTCGAGGCAATCAACTGTCAGGAGAGTTGGATAGACAAGGTGGGGGAAGTTGGTTCAAAGTTATCATTGTGTGACTATAAGTCACTGGCTCCAGATCTCTTGTAGGAAGTGAGTACATAGAAAACAGCTACCGCCACACTTCGCGACCACTTGATAACACGCCAGGTCTCGCTGTGACACTGCTAACAAAACGAACCGCATTGGAAGCGAAAGCTGACGAAAAAGAGTGAGTCAAAAGAGTGGTTGCGTTTAACGATTAACCAGGTTTCCCTTTATATCGCTTTATGCTGGTCCCTAATCCAATTCACAATCTCTGCAAGAATCTCCCGGGGGGGATGGCAATGCCCTCCGTCAAAATCACGAAATGTGACATCATACCCATGGTTCACGAGAATTTCTCTCGATCCAATCGCCATTTCAAATGGTATCGGCTGATCGTTGTTTCCATGGGTGATAAACACTCGGAGATCTCTTGCGTCTTGAAAGTGTTCTTCTTTTGGCCAGCTAGGATTGAAGGGACCGGCAAAGGGATTGACCAGAGGAGTCAGTAAACCGGGACCGCTCAAGCAGATGATGCCTTTGAAGGCATGATGGTGCTTGATGCCTACAAGATAGGTAAGAATTGCCCCCTGAGAAAACCCCAGCAGATAAACGTCGTCAATGTCGTGCCGCCCGGATAGATCCTGTGCCACCTTGATAATATATTGTTCGGATAACTCGGTGGCCCTGCCAATCAACTCTTCGTCTCCGGTTGGCCACAAAGCCCAATCAAAGCCTAGTTCTCCGTCAACGAGCATTGGATAAGGCGCCCGAGGAACGGCATAAATGAATTCTCTACCTGGAATATGGTCCCACAATTTGATGAGATCCTCTGGATTTCCTCCCCCTCCAGCAAGTCCAACAACAAGTGGGTAGCAAATGTCCGGGGCATAATTTTCAGGCAAACGCAAGAGACAGCTAAAAAGCGCAGAGCCTTCAATGTAGATCATTGGTTGAGACACCTTCAGCTCGTAGTAAATACCAGTTCGGGCCAGAAACCATTAAAAGGGGAAAAACCTGGATCAGGGAGTTCGGCGCCCAGTCTATTCCGGTGAGCGTGAGCCTACCAAGGGGGGGCACGAGTCATGCTGGCCATTCGGTTACATTAGCCCCTGCGATAGCCAATTACCAAAGATATAGGTCTGTCCCATGAGTCATTCTGGGGCACTGTAGTCGCCAACAGCAAGCGCTTTTTCCAAGGCAGTGAACATGTCGGATTCGCGCTGGGAGACGACCAAGCCTTGATACACTCCCAGGCCGGCACCTCAATCAGGGTTCAATCAACAGCTTTTTGTCACCGTATTCGAATGAGTAATCCAGTTTAGGTGCCAGGGTCCGGCCTATCGTGCTCTTGCCAGAGCCAGAGACACCCATGATCACATAAACGGCGGTCATCGTTTCACCATATAATGTAGCAGATGCCTACCTATTATCTCCCCTGGTCAGCAGGTAAATTGGCCTTATTGAATGGGATATACCGATGGTGTCGAAGATGGTAGGGATCGAGCCAGTCTCTACCGGCGAGTGATAGGAACCATGAGGATTGATTCTGAAATAGGAGTTGGAGCTGATACTTAAACCATTTTATTTGAGAAATATCTTTGGTGCTTAATTCCATGGATTGGAGTACTCCCTGACCATTATCAAGAATGTGTTCCGATGGAAAATGAATTGATTCTACTAGATTTCAGGATGCTGGTAGTGAACTCATGGTAGGCCGAGTCGAAGCTCACGAGCCTTGTCCAGGTCCATCTGGGCATCAAGTCGTTCAAAGGCCTCTAGACAATCATCCAAGAATCCTTCGGCGAGATCCGTTCTATTCGTAGCCAGGTACAACTGGGTCAACGAAAGCTGGGTCTTCGCGCTCTCGTAATCATCCCCTGCTTCGACAACGATAGCGTGGCCTGTTTTAAAATATCTTTCTGCTTCCTCAAAATCCTGGCGAGCAAAGGCGATCTCTCCCATGATGCGAAGATTGTGTCCCTCTTCAAGAGGAAGGTTCAGCTCTTTTGCCAGGTCAAGCGAGTGCTGCCCTAGGGACTCAGCTTCATCCAAGTCGCCGCGCATTAGCGAAAGCTCAGCGAATAAGCCGTAGAGTTCAGGCAGATAATCCCTCACCTGCGAGCTCTCGTAATAATCACTTGCCTGGTTTAGCTCATTATTGGCTGAGTCCAATTCGTGGCGGCGAATATGGGTACTTCCTATATTCATGTGGAGTGTACCAAAGACCCAAGCCGTGCCCCCAATCTGTTCTAACAAGCTCACTGCACGCTGGTAATAGCTCAGGCCATCATCTAGACGCCCTTGTTTTAGGGCGATTCCACCAGCGTTATTGTTGACTAATACCAGGTTATAAATATCACCGATCTGGGTAAATAGTTGAAGGGATATTCGGAAATGATGGTCCGATACCGACCATTGACCAAGCACGAAATAGCTATTGGCCAGCAAATTGTGGGATGTGGCCTGACCGTATAAATCATCATCTTGGACATAATAGCCGAGCGATTCTCGGAAACGGATGATCGCCTCGTTTGCGTCTCCTTGACGCAGGGTCACAATCCCCAGCAGATTGAATGTCCTCGCCCTCACCGAATCATCGTTCAATCTACCGGCAACTCTCAAGCTTCGATCGCAGAGTTGGGTAGTTTGTTCGTAGTTTCCCTGACGAGAATGGATTAGACCGGCAATGAGCAATATCTCTGCTTCTTCGGTCGAGTCGAGGTCTTCAAGAGAACCAAGCCCGTCATCAAGCCAGGCTAATGCCAGTGCATAATCACCCTGCAGCTCAAGAGATCTACCCATCCAGCGGCAGGCGCGGGCTTCAGCTTCTTTGTCGTCAAGGCTCTTAGCCAGTTCAAGAGCAGATCTCAGGTGCTCATCAGCTGGCTCATATTGGGCAGTTGAGACCAATAGCTCGCCGAGAGCCAGATGAATAGCTTTGCGCTTCTCAGAGGTCTCTTCATCAGACATGGCCTCTGCGCTCTTCAGCGCTTTTTCAAGGAAGTCGATACCCTGCTGATTGGCATATAGTTCCTTCGCCTTCTCTCCGGCGATGAGGTTGTATTCAAGAGACAGGGGCCATTCTTGACCGAGAAAGGCATGGTGGGCAATCTGGGTTGGCATCGTTTGCTGGAGATCAAGCATGGCCAAGGCAACGGAACGATGCAGTTGTTGGCGCTGGGTGTAAAGCAGCGTCTCGTAGGCGACCTCCTGCGTTGAGTGGTGCCGGAAGGCATAGATCTCATCCACCAGATCTTTTCGCTGTATTAGCTCTTCCGCTTCCAGTTCGTTCGCTTCGGCGCGCAGCTCTGCTCTTTCTTTGCCCTCGGGATGGGCTCGACCAACCAAGGGGAGATCGAATTCATGGCCTATCACGCTTCCTACTTTCAGGGTTAGCTTGTGGCCTTCCGGCAGCCGGTCCAGTCGATCCAGGACGATGCCGTGTATTGAGTCTGGGATTCCCAGTTTCACGGTGGATAGATCTACTCCCGTTTTGAACAGCCAATGACCTTCTTCTCGGGTTAATAAGTCTGCCGCGCGTAGGGTAGCCAGCATCTCGGGAGAAATTCTCCATAGCCCACTGCTGTCTCGGATAATCTGTCCAGATTGGCGCAGCGTTTCGACCAGTTCACCTGCAAATAACGGGTTGCCCCGAGCTGTCTCCTGTAAGACGGCGACTAAGAGAGGCTCGGCTTCACCAGTCAGATGATCGAGGACAAGATTGGCTATCTCATCGTCTGACAGCTCATGCAAGTGGAGCACATCGTGATGGGCTAAATCGCTCATCTCAGCCAATGTTGAATTTCCCTGGGCAGCTTGAGCTCTTTGAACAAGGAGTAGCAAAATTCGGTTGTCGGCGATTAGCTGCCTGGCGATTGTTTCGGTCAGAGAGGCAGAGGCTTCATCCATCCAGTGGGCGTTCTCAATAACCAACATAAGGGGATCGCGTTGAGCCCAAAATTGGAACATCTCCACAACCAGGGAGAATAGAGACTTCTGGCGCATGCTGGCGTCGAGAGCCGCGATGGTCGGATTACTCGGCATCGGCAAGGCGAGAAGATCTCCAAGCAGCGGCAGCCTCACGAGCCATTCTGGATGCCCTTCTTCGATAAAGGCAGTTAACTTGACGACAGATTCGCTGTCCCCACTCTCTTCCAAATTTAAGAGATTGAGGAAAATCTGGCGCCATGGGTAGTAAGTCGAGCTGCGGGTTATGCTCTGGCAAGAAGCAACGGCGAGACGGACGCCTCGACTAGCTGCTTCCTTGCTGAAATGGGAGGCTAAATGGCTCTTCCCTATTCCAGCATCGCCGGTTAGTTGGACAATGTGTCCCTTTCCGAGCAGTGATTCATCCAAAACAGCTGCTAGTTCATTGAAACTCCGGCGGCGACCGATCAAGGGTTTGTCGAACTGCAGCCACTCGCCAGCCGTACCTCGGCGCCTGTCGATGACTTCCCAGACTGGCAGCGGCTCATCCCTGCCCTTTACCTGGACTCGGCCCAGATCATGAAATCGATAATACTGTTCTGTGGCTCTTAGGACCTGTTCGGTAATCAAGATCTGACCCGGTTTTGCTTTGCCCATCAGCCGAGCCGCCATATTGGTCTCATTGCCCATCACACCGTAGGTTCGCCTGTTGACAGCTCCGTATGCACCGGTCCACATACGACCGGCGCTGAGGCCTATCTGGACAAGATCGACACCGTCGAAGGTGGTCGAACGCGTCCGCAGCTCGAGGGCTGCAGCCACCGCCCTGACGGCGTTGTCGTCGTGTCCGATGGGAGCACCGTAGGCGACGTACAGAAAGCTTCCCTTATCCCCCACAGTCAGCTGGATCAAGTAACCATCGGTGCTCTCGATAACACCCTGAACCCAGCTGATGAAATCTGTTAATTTTTTGCCGGCATCGTCATCACGGTCATAATCGATACCCGTAAAACGCATGAACAATGCCACCGCTGGTCTGAGTTCAGCCAGAAATCCATGACCGGCAAGAATTCTCTCTTGAACTGGTCGCAGCAACCAAGGTTGAACTTGAGTGAGATCCAACATCGCAGGCGAGAGAGCTGGCCAAGGGGTGATGATGGGATCCTCAAGCATCTCGGTTACCACGCCGACTCTAAGCCCCTCGTCATCAGACCGCCAAGATTCAACCGTCAAGATGTCTTCTAAACGGGAAATGATCGACTCCTCAACGACGGTGTCGCCCTTCTCCGCCAATCCCTCAGCGGCAGCCATGCGCCTCAACGTGTCGCCGGCCAGCACATCCACAAGTTGGACATCTGGCTGGCCCACGGTGAACCTACGGGCTGGTCCGGCGGCGATAGCCACCTTGATGTGAAGGGAAAATGGCGTTTCGGCTTCAGTCCTCATATTGCTGTAGGGCCGCATCACTTCCTGCATGGCCAAGCCGGCTGCCACAGCTCTCCGGCCATCGTCGCCTTCGAGCCAGCAGGTGATGGAATCGCCAGCGAAGCCAATAACTACGCCCCCGAAAAGATGCAGCTCGCCGATCAGCGAATCAAAGACCGGGTTTAGATAGACCAGCACCTCTTCAGCGCCACGTTTCTGGCCAAGTTCGCGCATGAGCGTGCCGGTTAAGGCGGTGAATCCCGAAACATCGGCGAACAAGGCCGCGCCTGTGGTGCGATCACCCATCTTCTTTCCGCTTGCTAAAGCATGCCGGCGGTCAATGGGCATATAAGGTAGTAAAGAAGTGACTTCTTTCACAGAGAGTTGTCAGCTAAGAGTTGTCAGCTAAAGTCAAGGAGGGACTGCTAGCCCAGTTGGTCAAGACGTTTTTTGAGTTCTTCGATGTGAGTTTGCTTGCCCTCATCTCGTAATTGCCTGGCTGCATCGGTATAGTAGTTATGAGATTCCAGGAACTGTAATTGGTTCAGGCACCACTCTTCATCACTCATCCGGTGACCGTTTAGTGAAAGCTCCGATCGCAGGTCTTCGTTGCGCAGCCAGTAGTCCTCCCGGCCAAGGACATCTAAATCGGCGTCGACCATGATCTGCTCAAGTAAGTTTTGCGGTGCCTGGGGGGGACGGGTGGCTTTGATGATGCCGGCGATGCGATCAATCTGATCCTTTCGAAAACCATAAGAAGGAAGGATCTCCCGGGCGATTCGAATGCCCTCTTTTTCGTGCTCTACCCCTCCGTCTATCCATCCGATGTCATGGAAGGCGGCTGCGATCTCCAATAACCTGACTTCTTCCTGATCGAGCTCATACCACTCAGCCAACTGCATCGCGGCGGGAAGTACATGTTCGAAAGTGTGTTCCAGTCCATGGTAACACAGCTCCGGCGCTAGTTCCTTCTGCATACGCGAACGCGCATAGAGCAAGGCGCCACTGTAGTCAGGTTGGTTCATGCGTTCTATTCATGCTCAGTTTCCGGGTAATGATTGTCTGCCCATTGATAGGTCGATGGAAGGCCAATAATATAGCACACCCATCTTGATTTCTCGATATTCTTCTTAGAATATTCCTCTCAGAGGTATCCCATCAGTTGATTAGTGTAGACCCATTCCCTCGGTCCAGACAACCAGAAGGGGCGGGTCAAAAAGGATTTTAACCCGCCCCTAAAACTGAAAATACTAATTTGCGATCTCCAACTAGTGGATAACGATGGATCCTCCATAAGATTCCAACATGCCGAATCCATTAATGGCATTCGGATCTAGCGTTGTGTCTACTATCACCCGCCCATCAGCAAGTTCGATCCTGATTCCGAACAGGTCATCGTCATATGGATCTCCGGAAACGATATCAGAGTCCTGGATTGAGATTACAAATGAGGCCTCGTATTCTCTGCCCTGGTAAGTGATCACTCCTGTACCACCAAATTGGGCAAAATCTTCGAAGACTAGGAGATAGCTGTAGGAATTCTCGGAGTAGAAATCGAGACCCCCCTTCTTGAAGGAGAATGTGGTCTGGCCTTCTAGCTGACCGGTTCCTGCATTATGTTTAATGACGAACCCGTGATTAGCCTGTCCACCCCTGCACTCTAGTGGATCATCAGATGGCGGACATGAGGCACTATCAATATCGACCGATCCGCCGCCGGTGACGTGACCTCCGATTGGATCATAGACTATCAGGTCGGGATGGCTTGAGATGACTGGATCAGCCACGTCGTCAAGATCGAAAAGCTCCAGGGTGATGGTGTATGTGCCTGTTGCTGTGTAGGCATGTGTGCCTGTAATGGTGCCAGATCCCCCTGTCATATAAGTTAGTCCACAGTTCGTATCGGTGATGAGGTCTGTGGTGCAGGTATTTCCGTCACCCCAATACCAAATAGCATAATGGGAATCTAAGGTCCCTGTATCACTGAATGCAACCGTTACATCAAGGGGGACGTCAACGGCGATAACCTGAACGCCGATCTGGATCGTACCAACGTAAAGGGGCACCCAATCAACATCGGCTGCTAACGTAAGGGTCACCGATGCCTGGTCACCATTCAGGTACTCGGTCGCTTTGGCCGTGACAGAAATCTCGTAATAGCCATCATCTGGAATGATGATGGTCAGATTTGATAACTGGTCTGGGCTAAGGAACCACAAGCCAGAAGCTGCATCCAGATTTCCGTTTGAAAACACCGTACCGGT
>DASRZI010000108.1:0-5760 GCA_035686605.1 Candidatus Zixiibacteriota bacterium
TTGGTCGATAACGCTGTTGCGAACAACGGTGTTGGTCAGCGTGACCCCTGGTCCAATCGATACATAGGGGCCGATGACGGAAGCATCGACGATGACCGAATCGTGCATATAGACAGGCGGGATGAGGGTGAAGTTCTCTGAGAAGCTGCGTTCTAAGGCCTCGTAGCTTCCATAGCCGACGGCGAGCATCCGGGAGTTGGTCTCCAGGATCGCTTCAGGAGTGCCAGCGTCAGCCCACTGCTTGAGCTGCATGGTCCGCATCTTGGCCCCATTTTCCAGCATGACCTGGTAGGCATCAACCATGAAGAACTCACCAAGTGTCTGCCGGTTGTGCTTCAATATCTGGTCGGTCGCCTCAAACAGCTGCCTACCACTACGGAACCAATTGATCCCGGCAATGGCCATTTTGTGTTCCATGGTTGGTGGTTTCTCAATGAAACCGGTTATGAAGCCATCCTCATCCAGTACAGCCACTCCAAACCGCCTGGGATCTTCTACCTCTTCTACGAGAATAACTCCATCAACGTCCGGATTGGGCATGTCGCCATAGGCAGCATCGACGATGCCGTCTCCAAAAGCAACGACAACATCCCCATCATCTAGATAATCCTGGCACAGCCAGACGGCATGAGCCTGTCCGAGAGCTTCTTCCTGAATGACAAAGTGCGTATCCAGATGGGGATAATTTTCCCGTATCCAGGCTTCGATCTGTTCTCCCTTATAGCCGACCACGAAGATAACTTCTTCAGTGGTTATATCAGCCATCAGGTCAAGGATATGACCGACGATGGTGTTGCCGGCTACATTGAGGATAGGCTTAGGCCGGCTCCAGGTGTGCGGACGCATTCTCGTGCCATATCCCGCGAGCAGAATAATAACTTTCATATAACCTCCGGTTTGGTGATCACTCTCTTGCTGATCTGAACATCATGGCTGAACAGGGTCTGGCTCGGATCATTGCTCGCTGCCGCCTGGTATCTATTCATCCGTAGATTCAGCTTGTCCAGTGTGGAGCTCTAACGGCGGCCGCTTCCTGTGCCAATCTGTCGCTTGTTCGTAGGCATAGGCCGCATTAAGAATCATTCCTTCCTGCAGCGTGTCGCCAATTAGCTGCAGGCCGATCGGTAAACCTTGGCTGTCGAATCCACAGGGCACCGAAAGGCCACAGCTGGCGCTCAGGTTCACTGGCAACGTGTACATATCGGCCAGGTACATGCTGATCGGATCGTCCACCCGTTCTCCCACCTTAAAGGCGGTCGTTGGGCTGGTGGGGCAAGCGATGATATCCACTTTCTCGAATGCACTAAGAAAATCTTGTTTGATAAGTGTCCGCACTTTCAACGCTTGGCCGTAATAGGCATCGTAATAACCTGCACTCAAGGCATAAGTGCCTAACATTATCCGGCGTTTAGCCTCCGCACCGAACAGCGATCGAGTTCGCTGGTAGGTTTGGCGCAGATCCTTCCCTTCAAGGCGCGGGCCGTACCGGACGCCATCATAACGGGCTAGATTTGCGCTCGCCTCAGCTGGGGCGATCAAATAGTAGACCGGCAGGGCGTACTCTGTGTGGGGCAGCGAGATTTCAATGATCTCCGCCCCAAGATCAGCCAGCTTGCTGATTGCCTTATTGACTGCCTGCTCGACCTCAGCCTGGATGCCCCCAACAAAATACTCCTCTGGCACACCGACCCGGAGTCCGGAAATGTCGCCGGTTAAGGCAGCTTCGTAGTCGGGAACCTCAGCCTGCAGGCTGGTGCTGTCTCTTCTGTCGTATCCGGCGGTAACTTGAAACATCGCCGTGCAGTCTCTTACAGTCCTGCCGAACGTGCCGACCTGATCGAGGGACGAAGCAAAAGCCACCACGCCCCAGCGGGACATCCGGCCATAAGTCGGACGCAAGCCAACCAGGCTGCAAAAAGAGGCGGGCTGGCGAACACTGCCGCCAGTATCTGTACCAAGCGCGCCGTAGGCGAGGCCGCCGGCGACCGCGGCTGCGCTTCCACCGCTGCTGCCACCCGGCACCCGTTCCAGGTCCCAGGGATTGAGGGTCGTGAAGTAGGCCGAGTTTTCTGTCGATGAACCCATGGCGAATTCATCAGTGTTTGTCTTTCCCAGAATTACAGCCCCCGCTTCCTTCAACCTGTCGACTACGAAGGCGTCGTAGGGGGGAATAAAGCCCTTCAGGATCTTACTTCCCGCTGTGGTCTCAATGCCATTGGTGCAGATAATATCCTTAACCGCCACCGGAACCCCAAGCAGAGGGGATTCATCACCGTGCTCCAGCCTAGCATCAGCAGCCTCGGCTTGCAGCAGGGCCGCCTCGTCAGAGATGGTGATATAGCTCCGCACCTGGTTGTCAAACTCGACGATCCGGTCCAACATAGCTCGAGTTGCAGCAATGCTGGTCGTTTCGCCGGTTCGTAAGGCGTCCCGCAAATCAGTGAGCGACCAAGTCGACGAGTTCATATCGTTTTGATAGTGACGCGCTGTGGGAAATATCCCAACGATCCGAGGGAATGATATTGACTGCGTAAACTTACGCATCTCAGGATGCCCACATCAGTAGATGGCATATGGACAGGCTCCTCTGTTGGCGTACCGGACATGGAAAGAAGGGGACTATGACTCATCAAGGACGGCCTGAATACGAAACTGGTCTAGGATCTCGTCCACGGCGTTGAACAGCGCATCTTCAAGTGACAGGCCGGGTTCTACAACATCCTCTCGCAGCACATTCCGGAGATCCACGGCCGATGCAGTAGGTGCCACCCCAGTCGTATCCAGTTGGTTCAATCGCTGGGCGTATTCTAGGATGGCCGAGAGCTGTTCCTGATAGAGGTTTTTTTCAGCATCCGTTAGCTCGAGTCTGGCTAGCAGAGCTATTTTCTCGACATCGCGAATCGATAAAGACATGAGTGTATCCCGCTGATTCGATTCCAGGGTCGCGGTATTCAATAGGTGGATCGAATTATACAAGACCTGGCGGCGGTCCCCAATGACTAGAAAGCACCTGGACTAACCCAGGGGTATCTCCTCCTGAGCTACCCCGTCCTGTTCGGCGAAGTAATCTTCTTCGCGCCAGAAGTTATCTGGATCGGTGAGCCGGTCGATAAAGAGAACCCCGTTCAGGTGGTCGATTTCGTGCTGGACGATGCGCGCCGTCCAGTCCGCGAGACGCATGCGAATCTTCTTCCCGTGACGGTCCAATGCCCGGACACGAATGCCCTCATGTCTGGCTACCTCGCCAATCCAACCGGGAATTGAGAGGCATCCCTCGATCCCATCCACCATCTTTCGCGAACTCCAAGCGATCTCGGGATTAATCAGCACAAATAACTCCCGGCTTCCCTCTATTTGATTGCCCTCTTCGTCGTGCTCTGGCAGCGTCTCTACCACGGTTAGTCGCAGCGATTGGTTGACCTGCGGTCCCGCCAGGCCAACCCCATTGGCTTCACGCATGGTCTCGATCATGTCATCGATCAGGATCTGTAAGTCGGACCCAAAAGTAGTAATGGGCCGGGCTTTTTTTCTTAGTATTGGGTTATCCGGAGTTTCGATAGGTAAGATAGTCATAAATTCCTCAAAGTAGACCGATTATCGACCGGCAGAATCTGAGGAGCAAATTCATTAAGTACCTGGTTAGTTAACTAAGTCGATCTCGATCAGGATCTGCGGTCCATATTGGAATGCACCTGCTGTGTTGTACCCTCTTCAGCAACCTGATTTTAAAGATCATCAGATAGAAATGCTAGATCCTGCGAAGGAATATCCGACAGGAAGAAGGATCTGGGAGGTTCCGGTATTAGTCGCCGCTGCCCTGCCAACCTGCGTTCGATAATAGAGCGTTGTTAACGGATCGTCCAAAGAAAATTCGTTTAACAGGCGGGATGGGAATCTATCAATCTAGATGTTGGGCGATCGGTTGCAGTTAACTGATTGGACCGGATTCGTAGCTCTCACCTCGTGGAGTCCGGCGAGGCATCCGGCCCTGTTCCTGAGCTTGCTGGTACACGTCAATCAGGATGGCAAGCTCCTTTCTTCGCTGTTCGCCTTCAGCCACACTTCGGCGTCCCTTAAACTCCTCACGTCCTTTAAAAATATCGGCTTGAACCTGGTTTGGATTGGCGACCCTCTCAAAAGTGATGTTTGCGGCAGCGCCAGCTGTTTCGATATAGACAAAGCCATAATTGAATAGGGTTGGGAAAAGTCCCGGTCGTTCCGAGTTGACGTTCTGGATGTTGCCTAACTCAGCCTGTTTCCTGCTCTCACCGAATCCAAATGGTTTCCGGTCTATGTCGAGCACGTAACGGGATGTGATCTGGAATGTGTCGTTTCGCCAATCTTCAAAACGCCAGATCAACCAAAGAAATGTAACAACGCAGAGACCAAGGGCGATAAGGGCAACAGTGATTGACTCCACAAACACCATGACGGTAAAACAAACCAGCCCAACGATCGAAGGTAGGAATAAGCGACCGAAGACGGTGATGTAATGCTTGCGGTAGGTTATGGTGTCACCCAGCACAACCCGGGGTCCCATGTAGGTTCGAACCCGGGTGATAAGACGGCCAAACCAACCAAGGGGCTCGACCGGTTCTTCGTCTTCCTGCTCCGGCTGTGAGCCAACTCTCCTGGACAATGCAGGTTCGGTTTGGAAGTGCTCTTCCAGGGAAGCTCTCATCGCGGACTGCGTCCGCCCGGCGTCGGTGGCCTTCACATGCTCTCTCAACCGGTTGATGATCTCCTTAACTTCGTTGGGATTATCGATGTGGTCAAAACGAATGACCCCTATCTGTGAGGCCGTGGTTACACGGGCAGTGCCTGTGTTCAAGATGGTGGCCCGCAAATCAGGTGTCTCAACCTCGACACTTTGCACCTGGTCAATGGGGACCTTCACCAGCGAGGCACGGAATCGTACTAAGCTGTATTCGCGATGAACTAAGTGTTTGTTGGTGATGATGAAATAGTCATTGGACCAGTCCATGAATCGCCAGACGACGAGGAAACCGGTTAGCATTAAGGGGATGATGCTGGCGATGGTGGCCCAAGGGCCTGACGCTCCCAGTATGATCCACAAAAATGTCAGCCAAAACAGCAAGCCAAAAATAGGACCGAGAATCCTATAAACAAGGAGCCAAACGCTGCGCCGAACGTACATCTCCACGATCTCGTCGGTTAGCAGCTCCACGGATTCGATTTGGCTGCTTTCCTGGGAGTACTTGGTTCCATCAGCCACATACCTGGCCTCTTCGGAGAGGTTCAGAAAGTCGATGGCTTCTGGGTATTTGTCGAGGAACTGGATGAATTTGGCCTGGTCGATGAAGATCACCCGCCCTGCTCGAACACCCTGGATCGTATAGCGGTGGGTTTGAGGGGTGAAGAGCCAGACGTCTTCGAAATAGTCGCCAGCGAGGTAGGCTTCCGAATTGCTGGCCATCCCTGTTTCATCGACCTCGTAGCCAACCAGGCGGCCGCTGCGGACGATGATCATTTTGTCGGCCAGATCTCGCTGGTAGGCGATGACGGCCCCGTCCTCAAAATCGTATTCTTCGACAATGCGCGCGAGACCAGCCAGTTCATCCTCCTCGAGTCCGGAGAATATCTGGAGCTGACCCAGGAACCATTCTATGCTAGATTGAACCATACTACCTCTGTGACGCGATTATTTTAACATAATGTTATGTGCTTTGGGTAGTAAGCCATTGGTGCTATTTTGGATTGACAAAACGGGGTTCGATCTCATAGTCCTCCCGGCCGTCA
>DASRZI010000109.1:0-20873 GCA_035686605.1 Candidatus Zixiibacteriota bacterium
GACCTCTTGGAGCATTGCCAGGCGATCGCGGGCGGAGATGAGGTGGACGAGGGAAAACCCGCTCCGGATGTGTACTTATTGGCTGCTAAACGACTTGATATGGATCCGGCCAGGTGCCTGGCTCTCGAAGATTCCGTTCCCGGAATCAATGCCGCCGCCACTGCTGGGATGCTAACGGTAGCTGTGCCGAACGGGGACACGGCGTCGGGCAATTTCGAGAAGGTAGCCTTCGTTTATAAATCGTTGGTCGAGGTTGCTTCAGACCTGGAGAATATATTGGAACGGGGCCGGCTCGAGTAGAAAGATCTACAGCTGGTGTGTTTCTCTATATTCGCCTATGGAATAACGAATGGCACGTTTTCGAGCCATCTTAGTCTTCGTAGGATCTACCAGGTGTTCGTTATAGATGGTCTTCAAGGTCTCAGTGTTAGCCAGGGCCTGGGCTGCTGGCTCAATGGCTCCATCGCGGACAGGCCCGATCACCTTACTCTGCAGCGTTGTTTTATCTCCATCTTTCGCCAGCCACTCATCCAGAGGTAGAACCACATTCGTATTGAGCCCGGCGATCGTGTCTGGGATATCTGCTACCAGATCTGAGAGGGCACTCATCACCTCAATGGCTTTACTCCCAATACCAAAGGGGAGCCACTTGAGAATTCCTCGAAACCACTGGTCGAGCATCTGCATAAAGGATCCGCCTTCCTCGACGATCCTCCGGAGAGATCGCTCGACTACTCCGTAATAGGCATCCATGCTTCCGATCTGATCGTTAAGCCAGTCGCGACCATCTTCTAGTAGGGGGATCTGCTGTTCCAACTCTTCCAGGGCTGCCTGCCCCATTTTCAGCCCTTCAGCTACGGTTGGTATGCTGTCGACCAGCTCATCCAAGGCGCCCCCAACGGTTTCCAATCCACTATTGAAGATGTCATCGAGATCTATCTCTTCGAGCTGGTCATATAAAGCTACTAAACCGCTTAGCACACCGACCTGAAGATTCATCTCTTCCAAGCGATCTAGCAGGCTTTCGGTTTCAGTTCTTTCGCGAGCAGAAATGGAAGAACGCTTGGTATCGAGCTGCTGTTTCGTGATACTAAGCTGCGACTCAAGACGGACATTATCGGCTTGAACCGAGGCCAATCTGCTGAATAGCTCTTCCACCTCATGGTTGGCGTTGGAAGGCAGCTGGAGTGGTTGTTGAATTGGTGGAAGGAGCGGTTTTGTTGTTATCGGAGATTTCTTGTCATTGAGAATTGCTGCACTAGCTCCAGCGACGGATACTGTTGCGGCGGCTGCGATAGAAGCCTTGATAAAATGGCGCCTGTTGATTCCCGGCTTCAATGATTCTGCGGACATGTACTGCTCCTTCTTCTCTCTTCAGCTTGGTAGGAGAGATTCATTCTGGATATTAGTTCCTATCTTCCATTTATCCTGGATAATTGATTGTATAGGGCTGGTTGATTGACAAGAGTCGATGAACCAACGCAAAGCACTTGGGAACAACTTTCCCACCGACCTATACGTTTATTTGTTTATTTGGTTTCAACGGGATTGTCTTGAGGTTCGTCCGTCTTGAGTCAGAGAAGCTGTGCAAATCGTGTTTAGTGTCCGGATCGAGATCAACCCAATAACTGTGGTGAGCGCGAATCAGCGACCGTAGCCAAAGCGCTTCAGTAATTGCTCCTTATAGCGCCACTGAGGTTCCACTTTCACAAACAACTCAAGATATACTCTGCCTTGGACCATCTCTTCGATCTGGCGACGGGCGGCAGAACCTATTTTTCGCAACTGCTCCCCCTTGTGGCCAATGAGCATCTTCTTGTGATTATCACGTTCCACATAGATGGTTGCGGCAATAAAGGTCACGCCGTTTTCTCTCTCTTTGAATTGCTCCACGACAACCACGGTTCCATAAGGTATTTCCTCACGCATCTGAAGGAAAACCTGTTCCCGCACTAGTTCGGCGGCAATGTCACGTTCGTAGCTATCGGTTGTTTGGTCTGCAGGAAAATATCTGGGACCCTCTGGTAAAGCGCCAATAAGCAAATCGAGTAAGGCCGGTGTGCCATTGCCGTGCAGGGCGGAGAATAATATCCATGGGGAATCTGGGACAAATGCCCGGTAGGCCTCGGTTCGTTCTTGGACCTCTTCTGGCGATAAAAGGTCAGCCTTGTTGATGCCCAAGACAATTTGGGACTGCTCCGGCAGTGAACGAATCGTTGCAGCTATAAATCTATCGCCAGCTCCGGGACGTTCATTAGCCTCGACCAGCCACAGCACAATGTCTGCATCCTGAAGTGATTCATCAGCCTCGCCAACCATGAATTCATCCAGCTTATGACGGGGTTTTGTCAGACCAGGGGTGTCTACGAAGATGATCTGGTATTCTGGACGGGTGATGATTCCAAGTTGATTGGAACGGGTTGTTTGGGGCCGGTGGGTGACGATGGCTATTTTTTGTCCAAGGAAAGCATTCATGAGCGTGCTCTTGCCAACGTTTGGACGCCCGACCACAGCAACAAATCCTGATTTATGCCCTTCGGGTAAATCTTTGGCAGACAACGAATCTAGATCTAGGTCTGCCATTTCGGAATGCAGGTATTCCGGTGATTCCATCTATAATTACCCCCTCACAAAGGAGAAACGTTCGACAATAATTTGTTCGCCCGTTTCCATATTAGACCAGCATCGCTTCCATTGTCTGCCGGCTGCGCACGATCTCTTCGTCATTCTGTTCACGACCAGCTTTGATGACCAGGGTTTTGAGTCTGGTGTCCGTCAGAATTGCCGTCCATTCTTTCCACTCATCTTCTAAGGGAGCAATCTCGGTCCCGTCGTCATTCAAATCGTAACCGTACGCTACAGCGAGACGTTCCCCGGTAGATTCAATCCAGGCAGCTAGATCATTTCTGTTAAGAGCCTGGCGGACATCCAAGGCACATCCAATCGCCAGATCATTGGAAATTCTCGCTATCCGCTCAGCCTGGTTGGTCAGCAATGAGCCAATCCAATAATCTCGATTCATCAGGGCCATGGTCATCTTCCGGTTTACCACTTGAACCCAGGACTCATCGAACCCCTCAGTGACCGCAGGCGCTTTATTATCCTTCATATATCGGTCGAATGATTTTTGGTTGCTAAATATGTCGGCTGGCTGCACGACGAGAACCTTGGCGCCCAAGATCCCAGCAGCGCCCGCGGCCCCTTTGAATATTTCCTTCCGCGCCAGCTCCGAAAACATCTGTTCCTGCGTCAGGGGTGGAGCGGAAACCGACCAGACCACGAGGTGATATTTATCTAGTTCCAACCGGAGCTGCCGATAGAATCCAACATCTGGCTGTCGTCGATAGCCATAGCCGAATTCGTTAGTGGCAAGATTTATCTCGATCGATTTGAATCCGAGATCGGCTGCCCTTTTCAAAGCGTCCAGAGTGCTATCGGCCAATGAGCCCGTATTAATGGCTATTTCCATCTGTATATTCTACCTCTATTCCAAATTTCTTGGGCTGTGAAATCATTGGTTATCACTTTGCTAATCAACCTCCCATCCCGTGCTCTTGCCCGCGATCTACCATAATCGATCTTCATAGGTCGAGATTCAAATTATGACATTGTTTCCAGGTAATTGAGCTCGGGCGATTTAGCGAGATGCTTTTTGGTCGTTCCAACCCGATATTTCTATTAATTATCAAGATGACCTCAGGGTTATTACTACTAGATACCAGTCTCGAACAAACGGAGCAGAGCCGCTAAGAAGGTCTTTCGTTCAATCTGAGGATGGTAATGATAACCAGAGTTATTAGGGCAGCAACTACCATTAACCCGTCCGTCAGGGTATCCATCCTAATGGCTCCGATCATTGGCGCCTGATCGCCGCGAAATAAGGTGATTGTTAATCTGCTCGCTGCCAGCAATCCGATGGTAAGCCAGAAGAGCTGAAGCGGTCTTAATCGATTGCGCAAGGCCAATATAACCACAAGAACAGTCGCACTCAGAATCATTCCCATCAATTGGGTCTGGTATCGAATGCTATAGACACTAAAACTGTCAGGGAGGTCGCCTGAAAGCAAGCTGATCGAGGTCTCCTTTCCGAATGCACATCCCTCAAACCAGCAAGCCAACCAGCCGAAAACGCTCATCAGGGCCAGTAGGATTGCCAGCATTCCTGCAACTTCCCTAAGCGTTAACTTGCGCCATTTTGACCACGCCCATAGAGCTGCCAGGCCTGTGATCAGCAGGCCATGATAACTGAGGCCTCCGCGCCATATGAGCCAGATATCACCAGGTTCCTCGGAATAATAGGACCACTGTGTTAAAACAAAGACGATCCGCCCTCCCACAATTGCTATGATGCTTGCAAAGAGGATGCCGTTGATCCAACGACTACGCAGGTACTTGTTGTCTCTAGTTAACCAGGCCGCTAATCCAATACATGCTCCGATACCCAGCCCCAGAACGACTTCGTAGCTATATATAATGAATGGGCCATAACGGGCGAGAATTGGATACATGGATATTGATCTTAGTCGAAGCATCGCATCAGAGCAAAAGCCGTGACATTGTCAGAAAGCCGATCTTACATACTAAGTAGAATTGGCGAAGTGGTAATATAGAAGGCAGAAAGCCATAAATGAATCAGCGGGATCGTGTTCCTGGACCACGATATCGATGTGGAATACTGGTGACGACTGTTTGGTCTGGATGGCTCGTTACTCCGTAATCATGTCAGATCAGGATAGAATGCATGAGAGAGAATACGACTAGGATTATTTTCCACGTTTGACGTAGGCAGAAAGGATTTTGTTCGTTGATCAAAGTTCGCCCTTATCATTCATCGGATGCTGCGGTTTTACTCAATCTATATAACATCCTCCAAACCGGAGAAATAGAGAGCAGTCAGCAGTTCAGCCTGCGAATGGAAATCTATGAGAGCACGGGAGGGATTGCCTGGGTTCTGGAAGATGATGGCGAGATCCATGGATATGCAACCTTAACGTCCGTCCCAGGTCTTGATGGCGTCTATGAATTGGGAGGAGGCGTGGATCCAGACAGAAGAAGAAGGGGTCTCAGCAGCGCCTTTCTCAAACAGATAATCGAGCAGCACAGAGGCGGCAAAGTCCGACAGATTTCGCACCCGGTTGAATCGACCTCAAGCCCGGTCGCTCTTTTTCTTCGAAAACAAGGTTTCCAGGTTGAACATTCGGAGTGGGGCATGTCGCTGGACGACCTGAGCCATATCAAGCCGGTGATCGTGCCTGAAGAATATGAGCTTAGACGCTATCCTAATCCTATTACTTTTAAATGGTTCCGAGATCTGTATGATTCTTCTTTTCTAGGTCTTCCATGGTACCAACCGTACCAGAGTGAAGCCGAACTATCGGCCGAGATAGCAGCTAACGACGAGATTCTTTTCTTGCTTGAGCGCGATCTACATGTCGGTTTTATCTGGTTACGCTGGCCAGAGCCAAAGCGTATGGAAATCGAACCAATTGGTGTCGTCGAAAGCCACCAGAGTCGAGGTCTGGGACGGATCCTGATGCAGGCAGGGCTCGATAAGGCTGCCGGTAAAGGCGCTGAAGGAGTTACAATTGGGACCTGGTCCGAGAATACCAAAGCTATCGGCCTGTACCGGCAGCTAGGCTTCAAACATATTCGAACCAAAACCTATCTGGCATACGATACATGAGCGAGATGAGATTTCGATCAGTTTTTCTTTACCATTCCATCCCTCGCACCTACAATGAATCATCAAGACGGGGAGCGGCTGAATTAATGGGTACTTTTACCGGCTGGTGTTAGCCAGGCTGCTGCAAGCAAGGTTACACCAAGCCCTGATTTAAGAGATCGTCTATGTTCAAAAACATCGAGAACGTCAAAGAAGGCTTAAGTCGAGAGCAATACATCGCCTCTGATGAGATAAGTACCGTCGTCTTTTTAGCCCAGTCTCTGGGAAAACCAATCCTCACAGAAGGACCAGCCGGCGTGGGTAAGACAGAGCTAGCAAAAGCCTGGGCAGGTGCCACGGGTTATCCGCTAATACGTCTGCAGTGTTACGAAGGCCTTGACGAAAGCAAAGCTCTTTATGAGTGGGAATATGCAAAGCAGATGCTGTATACGCAGCTGCTGCGCGATACGCTTCAGGAAGTGCTGAGCAACGCGGAGAGCTTAACCGAAGCGGCCGAACTACTAGCCCAGGAAGAGGACGTATTTTTCTCCGAGAGATTTTTACTGCCGAGACCATTATTGAAGGCGATCATGTCTGAAACGCCAGTCGTTCTTCTTATTGATGAAATCGACAGGGCTGACGTCGAGTTTGAAGCATTTCTTCTTGAGGTGCTGAGCGATTTCCAGGTAAGCATCCCCGAAATCGGAACGATATCGGCAACTCATCAGCCCATGGTTCTTCTAACCAGCAACAACACGCGCGATATCAGCGAAGCACTCAAGCGCCGTTGTCTCTACCTATTCATCAACTATCCTTCACTCGAGGCGGAGCTTGATATTGTCCGCCTAAAAGTCCCGGAACTAAACGAGCAGCTTGCCAGGCAAGCTGTTGAGGTTGTCCAACAGCTGAGACAGATGGATTTGCGGAAGGTTCCGAGCATCAGTGAAACATTGGACTGGGCTCGAGCCCTGGTAACGCTAAACGCCACCAGCATCGGTGAAGACACCATGCGTAACACACTGACCGTTTTGCTAAAATACGAGACGGACGTTAAAAGGGCCAATCGACTGCTTGGCGGGAGAACGGGTCGAATCAATCGAGGACGGCAGGATGGATAGCCGGGTCGTCGAGTTTGTACGTGGTCTTCGAGTAGCGGGAGTCCGAGTTTCCCTAGCCGAATCTATGGATGCCATGCGAGCGATGAGCGTTCTAGGAATCGGCGATCGAGCGCTCTTTCGAGAGTCGTTAAGAACCACTCTGATCAAGGAATCAGCCGACTTTGGCATCTTTGACGAGCTATTTCTACTATTTTTTGGCAGCGGAGGACCCCCACTTCAAAGCGCGCTTGAGGACCTTACTGCTGGTGAACGGGAGATGTTGAAGGCAGCCCTGGCAGTGATGAGTGGAAGGCTGCAGCAGCTTCTAGATTGGCTGACCAGTGGCGACGGCCCGTCGCAGGAGGAACTGGAAGAACTGGCCAAACGGTCTGGAGCAGACTGGGCCAGCAGTCCCGGAGAAGCGCGCTGGGTTAGCCGACGACTTCTCAGGCAGCTGGGTTACCAGCATCTCGAAAAACAGGTTGGCCAACTGATCGAACGATTGCAGGAACTTGGAATGAGTTCCGAGGCTATTGACAAACTCCTTGGCATTGTGGAGGCGAATCAAGAAGCTCTGGCTGAACAGGTATCTCAACAAGTCGGATTGCAGGTTGCGCGAGAACGATCGGACCGGGCACGAGATTTCCAAGGATTGGACCTGATGCACAAACCTTTCCAATCCCTGACCGAGGTCGAGGCGGAACAGCTGAGAATGGAAATTCAGCGTTTGGCAGCTCAACTTCGGAGCAGGGCAGCATTAAGAAGAAAACGAGGCAAGGCGGGGAAGTTCGATCCAAAAGGTACCATTAGGGCAAATCAAAGGTTCGGCGGGGTCCCTTTTGAAATTAAGTACAAAAAAAGAAAGCTCAAACCCAACCTCGTTCTTATCTGTGATGTATCAACGTCGATGAGGCCAGTGGCTGAATTTATGCTGCGGATCATCTATGAATTACAGGACCAGGTGGCAAAAGCGCGCAGCTTTGTCTTCAATGCTGATATGGAAGAGATTAGCGTCACATTGGCCGGAAACAGAGCCGCCGAAGCTATTTCTGAGGTGCTTTATGGGATGCCACCAGGTTATTATGCAACTGATTTGGGACACAGCCTAGAGTCTTTTTTCAAAAACTGGTCAGAGGCTGTGAGCCACAGCTCTTCGGTGATCATTCTGGGCGACGGCAGGAATAACTACAACTCGCCGCGGATCGATCTGATGAAATGGCTGCAGCGCAGGGCCAAACGACTTATTTGGTTCAATCCAGAACATAGACGCCAGTGGGGCACCGGCGACAGTGATATGCTTGATTACGCGCCGATTTGCGATTCAGTGTACCAGGTTCGAAATCTGGCTCAGCTATCATCGGCTGTTGACGAACTGCTAGCGAGCAACTGATAGCCGACCACCTAGCTCCATTGAGTCGAGCTACCATCCTAGAGTACGACCAATCCCACATCTTACTGTGACGACTCGACGGCATCGTTCGAGAACAAGCTTCCCGAAAGCTGGCCCAACTATTCTTGATGTGTGCGAGAGTGCGCGACAAACATAACCAGGAAGGATCGACATGAGCGAAAAAACAACTACTGTAGAAGGATATATAGAGGCTCTGCCCGAAAAACGGAGAGATGCAGTTTCAAAGGTACGGTGCACCATCCTTGAGACGATTCCTGAAGCAGAGGAGTCGATGCGATATGGTATGCCCACCTACGATGCAGCAGGGGATTTTCTGGCTGCTTTCGCTTCCCAGAAGCAATATATAAGCCTGTATATAAATTCTGAAGTAGTCGCCGCTCACCCGGACGATCTGGCTCACCTGAACGTCGGTAAGAGCTGTATTCGATTCACCAAGCTGGAAAAGCTGTCTCTCGAAGTCGTCCAAGTTATGCTAATAGAGACGGTTGAACGAAACCAGTCCGGATAGCCGGCTGTCAGACCAGGTGATCAATACCAATGTGTCCGATCGCGCACCCCACCAGCATCCCGCTTTACAAACTAGGTTTTAAGGGAACGTCAGCCCAAACAACAAAAAACCAGGTCAAGGAGAAATCCGAGACCTGGCTTTGTTTTTGCCCAGTAATTACGCTTCAAGTAACGGGAATTAAGACTCTTCGTACTCCTCCATAGGAATACACACGCAAAACAGGTTTCTATCTCCATAGACGTTATCGATTCTTGCCACCGCGGGCCAGAATTTACTCTCTTCAACCCACGAAGCGGGGAAGGCAGCCTGTCGCCGAGAATATGGCCGATCCCAGACATCAGCAGCGATCATCTTTGCCGTATGGGGCGCTCCCTTCAGAGGGTTGTTGTCCTCGGCGATCTCGCCATCAATCACTTCCTGGATTTCTTGTCTGATGGCGATTAATGCATTGCAGAATCGATCGAGTTCCTCGAGAGATTCGCTCTCAGTCGGTTCGATCATGAGCGTCCCTGGAACCGGGAAAGACATCGTAGGTGCATGAAATCCGTAATCCATCAATCGTTTGGCGACGTCATCGACGATGATCCCTGCCGATTCTTTATAGGGGCGAACATCAATGATGCACTCATGAGCTACCCGGTCATTGATACCCTTATAAAGAACCGGGAAGTAAGGATCTAGACGGGTTGCTATGTAATTTGCATTCAA
This sequence comes from Candidatus Zixiibacteriota bacterium, assembly GCA_035686605.1. Lineage (GTDB taxonomy): Bacteria > Chloroflexota > Anaerolineae > Promineifilales > Promineifilaceae > UBA11865. The sequence goes on from DASRZI010000109.1 coordinate 9,387, forward strand.
AATCGCTACCTGGGTCGCTCTGGTTAATCCTGATTCACCCATCATGGCGATATAGGCATAGGGGATAGGGAGTATGCTGGGACTTCCCCACGGAGCGGAAGAGACAGCGCCGGTCGCTTGTTCGCCACCAACGCCGGGCACAACGCTGTGACCGGGTAGAAACGGCGCCAGATGCTCGGCGACACAGATGGGTCCCATCCCCGGTCCGCCGCCACCATGGGGGATACAAAACGTCTTGTGCAGATTAAGATGGCACACATCAGCGCCAAAATCCCCAGGCCTGGCAATTCCAACGAGGGCATTTAAGTTTGCCCCATCCAAGTAGACCTGGCCTCCATGGTTGTGGACGATTTCACCGATTTCGCAGATCGCCTCTTCAAAGACACCATGGGTGGATGGATAAGTCACCATCAAAGCCGCCAGGTTATCGCTGTGCTTTTCTGCCTTGCTGCGTAAATCATCAACATCGATATTCCCATTTTCGTCGGTCTTTACGACGACAACCTCCAACCCGGCCAAGACCGCGCTGGCTGGATTCGTCCCGTGAGCTGACCCTGGAATCAAGCAGATATTCCGGTGGGTCTCTGCCCGGCTGATGTGATAAGCACGGATGACCAGCAATCCGGTGTATTCACCTTGCGAGCCAGCATTGGGCTGGAGTGAGGTCGTGGCGAAGCCCGTGATCTCAGCCAGCCAGGTTTCCAGGCGTTTGAGGAGCTTTTGATATCCGAGAGTCTGGCTTGAAGGGGCGAAGGGATGTAATTGGGCGAATCCGGGCCAGGAAATCGGGTACATCTCGGCCGTCGAGTTCAATTTCATGGTGCAGGATCCCAGGGGAATCATAGAATGTGTCAATGATAGGTCCCTGGCTTGCAGACGATGAATATACCGCAGCATCTCAGTCTCGGAGTGGAAACGATGAAAAACGGGGTGAGTGAGATAATCCGTAGTCCGCTCGAACTCTTCGGGATAATCAACAGCGACTGCCCCGGCGAGTTCTTCCACATCAAGTGATTCGTCGTTGGTACCGAAGACAGTGAATAGATCCTCCAGGTCGGCCACGGAAGTACTCTCGTCAAGCGAGATACCCACCTGGCCATTATCATAAGATCGCAGATTAATCCGCTTGTCCAATGCCCTCGATACGATACTCTTTTGATCGAGTGGTCCGCTCTTCACAGTCACCGTATCAAAACGAATCTCCGATCCGGTATCATATCCCAGAAGGTTAAGACCCTCGGCCAATATCTCGGTTAGGAGACGGACTCGCCTGGCTATCTTGCGGAGCCCTTCAGGTCCATGATAGACCGCATACATAGATGCAATGACTGCCAGGAGGACCTGAGCCGTACAAATATTGCTGGTTGCTTTGTCCCGGCGGATATGTTGTTCCCGGGTCTGGAGGGCCAGGCGGTAAGCCGGGCCACCTGCCGAATCGACAGAGACACCGACCAGTCTTCCCGGCAGCTGCCGTTGGAACTTATCGAGAGTGGCCATATAAGCTGCATGAGGACCGCCAAAACCCAGCGGCACGCCGAATCGCTGGCTGTTGCCGACGACGACATCTGTACCGAATTGGCCAGGGGAGCGAAGCAAAACCAAAGCTAACAGGTCCGCCGCAACCACCGTCATGGCTCCAGCCTCGTGGGCCCGGTCGAAAAATGATTCATAATTGAGCACTGAACCGTCAGTTGTTGGATATTGGACTAGAACTCCAAAAGTCTCGTCAGCGAAGTCATATTCGTCGTGAACTCCCACGATGACGTTTATGCCCAATGACTCAGCGCGGGTCGTGATCACGTCGATAGTCTGGGGATGAACCAGCGAGGACACGAAAAACGTATTTGCCTCGGACTTCCGTGGCATCAGGCGCTGGCAAAATGTCATCGCTTCAGCAGCGGCTGTGCCTTCATCTAACAGCGAAGCATTGGCGATCTCCATACCGGTCAGATCGCCGATCATGGTTTGGAAATTCAACAATGCCTCCAGGCGACCTTGCGCTATTTCAGCCTGGTATGGCGTGTACTGGGTATACCAGCCTGGATTTTCCAAGATGTTTCGCTGGATGACGGGTGGCGTAACGCAGTTTGAATAGCCCAGGCCTATGTACGATCGAAATACCTCGTTTGCTTCAGCCAGTTGGAGGAGATCGGCCAGGATCTCTGATTCGCTCATTGCTTCGGGTAGATCTAGCTTGCCCTCCATACGGATTACCCTGGGTACCGCTTGGTCTACCAATTCCTCGAGCGTACTGACATCTAGTTCGCGAAGCATCTGCTGGATGTCGCCAGCTTTTGGCCCGATATGCCTGTCAATAAATTTATCTGTGGACCGCAACAGGTCCACATTTGCAAGTGGGGTGGATTGAGTCATTTTTCCTCAGGACAACCAATACTATAGGGTATGATCTGTCAGAAATTAGTTGATGGTGGGGTGCTTGACCGTCGGGATGATCAGCCGCGTCCGTCGCAATACTTGACGTAGGCAGCCGGATCCATCAGCGTTTCAAGCTCACTGAGATCGGTAAGTCTAATCTTCAACATCCAGCCCGTATCATAGGGATCGGTGTTGAGAATTTCGGGAGTGTCGAGCAAAGCTTCATTGGACTCGATCACTTCTCCCCCGACCGGCATGTACATATCAGCCGCCGCTTTAACCGACTCAACTACTCCAAAGGTTTCGCCGCTCTCAAAAGACTCACCTTCGTCTGGCAGCTCCACGTAGACGATATCGGACAAGGCATCTTGGGCATAATCTGTAAGGCCAATGACCGCCTCATCGCCATCTACACGGATCCACTCATCATCTGTCGTATAAAGCAACCCATCTGGAATATTGCTCATATTCGCCTCCTTGGAAATACTCACCTAAACAAAAAAGAGGTCCAACTGTCAGCGCTGTCATGAAAGCCCTGATCACGTTGGCCCCTGTCCCTGACCTGAGAGTTTCACCGGATGATCCAGCTTGCCCCTTCGGTGCTCGTTTCCGAATACAAGCCGGCGGACGAGCTTTCCAGAGGTGCCCAACTGCCCGGTCCTTTTGCCTGAGAGATTCACCCGTAAAAGATAATTTTGCGGGTTTGCCCCTTCGGCGGTTTCCATTGGTGTAGAAGAAACGCTCTCCCGGGAAGCTGTCGGCGTCGATATTACGATTTATTGTACGACCAGAATAGTCACCTCGCAAGCCGGAACTCTGCTTAGCATCTAGCTAGAAGCCTGTCAAGATTTATGAGCAGAGCCAGCCCAGCGACGATGCTCGACCAACATACAGGCATCCATCACAACTTTTAGCCCCGCATTCAAAGCTATTTCAGCCGCTTCCTCATTGTAGATGCCGAGCTGCATCCAAACAGCCTTGGATCCAACTTCAACGGCGAGTTCCGCGGGACGGCGGACATGCTCGCTTCGCCTAAATATCAGCACAAGATCGATCGAGTCGGGTACAGATGTTAAATCTGGATAGGCTTTTTCCCCGAGTGCTGACTCAAGATTCGGATTTACGGGAATGATTCGATAACCATTTTCCTGTAGATATGCCGGTACATAGTATCCAGCCCGCCGCCGGCTGGATGATAAACCAACGACGGCAATGGTCTCAGTAGTAGAGAGTATATGCTCAATCGTTTCCCAATCGGTGTCGTAGTTATTCATGATTTGGATGGATTTCGGCTATCGGCGGTTTTGCTTCTCACAGCCAGCGCATATGTTCAACTACAAGCTCGAGGAATGACAACTGAATGGAACGCTCAACCTGCCACCCTTATTTTGGATGGCTCGATTCTACATAGCAAACGCGTCTCAAGGTGTCTTCGTTCGGAAGGGGCGGTATAGCCGTAGTATCCGGGGTCACCGGTATAGATGCGGGCCAGTTCCTCAATATGCTCCACGCCACCTTCTTCGGTGACCTCAACGACTGTTCCCCTTATTTCAATGAAGCGATAGGGATCGTCCCGATCAACAGCCAGGATCGTAACACGAGGATCCCTGGCGATATTTTTGTCTTTTTGTCTGCCTCGGACGGTATTCACGAGGACATGGGTCGAATCCGAGTTGCACCAAATAACAGACAACTGGGGTTGGCCATCAGGCATCGTCGTCGCAAAACTTACGAGTACCGGGCCGTCAATCAAATCTCGATAAGAATCAGGTATTAATTTACTCATTCAGTTTCCTTCATTCCGGCAAAGGCCACCAACTGGATCAATTTTCGGAAAGGCCTTGTTCAAGGTTCCAACCGTATCATGACTCTCCGAAGAGATCTGTGTGGTTGGATACGTGACTGATAGAAGAGAATTGAAGACGAATATATCGCGCGCTCGACCCGGCTGCAAGGTAGAGTCCACCGTGTTATGATTAGGGTATGGATAAAAACAATATCGCTCCTCATGGAACATGGAAATCACCGATAACTGCGGAGATGGTTGCTCAACATTCGGTAAGAATCGGCTCGGTGGTCTTAGACAAGAACAACATCTACTGGACTGAAACGCGACCGGACGATGCAGGAAGGAATGCAATTGTCAGGTGTGATGGTCAGGGCAATTTAGAGGACCTGAACTCAAGTCCTTATAATGCTCGGACCACTGTCCACGAATACGGCGGAGGTGCATTTACAGTATCAGACAATATTGTTTATTTTTCCAATTACCAGGATCAACGAATTTACCACCAGGTTTTTGGGCAGGATCCTATCGCTATAACTCCAGCGTCGAATATGCGATATGCCGATATGGTTGTGGATGTAGATAGGAAGCGGCTGGTATGCATTCGGGAGGATCACACCGGTGAGGGAGAAGCTGTCAATACCATTGTTGGAGTCGATTTAGCAGGTGGAACCACTGGAACGGTGCTCGCGGCGGGTAACGACTTCTATGCATCGCCGCGCATGAGCCCTGCGAATGACCGGCTGGCATGGATAACCTGGAACCATCCAAATATGCCCTGGGATGGCACCGAGCTTTGGGTAGCCGACGTGCTTTCAGATGGTACATTGCAGAAAGCGCGACTGATAGCCGGAGGAAAAGACGAGTCGATCTTTCAGCCTGCATGGTCCCCATATGGCGTTTTGTACTTTGTGTCGGACAAGAGCGGATGGTGGAACATCTATCGCCATCAGAATGGGACGAATGAATGTGTCTGCCCAAGGGAGGCTGAATTTGGCATGCCTCAATGGGTTTTTGGAATGTCTACTTACGCCTTTCTCTCAGAAACCCAAATTATCTGCGCCTACAATCAAATTGGCGTATGGCACCTGGCGAAGCTAGATCTTGAGACAGGTCTTCTTGATAAGATCAAACAACCATATGACGCTGTATTTGGGCTCTGGGGTAACAGCCGCAAAGTTGTCTTCAAGGGAGCTTCACCAAAGGAACCTCGTTCTTTGATTCAGATAGATAGATTATCCCTGCAGTATGATGCCGTGCGGCAGACGAGTGATAAATTGGCAGAAGACGATTATTTGTCGCAGCCGGAGGTCATCGAGTTTCCGACGAGTGAAGAACGGACCGCGTTCGCCTACTACTATGCCCCGAAGAACCGTGACTTTGAGCCACCAGTAGGTGAACTGCCGCCGTTATTGGTATTGAGCCATGGAGGACCGACTGATTCGGCCTCCATGGCCCTAAACTCCGGTATTCAGTTCTGGACAAGCCGGGGTTTTGCTGTAGTGGATGTTAATTATGGAGGCAGCACGGGATATGGCCGAGCATACCGGGAACGTTTAAATGGCAATTGGGGTATTGTCGACGTAGATGATTGCGTAAATGCCGCCACGTACCTGGTTGAAAGAGGACTGGTCGATGGAGCACGCACTGCCATCCGTGGGGGAAGCGCAGGCGGATATACAACATTTGCTGCCTTAACTTTCCGAGATTTCTTTCAAGCCGGTGCAAGCTATTATGGGGTAAGCGATATCGAAATACTGGCCAAGGAAACTCACAAATTCGAGTCCAGATACATGGATAACCTCATTGGCTCCTATCCTGAAGAGATTGAACTATTGCACGAGCGGTCGCCCATCTATCATATAGACAAGCTATCCAGTCCAATGATTTTGTTTCAAGGCCTCGAGGATCGAGTTGTCCTGCCGAATCAATCGGAAATGGTGGTTGAGGCACTTCAGAAACGAGGTATTCCGGTTGCATATCTTGCATTTGAGGGAGAACAGCATGGTTTCCGGCAAGCAAAGAACATTGTGAGAGCCCGGACGGCCGAACTATTCTTCTATGGAAAAGTTTTTAATTTTGAGTTGGCCGATCCCGTGGAACCGATCGAGATCGCCAATATTTGATGAGTTCCCATTTGCCGTCCTTGGATCTGTAATACAACTCTTGCCAGATGGCGGGTGGCTGCAGCCTCAATGATTCGTTACCCAATCTAGAGTCAACTATTCATCTCGACCCATAATGAGCGAATACGTGGTTTAGAACCACGGAATCTGCAACCAGGCAGGGATGCCAACCTGTCAACCAAATCGTAGATAGATCCTTAAGTGTGGGCTGTCATAGTGGTAATCCAAACAGATTATCGGTTATACTAACTCTGAACAGACAGCCGAGGATTGAGAATCGTCCGGGAGAACATACCCCTTCACAGAAAAGGAGATGCAGGCATGCGAGAGTGTATTGGTTTCTACATTTGCCCGGTTTGCTTCGCGGTGAGTGAAGAACCTGGTTTGCATCATGAACGACAGATGGTCCACTGTGACGAACTCCCTGTGGGTGATGAACGGCTGAAGCCGATCATCAGCAGCCAGGGAGATTTGAAGGGCCATGCACCCCGATGGTTCCTCGAGGCTGTGTGGGAAGCCGCCGGGATGGAATTTCCGGGCCAGTAAAGATAGATTCGATCACCCGACAGATGAAAACCTAGAAGACTCTCCTTGGTGGATCGTCCAATCCTATTTTCCAGTTAATTCGTCCTTGAATACGTTTATTTGGGAGCAGTGCTCACGTTTATGCCCATAAAATGCATAGACGATAAGGTCGTCCAGAGCATACTCGGCGCCATACCAGGGGATCGTTCCAACCTGACGAAGTGTTTCCGGGGGGATTAACGCTATCTGCTTCATGCTCTGAGTATGAGTGCTCTCGTATTCCTTTAATACTTCAGATGAAGTCATACCCTTTCGTTTGGCCACCTGCACGTCATTGAAATTCTGTCCGGATTTACCCCAGCTTTTAAGATGTGGACCAGGTTCTTTCCCATCAAATGTATCTAGCACTTCGACAAGAACATGCTCGAATGATGCCAGGTGAGCAATGATCTCCTTGACCGACCAGACACCGCAAACACCCTCCGTTTCCCACTCATGATCTGGAACATCTGCAATGGTCATCATGACTGTCCGATTCCCGTACATAAGGATATCTTTTGCGTTCATAATTTCCTCTTTTGGTTTTGAACGAATGCCTCAAGCTCAGGCCACTGCTTAAGACTGAATGCGTGCCGTAAGCTAACAATCCCGAGTCGATCCAAGCCAACATGCTTCTATAACGAAAGGGTCTCTTTTTAGCTGCCCTTCATAGAGTCAATCCTTCACCAGGAGAGACAATTCGTCTCGATTAATTATCTAGTATGCTGATCGCAAGGGTTCTGTGGATTGTATCATACTAGTCACAGGCCATACCTCTCTATTGAGAAGATCGATTCGAGAACAGTTCTCTCGATGGATGACTCGCCTATTTGGAGTGGCAAGGTGATAATCAGATGATCGTCGATGCAGCTTGCGCTGCGCCTGGCCTTTAATCAAAGAGGCATTTGCTTTAATCAAAGAGGCATTTGCTTTAATCAAAGCGGCATCTAAATGGAGAAGAGCGGCATTTTAATGAAGAAAAAATTGTTTTGGCTGGTGCTGATATCGATAGCTCTTGTGCTCATCGCGCCGTTCATCATACCTCTGCCGGCCCAACCTGAGTTGACTGCTGAGGCGGTCGCCCCAGGAACAGGACATTTCGTCACTGTCGATGGCGTAAAGACATATGTTCAGGATATGGGTCCCAGGGATGGACCCCCAGTGGTTTTGATCCATGGATTTGGCGGCTCGACCTTTTCCTGGAGAGAGACGCTTCCAGCCCTTGCCTCGGCAGGCTACCGGGCAATAGCTTTGGATCTAAAAGGATTTGGTCTCTCTGACAAGAGATACGATGAAAATTACAGCCACGCATCGCAGGCTGAATTTGTTGCCGGTGTGTTAGACGAATTGGGTGTTACCAAGGTAAATGTCGCCGGTCATAGCATGGGAGCCAGTGTTCTAGGCCATTTTGCCACCCTCTATCCGGAACGCGTCGAGAAACTGGTTCTTGTGGATGGCAGCATGAGCTTTGATGAGGCTGGGTCAGGTTTTGACCCGCTGAGTCTGCTCATCGAATTCGCTCCAGCACGCCAATGGGCCCGCATTATCATGAGGTGGCAGCTGAATGAAGAGCAGGTCACAAACCGGTTGCTTACAGCTTACTACGATCCTGAATACGCCACGCCAGAAATCAAGGCAGGCTATCTGGTGCCTCAAAGAATAAAGGACTGGGAATTGGCTCTCCTGGGTATCGTTCGGGATTCCAGCAAGAATGCCCTAACATCACCGCTTAATGAAACTGGGGATGTGCCGATACTAATAATCTGGGGTGAGGAGGATACATGGGTCCCCCTGAGCAGGGGTAGATCTCTATTGGCGTCTCTGCCAGGAGCGGAACTGGCAGTCATACCAAGGAGCGGACATCTGCCCATGGAGGAGCAGGCAGAACTCTTCAACGAACGACTGCTCTCATTTTTGGCAGAGCAAAACTCCTGATTCATCGGCCCTGGCCAGGCAGACACTCTTCCCGTGCTGACAAGCCGCAGGTGGCCTCGTATAATGGGTTGCTTTTGGAGAATAGATGACGATAACTGAAACAAGGAATCAAGGCAGTTCAAGTGGCACCCTGGCCCAACAACAGATAGGCTGGCGGGCAACCTGGGCAACCTTATCCGTCCTCTTTAAATCGCGGGTTGTTTTGCTCCTGTTAATGGCGGCCGTCGGCGGAGCTTTCTTGGGCGCAGGTGGTTGGCCTGGACTGGGTACGCTCGTTCTCCTTCTCATTACAGGGGGATTGGCAGCCTCTGGTTCTGCGGGATTAAATGAATACCTGGAGCGAGAGCCGGATGCCATGATGGGCAGGACCCGAAAGAGACCGCTGGTAACTGGGAAAGCCCAACCCCAATGGGTGCTGTGGGTCAGCCTAGGCATGATTCTCATACCAGTAGTGGTCGTCCTACCTTTCAATCCCGCTCTCTCGTTCTTCCTTTTTCTCGGAGCATTCATTTACGTTGCGATATACACGATACTTCTGAAACCGCGTACTCTGCTAAACATCGTGATTGGCGGGGCGGCTGGTAGCGCGGCGGTGATGAGCGGGGGCGCGGCGACAGGTAATTGGCAAGAACCGGCCGTAATAATGCTGGCTTTACTCGTTTTTCTATGGACACCTTCCCATTTTTGGAGCCTGGCAATCCTTTATCGAAACGATTACGAAAAAGCAGGTATCCCCATGTTGCCTGTAAAAACTTCGACAAAGAATTCTGCTTATTGGGTTATGCTTCACACAGGCTCTGCAAGTTTAGTAGCCCTATTGTTGGCACTTACACCCAATCTCGGGATCGTATACCTCATCCCTGTTACCATCGCCACCATCGATCTGTTGGTGCGCAATATACGGCTGATCAAGAACCCGACCCCTCAATACGCCCGCTCCCTTTTCATATCATCCAATATCTATCTTACTGTGGTGCTGTTATCGGTTTGCATCGAAACAGTGCTCCACAGTTTTTGGTCTTTCCTCTAGTATATTGAGGGTTGTGCATACGTTGTTCTCGAGTGTCATTCAACCCAGTGCCTGCTCCCGTGTAGGCATGGAGCAGGAATCTACATTGTGGATACCATAGATACGCGCCGCAGTTTACCCTCACGGAGGTGGGGGCGGGTATGACATCGAGCTGGGAGAGGTTATATATTTTCTCTCTACCCGTGGTTTTCAATATGCATACCCCTCAGTTAAATAGCTGGCGAATCAGCCGAAATAACTCAGAGACTGCTCCTATATTTGTTCCTGGCTAGCCATCCCCGACATTCTCAATCAGCTTCAAATCGACGTCATCCGCATGTGCTGTCTTCAATGGGCAATAAGGCATGTCTTGCTGGAGTGGTGAATTCAGCGTAAATGTCTCCGGAAATAATATGAATTGTACTTTAGGTAATCTTGCACTGCCTTTTTTATTGTGCTAGTATCGCCATAGACCCTGCTGTGTGCGTGATGGGCTTCTCCCGTTGAGCCAACGCTTTTTACAAGGGAATTGTATTCGTGAGGGGATGTAGTAGCAGCTGCGAGGCCGAACCTCCCGACAATATTCCCACCTGCCATCGCAGGTCCCAACAAAGGTCGTCCACACGGCATGGCGGGGCCGTGTTTTTATACTATTTGAGATAATTCTTGGCCAGTACATTGTCACTAAAGATCTGGCGGCAAATTGATAATCAGTTTCATGCCTCTGATTATGCATCAGAGGCTTTTTTTATAGCGCGGTTCAAGGTTTAAGGAAGATGGTTCGCGAGAGGATTGCCGACGATATCTATGTTTTCTCAAGCCGTCGGTACGCTCAGGTAACGGCGGGAGCTGTCCTGACAGATGAAGGTGTTGTTCTTATTGATACCTTGTTCTATCCGGACGAGACTAAGGCGATCAAGGAGTTCATCGAAAAGCGTCTTGGGCTTATGGTTCGCTATGTCATCAATACCCATTATCATGCGGATCATACCCTCGGAACTTACCTCTTCCCCGGAGCTCAAGTAATCAGCCACACTCTGTGCAGGCAGCTGCTGCAGGAGATAGGCAGGTCCGGCCTCAATGATATGAAATCGCAATCACCTGAATTTGAAGACGTAGAGGTCATCCTACCTGACGTCATCTTCGATACGGGATGGTTGAACATCTATCTCGGTGGTAAGACCATACGATTGCAGCATTGTCCAGGACATAGTCCTGACCTGGTGTGTGTTTTGATCGCTGACGACCATATCCTCTTTGCTTCCGACACGATCATGCCAGTTCCAACAATTTTTGATGGAAGTTATTCCGACCTAACGGCCTCCCTAAATACATTGCTTGAGATGAAGTTGGACAGCGTCGTCAGAGGTCATGGAGAAGTGATCTTACGGGGAGAGGTGGCGGATTTAATCAATAGCGACTTGAATTATCTTTGCAATATATACCAGGCTGTCGAAGAAGTCCTCGATCGGGGCGAGCCAGAGGCGACATTGGAGAGGATAACCATCGAGAGCTGCGGTAAATCGCGGCTGCCGATGAACGGATTCGTGACCGATTTACACCAGGCAAACCTGCGCAAGCTTTTTCACGAAATCGGAAACGCGGTATAGGGCTACTCGCCAGGGGCTAGAAGCGTTATCTTTCCCGGAACAACCTCATATTCAATATGACGCGCACTCTCACTCAGTATC
>DASRZI010000110.1:0-12357 GCA_035686605.1 Candidatus Zixiibacteriota bacterium
CTTTTTAACTAATCGTCTTCTCGAGACGCCAGAAGCCTTGGGGGCAATATCGCTCGTCTAAATATATAATTGATTTGGTGGGTAGATGTCCGGCGAGGATAACTAGACCGAAATCGTCCGCTATTTCCAACTGAGCATTCAAGCAACGACACCGTATTTTTGGAGTTACTCTTTGACTCGCAATGCCAATCCCAAAGCAGCTGCTGGTATGGTCCAGGCCTTGTTGAAACCGTGGTACGATGCTCTGACCGATCCTCAGGCTGCACAGGAGGGAGTCCTTCACCGATTGCTTGCGGATTATGCCCGGACGACGGACGGACGGCAACATGGCGCCTCGCAGATCGACAACATCGAAGATTATCGACGAGCATACCCGAGCAGGGATTATCCAGCCTACAAACCTCTTCTTGACCAGGTGATGGCTGGTGAGATCGACGTCTTGTTAAGCGAGGAGCCTTTAGGTTGGGCTATCACTCGAGGTACTACGGGTGGCGATTCAAAGTTCATTCCCATGACTCCTACTGATATCCGCGGCCGGACCAGCGCCGGTCGGGCGGTGATGAACTATGTTTACAAGAATGAGTGCTACGATGTATTTGAGGGAGTGAACCTAAACCTAAACTTCCCCTCAGTGGTCGGCGTCCTTGAAGTAAACGGCGACTCCATCGAGTATGGGTACAGCTCCGGAATATATAACAGGCATGTCGCCACCTTCACTCCTATCAAGTCGGTCCCCAGCCAGGAGGAGATCGATAAGCTAGGTGGAAGAAAAAGGATCAGCGACTGGGCTAAACGTTTTGAGCTAGCGCTGGAAAAATGCCGGGATGAAAATGTGACCCTGGTCGGGGGCGTCTGCCAGACGGCTATCGAGTTTGCCCGGTATCTCCGAAAGCAGCATAAATACTATCCCAAGGATCTGTGGAAACCTCTTCTTATGACTTTGGGAAGCACACCTGGAATAAACACCCGGTACAGACCTGCCCTTCGAGCGCTATACGGGCGGACGATTATTCGCGAGATATACGGCGCCACCGAGGGTATCTTTGGACAACAAGCGGACGAGAAAAGAGCCTGGGCGCCCAACTACGATCTCTTCTTCTTTGAGGTCGATACCCGGTCAGGAGTGAAGATGCTGCATGAGATGCGCTACGGCGAGTGGGGAAATCTCATCGTATCCACGCCTACCCTGCCGAGATACCGGATAGGTGACGTGATCCTGGCCTTTGGCCAACCCTACTTCCGCTGCATAGGCAGAGATCAATGGTGGACGTTCTTTAAATATGCCTGGGGTGAGCTATCAACCGCAAACTTGAACCGGCTCTAGAGCATGGCTCAACTGGTTCCAGCACCGCTCTATTAGTTGGCCTGGACGATCACCGGCTGCAAGCCGGTTATCCTTCTTTCCTGGTAAATCCCCTCACCAAGATCGATATGCCGAGGGCTATCAAGCCCAGAGCCCAAATGCAGGTCCAGTTGCCCAAACCAATGCCTAGAAAAACAAAGCCCAGTATGAGCGTTCCAGAAACCGACCGCCGGTAAGTGGGGACCAATAAGCGAATAGCCGCCTCCAAAAAGAGGATAAACGCCGCCCCAACGAAGAATATATTCCAGGCGCCTAGGTCAAGATAGCGGCTCTCGCCGCCACCAATCGCCCAATCTCGAATCGGCAGCTCGCGAATGAAATCGGATAGGGTCTCGAATGCCCCAAAGCTGGAAAACAGGAGAACAACGCCTGCCCAGATGAGAATGGATGCCCATACCAGGGCTGAGAGCGGATCCCTCGTCCATTTCTCCTCTACCGTCTTCTCCTGGCGTGTATCTTGCTCCTTCTCCTCCTTCTCATCCCTCTTATCTTTCCTACCGTCGAACTCATCCTTGCTCATATTACCCTCCCCAGGGAATCATCGTTGAAACAGCTAACCAGAGAGCTTCTCCGACCAATCAGATTATTACAGAATACCCGGACCTTGGAAAGTGATTTTCCTCCAATTCCGTAGTGGAGATCGCTTGCCATTGATGCTTCCTATAATCAAGGAACAGGTCCGTACTTTGCCAGAGCTTTTAGACCGGGCTGCGGTTCAGAGGCCACATTAGCCAGAGCCAGCAAACAGCAGCTTGATGGCAAGCTTTACCTCGACGCAAAGTGATCAATCAGAAATTATCAGGTCCAATTCATAATCGGAGGAAGGGCTAGGACCACGTCGATGTTCCCTTCAATAGTAATTCCCCCACCCCAAAAAATATCTACGGCGCTCACGGTTCCATCGTTGATGCCGGCAAAGTCCTCTGCTTGCATGATGACAGAGGCATTGGGATCGGGTAATTCTCCCTCCTGAACCAGGCACTGCCCTTCAGTGATGGACATATGCCAATTCCCACCATCCTCACCGAGCAAACAGAATTGGATAGTAGCATTGAGATTGCCGGCCTTCTTTGGCCGGAATCTGCCCGGAAGAGACTGCATCACCATCGAAATAGAAGACATGTTCTCAGTACCCATTCGAAATAGCTCGTAAAAATGGCGAGTGCCGTTTAAACTGATGGGTTCTGACGGCGCCCGCTGGCTAGCAAAACGGTTTTACTCCTCCACAGATGCGAAGCCATCAAGGATTCGAGCAACATGGCGCGATCCAGTCAAGAAATCAGCAATTCTGAAATGCTCGTCGGGGGCATGGACACGACCACCAGGATAATTGATCCCCGCCGCCACAATCGGAATGCCGCCCAATGGATTGGCCATTGCGTATACTGGGCTGCTTCCGCCGGTTAACGGATCGATGAGGCTCGTACGGTTATAAACCTCTTCAGCAGTGCTCACGGTAAGCCTGACCAGGGGATCATCGGGATCGACCTTCGCAGGCCACATCATAGCTATAGGCTTCACCTCGACATCACCATATCCCCAGACACCAAGTTGGGTCTTAAGTTTGTCGAAGATATCCTCCGGATCCTGCCCAGGCACCAGTCGAAAATCGATCTTGGCCATGGCGCTGGCCGGCACAATCGTCTTCATACCTTCTCCAAGATAGCCGCTGCCAATACCCTGGATATTGCACGTCGGGTTGAAGACGGCTTCCTTCAATGCTTTGCCAGATAAACCGCTGACGAATTCCTTGACGCCTAAATGCTCTCGAATCCACGATTCATTGTCCGGCAAAGCATGAAGCAGCTCGAGATCAATTGACGACGGCGGCGCCGCTCCTGAATAAAAACCCTCGATCTGTATCCTTTCGTCCTTTCCCTTGAGTCTTTCGAGTAATCGGACTAGACGCCAGGCGGCGCTGGGCAGCATGTGGGCTCCGCCCGAGTGGGCGTCCATCACCATCGTCTCTACTGTGATCTCGACGGTCAGGATGCCACGATAACCAAGGGTGAGTTGGGGCCGGTCATTCAGGTCGACCCCTCCAAACTCCCAGATTCCGCCATGGCAGCGGAGGATGTCCTTGTTATTTCGCACAAACTCTGCGATGGTCGGACTGCCTACTTCTTCCTCACCTTCCACGACGAACAGCACGCCGCAGGGCAGTTCGCCCTCATGGGCTGATCGAACGGCATCTAAGGCCGCCAGGCGAGAGACGAACTCGCCCTTATCGTCAGCAGCACCTCGCGCATAAAACGCCCCATCACGAATCACTGGTTCAAAAGGAGGCGCAGTCCACAATTCCAGAGGTTCCGGTGGTTGGACATCATAGTGATTGTAGAAAAGCAAAGTCCGTTCCGAGACTCCTTCCAGCCAGCCGACGATGATGGGATTTCCCGGCGTCTCAAAACGTTGGACTCGAATAGCTCGCTCTTGCAGCATATCGCTGACTAAAACCGCGCAAGCATCTATCCCTTCTCCGGTGGCCGATATGCTCGGCTGGGCGCAGAGTCTTGATGTCTCGTCGATATATTTGTCAAGCTCCCTACTCAAGTAACTATCAATTCGATCTGTCGTGCTGTTCATTAATGGTCGCTCCAATAATAGTGGAAACTTGTTGAAAAACTTTATCTGTGGATCAATAAGCAATCGTCGGAATGAATTCAGGCTGTCTTCGAATTTGCGAGGCCTGTTCGAAGGCAAAAGCTAATTTTATCAGGACGGGTTCTTGAAAGGCAGCGGCGAAGAAGGAGATTCCCACCGGTAATCCATGAATAAATCCGGCGGGGACAGTGATGCTCGGGTATCCGGCTGCGGCTGCCGCCCTAGAACTACCACCTGAATGGTGATCGCCGTTTACCAGGTCTGTCATCCAGGCCGGGCCGCCGCTGGGGGCAATGATGGCCTCTAATTGGTGCTCCGCCATAACGGCATCAATGCCTTCGGGTCCTGCAAGAAGTTTGCTCATTTTCAAGGCTTCCAGATAGGCAGGCTCATCCAATGTGCCTTTTGCTTCGGCAGCAATCATCCGCTCCTGGCCAAAATAGGGCATGACCTTTTCCCTTTCTCTCTCGTTAAATTCGATGATGTCCTTTAGGGATCGAACCCGATGGCCCTCTCCAGCTTGGGACAGATAGTCGTTCAAGGTGTGTTTGAACTCGTACAGCAGCACCTCGATCTCGTGCTTAGCAATATCTTTATTCGTCTTTATATCGGCCGGGTCTACGATCACAGCACCCTGCTCTTTCATCACTTCGATGCACTGCTCCATGATGCTGTCAACGCGCTCGTCAAATCCAAAATAGTCACGGGCGACGCCAATCCTGGCCCCAAGGAGACCATCCCTGTCAAGGAAGGATAAATAATCTGTATGAAACTGACCTTCACTTCCTTGGGTCGCCGGATCGTTGGGATCGATGCCTGTCATCGCACCAAGAACAACTACTGCATCGCTGACGCATCTGCCCATAGGTCCGGCAGTGTCCTGGCTGCTGGATATGGGGATGATTCCGCTTCGACTGGCAAGTCCAACCGTGGGTTTGATCCCGACTATACCGTTGGCCTGGGAGGGGCAGATGATCGATCCGTCGGTTTCGGTGCCAATGGCGGCAGCACAAAGACCGGCAGCCACGGCTGCGGCCGATCCAGAACTAGAACCGTAAGGGTTCCGGTCCAAGATGTAGGGATTCATCGTCTGCCCGCCGCGCCTGCTCCAGCCACTGGTCGAATTAGGTGACCGGAAATTAGCCCATTCACTCAGATTCGTCTTGCCCAAGATGATGGCCCCTGCTGCCCGGAGTTTTCCGGCGATGAAGGCGTCTTTGCTCGCGATCATTCCTTCCAAAGCCAGGGAACCAGCAGCCGTCGTCATCTGGTCGGCCGTGTCGATATTGTCCTTGAGCAAGACCGGTATCCCATGAAGCATGCTTCTAGGCCCCGTCTCCTGTCGTTCCTTGTCCAATTCGGCCGCGATGTCCATGGCCTCTGTGTTTACTTCGAGCACCGAGTTCAGTTTTGGACCTTGCCGGTCGATGCGATCAATGCGCTCCAGGTAATGCGCGACAAGGGTGGTAGCCTCCAGAGAGCCTGTCTCCATCATCTGCTGCATTTCAAGGATCGACTTTTCTTCCACTAGTTTCTTGGACCTAGATGGCGTGTAGGAACCGGATAATTGTTTCGATCATTCGTTCCCATGTAGGAAGGTGAAGCTTCTCGTTTGGGGCGTGCAGGTTATCACCAGGACGGTAAACGCCGATGAGAACTGATTCAATACCCAGAGTTTCGTATAACATCGTAACGGCGGGAATACTTCCACCTAAACGATCGTACACAGGACGCGCTCCCCAGGTCGACTCCAACGCGTTGCTCATCGCCACCAGCCAGGGGCTATTTCGGTCCACTATCGAAGGCTTTGCTCCATCATATTGGCTTAATTCCCAGGTAACGGTTGGCGGAGCATTCTTCTCAATATAGGAGTGAAGCTGCTCGAACGCTTTCTGTGGGCTCTGGTCCGGGACCAGGCGCATTGAAATGGATGCCCTGGCTGCGGATGGGATGGCCGTCTTCTGCGCTCCCCCTTGAATCATGAGTATGTCCAGGGTTGGTCTGGCGCCTGTTCTTTCAACCGGTGTATATTCAGGCTCTCCCCAAAGCTCTGGAACACCAGCAATCATCTTGGTGAATTCCTCATCCCTGGGCAGTTCAGCGAGAACAGCCCTCTCATCATCATCGAGCGGAAGGACGTCATCATAGAAACCGGGTAAAGTGACACGTCCTTGCTCATCATGCATTCCGGCAATCAGCTCAGCGAGCACATGGATAGGATTATGAATCACTCCTCCAAATAGTCCGGAGTGCAGATCGACCGATGGCCCTTTAATCGTAAGCCCAGCCCCAATAGAGCCGCGCAAAGCGTATGTGACGGTCGGCGTATCGACCGCGGCCATGCCTGAATCACCATTTAGGGAAATATCAGCTGAGAGCATGGCTCCATGTGCTGTAAGAAATCCAGGAAGGCTGGGAGAACCGACCTCTTCCTCTCCTTCGATCATAAATTTAATGTTGACCGGAAGTGACCCTGCTTTGGCCATGCTGTCAATAGCGGCAAAAGCGGCCACGATTGGGCCCTTGTTGTCCACCGAACCCCGGGCGAACAATTCCTCACCCCTAACTACGGGATCAAATGCCGGCGACAGCCACTCTTCGATGGGATCAGGCCGCTGAACGTCATAATGGCCGTAGATGAGCACCGTTGGCAGCGGATCCACTCGACCGGCAGCCGGTGCGCCTGTCAGTTCGCCGTAGACGATGGGGTGCTTCCCGGTTTTGTAAACCTGTACATCCTTGGCTCCAAGCTCTATCAATCTCTGCGATACCCAATGAGCTGCTTCGACCACATCAGCGTCATGGGATCGGTCGCTCGACACCGATGGTATCCTCAGGAACTCTTTCAGATCCGCCAGATAGCGATCGCGTTCTTTTCTTGTATTTTTAATGGCCTCGTTGAGTGAGCTGGTCATGTTCTATCTCCGGTATTCGATTGACACTGGACTGCATTGGGATCGAGACTATTAATTGCTGCAATTTATTGAGTCTGGCAATTTAAGTAATTGTGAACAACCGAAATTCAATGTGCCAGTCACGATCAAAATAATATCTGTCGCGGCGTTTGCCCGCACGACGCGGTCATTATACAGTCGACCTCTTTTGAGACAATGGGAGCATTACAAAGTGTGGGGATGCTCGATCACCGATGCATCAATAGCTGCGAACATTGGACTGAATCGTGGAGCCTGAGTGGTCTGGTGAATATTGCCTACTTTCTTAAGATGCAAAAATCGATTCTAGAACAACCTTCTGTGCGATTTCGTTGGCAGCCTGGAGCAAGTCGGTGCCAAATCCCGGCTGCCATTCGCTGTCCAGGACATCACTCACAACCAGTAAATTGCACGCCCGCACACCTCGAAAACTGGCAAGAGCGTACATCGCCGATGTTTCCATATCAACTCCCAATATCCCCGCCTCTCGGAAGGTTCTGACTTTATCGCGGAGCTCTCGATAGGGTGCATCAGTCGTCCATTGAGGACCTGTTCGAGTTGAGACTCCTGCCTTTTGAGCTGCATTATCCAGGGCTTCTGCAAGGATCGGATCAGCCTTCAAATTGGCGACTATGTCTTTTCCAGGTCCGAGATAATGGGCCGAAGTGCCTTCCTCGGAAATGCAGGTGGTCGGTATGATAAATGAACCGACCGGCGAATCGGGTTGGAGACTACCGGCCCACCCCAGGCCCATAAAAGTTCTCGCGCCACAGGCGATCATCTCCTCCATAATCATGATGGTTCCTGGCGCCCCTACCGGCATTTCCACGAGGCATATTGGATTTCCATCCAGATCACCCGAAAAGAAAGGCTGCCTCAGGCCATAGAGCCAATGATCAGACTGGCGGGCATCGATCTTCTCTGCCAATTGCATAATAACGCGATGCCCCCAGGAGATGATGACATGGGGTGTGACGCCGATGTCGCTCGTATCTATTCCCCGCTGCTCGATAAAATGCTCGATTGTCTCGTCCGGTGTAAACAGCTCATCCATCAGTTTGTCCTTTCATAGGTGACGATAGTGTGACTAGACGTTAAGGTGCCGGCTTGCTTTTTGGGAGTGAAGTATCGACAGTTGATGGCCTAGATACTTTTTCGCTTGCCTGAGCGCATCCAGATTTCGCGAAGGGCGATGCTGGCTGTTCCGAGGAACAGCATGCCGAAAACGATGAGCATGGGGCCGAAGATATAGGTACTCGTGGCCCCAGCACTGCAGCCAATAAGAGGCCAGATATAGATTCGCCAATATCGGTTTTGGCCGCCACGGAACCTGCGTTCGGCGATAGCAGCGCCGCCGGCGAAGCCAAGGGCCGTTATCAGTGGGGCCAGGATCCAGAGGATCGCCGATAACAGACTGTTATCGAGCCGAGACAATGGGATGGCCATTACCATCCAGAACAAATAGAAGATGACTCCTCCTACCGCAGACAAGGCGATAGTAGCTATCGGCCCAATCCACTTACTCTGCTCAGACATCTGCTTCTCCCATCGGCAATCTATGAGAGTGTGTCAATGCGCTGGCTTAGCCGGTGGTACTCGATCTCAAATCCTTGCTCTCGCCAGAAGCTGAGGGCGGTTGGATTATCCTCAAGGACGCTCAAACCGATTTGGGCGATACCCTTGACTTTTAGGAGTGTGAGGAGTTGGCGATACATCTCTGTCCCATGTCGCTGCCGGCGTGCTGCCGGTTTAACAAAAAAGTCATGAATATAGGCCGTGACATGGTCGTCGTAGATCCTGTACATGAAGAAGCCAAAACGATGTCCGTCGACAATAGCCCAGAACGGATTGTTGCTCCCTCCACTCCACCGGTACCGCTGATTGAACTGGGCTTCAGCCACAATGGGATCCTTCAGGAACGGCGCATCAGGTACCAGGTCACGCCAGTACTCGACCAATATCTCTCGAAATTGGCCTGATTCTGCACTCTTCACCGGGATGATGATCATCGTTTCCTGTTCCACACTTTGTCAGGGCTTAACTGGTTCCAGAGTGAGATAGCCTAACAGATATAGCTTAGTTCAACTCCCGATTTGTTAGTTCAGCCATTCCTTTCATTAGCCTGGGATCATCCTGGTCGAGAAGGGCTATCTCCTTCAAAGAAAGGTCAACCTCCATCACGCGAATCAACTCATGGCCCAGATAATAACCCGTCTGGCTGTAACCTTTGAGATCGTACCATGAACCAAAAAACGGACGGGCGGACTCACCAGCATCGACCGTCCGGATGAACTCAGCCGCCAACCAGGCACTGTTGTCTTTACACCATTCTAACCAATTGTTGTCACCTGCCCTTTCGCGCATATGCCAGCTCTCGAAGCCGGAGACAAGATGTTCGCTTCTCATGGCAAATCCCTCGATGTAGAGCTGCCACCATGAACCCTCACCCCTTGGTATTCCCGCTTCATCCCTTCGCTCGAAATGGACCACGTGCCCGAATTCGTGAGCAATTAATCCGACCAGGGCATTCTTCTCGATCCAGCCGCATTCGGCGATATTCTCCAATCCTAGCAGGATCGCGGGCTTGCCATCGAAGGTTGTCGCCCAACCGGCGCCTAGTCCAATACCTACATAGATCACGACGACAATATCGCCATAGAAATCCAAAATCTGGCTTGACTTCGATAAAGTCGGCGGTCCGACATCTTGCAGGTTATCGTAAGCGGTCTTCATAGGACCGAGCCTTTGATCGAGATCGGGAAAGATGCGCTCTCGAGCGATTTCGCGCCAATCTTCCCCATCGGACTCGTAGTCTTCTACTTGTTTCCGGTACAGTTCTGGCCAGTCAGCCATGTACGCTCTCCGCCATCCCTCGATTTGGTCGTCAATGGACTTGGAACTGAACGTTTTCCAGAAGTCGAGAAACGCTGGAAATGTGTCGATGATGGTTATCATGGTGTTAGATTCCACATACCGTGAAACACAGAGAACAATGATTTCATCCCATTATATATTGAAACATGACGATCAATCAGATGCTGGCTACAATATTTGGCACGTCATTTTTAACCGTGTTTGATGATCGGAATGTGCCGCGATATGGCAAAGGGGAACGTAACAGCATGTCATCGACAGACAAAGTAACGGAAAAACGGGTAGTTAGTGGATTTGATCGCGTCCATATTAAGGATATAGGCCAGCTAATCCTAACTCAAGGGGACCAGGAGTCTCTCGTGGTAGAAGCGGAAGCTGATGTTTTGCCAAAGGTGACCACAGAGGTTCGCGATGGTGAGCTTGTCCTTGAGGTTGGAAGAGGCTGGCTCGAAAAATTGACTGCAGGACTCTCTGAATTGTCGGGCAATCGAGTGACATACTATTTGACTGCCCGTGAAATTCGTGGATTACGGATCTCCGGAAAGGGTGACATCACGGCGGGCGAAATCGACACAGATAAGCTGAAGGTCGGTATCAGTGGAATGGGAAATGTCACCATCTCTTCTCTTCAGGCCAAAAAGCTATCGGTAAGCATTAGCGGCCGTGGTGAATTCGCTTCGGCTGGCACGGTTGTCCACCAGAAGGCAAGCATCAGTGGTTCTGGCGAATATGTGGCCATAGACCTCGAAAGCCAGTCGGCCGTGGTCAAGATCAGCGGCCAAGGAAACGCTTCATTGTGGGCAATCGAGGAACTAGAGGCGACTATCTCGGGCTTTGGCAAGGTCGAGTACAGGGGCAGCCCATCGGTATCCCATACCATCTCTGGCCTCGGCAGCGTGCGGCAGCTGAAAAAAACCTAGGGCCGATCTAAAGGTTTCTTCGCAGCCGCTTCAATCGACTAGAACCGCAAGCTTCTGCCAGACGCTTTCTTCTCGTTCGGCGATGGATTGCATTGGCTCTGTGGCTTCGACGAGCATATCGGCTGGATTCGTTGCTTTACTAGCTTCATTGAATCGACCGGCTACCTCTTGCCACATATCTCCTACGACTAGCAGCTCCTCACCCGCCTTTGCCAGGCGCTTATCGTCGCAGATATCGGCCGCCTCGTGTAAGAACCGGCCGTACATATAGCGGAACAAGCCGCCTCCTGTTCCACCGATGGCATCGATGAAGATAAAGATATTGAAGCACGACCATCGAAGGGCTTCTTCATCCATTGTCTCTGGCCATTTTCGGGTGCGAGTGACGGCCGTTCGAATGCCCTTCACCCCAAGGTTGGCGATGGGAGGCTTTAGCATGCCATTGGTCACGTCTCGAATAGCCCCCCGTACTTCGGCCGGTGATGGATCCCGCATCCCAGCGAAATCAAAGGTGAACCACTTGTGCTGGGGTGGAAAAGGTTTATAGGTCGATCCGCGAGCGGCTTCAAGACCGGCCAGGGGGATAGGGTGCAGTTCGGCGTCGCGGTCGGAGATCAGAACCTGCCCACTGGCCGGATCATAGCCAGCGACTACAATCATATGGGCCCCAAAATGATAGTCGTCCGGCAAGTTCAAGTAAGGCAGGAAGCCCATGTCTACATACACGTAGACCGGCTCACCGGTATCTAACAATGACAGCATCGCCTTTTCGGCTTTGCTCGCGCTGCTCGTCGTGAAAGACTCGGCCCGGACCCCTGTTCGCTGGCTGGCTGTTTTCTCCAACCCTTCCTCATTTCCGCGTCCGACATTGGCCCGGCCGCCGTAGAAGGGATCGGTACCTTTCATATGCCAATAGACGAAACCAATCCCAGATCCCAGTCCTAGCAGCATCTCCTCGCTGATGGGATAGCCATTGAACACGTAAATGTGCCTCAGGGATCCAGTACAGCAGTGGTGAGTGGTTAATGACTTGAATCCCGGCAGCGGCTGGAGCGATGGTGGCGTACCAGCCAATAATTGATCTCCCATAATCAACCTCCTAGATGACAGGTCCTGACATCCCTGATAACTTGCCTGATCTGTATTATCCAGGTGTTATGCGAACACCGCCATCATTGTTTCAAGTGCAATAGTAAGCATCTTGCCACTGGATCCTAATAGAAGTCCTACTTGAGAATCATAGCCTTTCTTTTCTCGCTCGAACCGTAAATCTGACCCATCCCGCTTTCTGGACGCCAATCCACTTGAGATACTTGATGCCTCGGGAGATCGAAAACTTCTCTACCTCTAGGGAATTTGCCCATTTAGCTTAACTCAGTTGAATAAATATGCTATGATGTTTCCAGCGAGGATCGTACTCTTATCCTTTCGCTGGGTGGACCAATGGTGAGCACCTTGAGTTGATATTTCAAGGGAGGAAGCAAGCGCACATCTTGTTGCTTACCCATGTTGATGATTGATAGACCATACGTGTCTTCGCCAGACAACCTGCATCTATCACATCTACATTTTGGAGGGGAAATATCATGACCCTGGAAAAGGTGTACAGAATCGGGTTCTCATGTGCTGCATTACTGTCGCCTCTTGCTGCTTGTCAGCGCGATAA
>DASRZI010000111.1:0-9509 GCA_035686605.1 Candidatus Zixiibacteriota bacterium
GCTATGCTGTCGCTCGGGAGTGCTGGCGATCTGCAGGTAGCCATTTGGCTTAAAGCCTGTATCCTGGCCCGTTTCCTCGCCAAGGTTTTCGTAGAGGTCTCGAGTGTATTTGGCCATATGGAGATCTCTCTCATTCGAGAAACCACTGACGACGATCCCAGCCGCATGCCAGGTAGTCCCGGCAGTCAGATGGGTACTCTCCAGAAGCACTACATCCCGCCAACCCAGCTTTGTCAGATGATAGGCAACACTGCACCCGATCACTCCCCCTCCGATAATCACTACCTGGGCGCGCTCCGGCAGGGAGTTGTTTGCAGTCACAGAATCCTGGACCTCAGTCATTTAATTCTCCGTATATTGCTTGCTAATGTCTTCGTCAGTTTATTCAGATTGTTGACCATAGCGATGCCGTGGCCATGTCACAATTGCCCTGGGAACGTCTGACTCTTTGCATCATTGATTCGCCAGGGGATGCTCTCCGGGAAGATGCAGCCTCCCGTTTCAGATATCTTGATCAAAATCTTCGTCCTTGAAAACCACATTACCTTCAACCAGGGTCAGGAGCACCTTGGTCTCTGAGATTTCTGAAGGTGGTAGATCAAAAATATTCCGGTCCAGGACGACGCCGTCCGCTTGCTTGCCAACTTCCAGGGAGCCAGTTTCATCCTCAAGAAAATTGGCGTAAGCGCCATTGTAGGTAAAGCTGGCTATCATTTCCTCAAGGCTTACCCTTTCTTCAGACCAAAGCACTTCTTCGGATTCCCGACCAGTCTCTGAACGAGTGATTCCTCTTTGAATGCCAATCAGCGGAGCAAATGGGATCGTGACGGGAAAATCGCTTGACGAAGCCATGATGACGCCGCTGTCGATAAAGCTCTTCATCGGGTACTGGGCGTCAGCCCTTTCTTTACCTAGATAAGGTAAGGCCAGCTTTCTGTAATAGTCATCCACCTTGAACCAGAATGGCTGCGGGACGCCGATCACGCCTAATTGTTTGAAGCGCGGGAGATCTTCCGGGGCGACCAGCTGCAGGTGGGTGATAAGGTGTCGCGAATCACGACCCCCATTTTTCTCCCGGGTATATTGTAGGGCATCCAGAGTAATTTCAGTCGCAGCATCACCTATTACGTGCACGTGAATCTGGACCTGCGCAGAATCAAGGGCCGCTGACATGGTGTTTAGGATCTGCGGATCCCATATCGGTTCTCCGCGGAAACCTGGCTTGTGTTTATATTCAGCGTGCAAATAGGCGGTGCCGCCCTCAATGACGCCGTCGACGAATATCTTGGCTGCGCTAACCTGAAAATACGGATGGCTGTCATGCGACCGTTCCTCGACCACAGATGCAACTTGCTTCGCAACGTCTCGGTCCGGTTCCATCAAGAGCGAGCCACGGAAACGCATCGTAAGCAAGCCTTCGTCCGCGAGTTCTCTGAAAGCCGCTATGGCTGGAGCCTCCAACATGGCGTCGTGCGACAAGGTGACTCCGGCTCGGGCAGCCATTTCCTGGTAGGCCAGTAAGGCATGCTTGCGCTCGGCAATCGAGTAATCCGGGATCACCTTCTCTACTAACAGCATAGCCGTCTCGCGGAGGGTGCCGTTTGGTTCGCCGGTATCAGGATCTCTTTCGATATATCCCCCTTCGGGGTCTGGTGTTTCTCCGGTAATCTGTGCCCTCTCTAGAGTTATCGAATTGACCCATACAGAATGGCCATCGTATGAAATGAGTGAGACCGGTCGATCAGGCACAAGGGCATCCAGGATAGCTTTGTCAGGTCCGCGGCTTGAGAAAAACCGGTTATCCCAGCCGCTCCCACGAATTACTTCGGCGGCCTCATGACTGGCGACATAGCCGGCTATCTCGTCCCGGTATTCCTCGACAGAATCCAGCCCGTACAGACTGATATTGGACACAAGATCCATCGCATGAGACGGATGGGCGTGGGCATCGACGAATCCGGGCAAGACCATCTTGCCCTCGAGGTCAACCACAACCATATCAGGCCCAAGATATGGTCCGAGACCTTGGTTGGCGCCGGTATAGACGATTCTGCCACCCGAGATGGCCATCGCCTCGACCCAATTACGCCCCTGGTCGACTGTATAGATCGCACCGTTCTTAAAAACGAGGTTCTGGTTTGATTTTCTCACCCGGACTTCCTTGATCTAATACCTGGGCAGGCTACCCCTCGACACTTTCGTGGATCTCAATACCTCGCTTTTTCAGTTCGCTGAAGAACAGGTCGGGTGGGATGGCTGTTTCTGGCGGGACTATACCTGTCAGCGTGACATCGCCTCGGGCGATCATCTGGGCGCCGATGCTCAGCGGAATGGCGATGTTTTTGTAATAAGCCGCTTTGCCGCCCCATTCGTCCATACCAGGGTGCCGATTCCAGTAGGTGTATTTGCGATCGCGCCCGTCCTTCTTGCCATTTACCTCCACCACCAGGCCATAAGCCCACAATGGCGTTTCTTTGCTCTCTGGCAATTCCAGCAAGATCTCGTGCATCATTTCAAAGGCCGTGGTCTCGATGCCTTTGATGTTGATCTTCTCCTCGCTGTACAGGCCTGATTCAAGCATGGACTTCGCCAGTCTCATGGCGTGGGGTGGGAAACAACCTCGAACGGAGACCGATTTTGCGCCCAGGCTCTTGGGCATGGTTCGCGTTTCGGGGTGCGGGATGTAGCAGATCTCCTGCTCGCCGATTTGGCCAGGGAAGTTCATCATTTTTAGCCCTGCAAATGGGCCGACCCAATGGAACTCGCCATCTTTGTAATATACACGCGACTCTGTCTTGGGATGGAATTCCCACAAGAAGGTGATAAGCAAACCAGGCGCTGGCGCCGGACACCTAAATGCTGCGAAACTGATATCGATGTCTTCGACTTCATCCAGCTGATCGGCCCCTTTCTTGGCCATAGCGTTGGTGATTCCCGGCGTTGCCCCAACACCGGGAATGAAGATGATTCCTTTCTCCTTGGCGGCTGCGTCGTAGCTCCATTGGTCTTCCTCGGTCGACACGTCCAGGCCGTTGACGCCTACCTCGACACAGGCCTTAGTCACCGCCAAGTCGTATTTCCAAGGAAGCCCGTTCAGAATAACGTCAAAACCTTTGAAGGCGTTCACCAATTCGTCGTAATTCTCGGCGTTGATTTCCAGCACTTTCAGGCGTGGATCGCCGATATCGGCTGCCAATTTCTCGGCTGCGGTGACATTGTATTCACCAATAACGATCTCGCTGAAATCAGAAAAATCCGCCAGGTCACGGGTCGAATGCTCGCATACAGCACCAGCACCACCCAAAGCCAATATCCTCATTGTGTTCTCCTTACTAGTAGTCTTTGATATTATTTATTCCCATGGAGACGACGATCAGCCTCCACGATTCGTCACTCTATTTACAATTCTCGAGCCCGTTCCTGGATGCGGAGCAGCTCCTGTTCCACATCCTCTCCAAGAGGCAGCGGGCGGTGTGTGGCTAAGATGTAGTCTAGCTTTTCGTTGACCTCATCGCGCAGAGAAGGTTTTCCGGCTGCCTCCCAGGTCTCGTAGGGATCATGGACGCCAAGCTGGCCGATATACCATTCGCCGTCTCGGATCCCCCCTCTTGTCGAGCGCTGGCCCAAGAAATTTCCGCCCGGACCAACTTGTTCGATCACATCCTCAAGCCATTTTTCATCGCTTGTTACGATACCGCGCCGGGCCTGCTTATACATCCGAAACATCTCGACATCGATCAGAAGCTGTTCCTGGCTGAGGATCATGGAGCCGCCCAATAATCCCGGCCCAACCAGGATATCCGGCCAGGAGAGGGCCGGGAGAAAGCCACCTATCCCCCGTTCGTATCCCGCTTGAATGCTGGGAACATGATGGTTCGTGCCCAAGCCAGACGCTTCAACCGGCAGCCCGTAATATCGAGCCATCTCAGTGGCCGCCGCCCCGGTGAGAGCCGATTCAATCGCACCAGAGCTGTAGCGGCCGCTGCGCGGATCGATAACGGCTAATGCGGGTGCGTAGATGATCGGTGTACCCGGTGATGCCGCCTGCAGCAGACACAACATCGCCAACACCTCGCAATTGCCCATGATCGTGAGGGAGATCAGGCTGGCAGGTGCTGTCGCTCCCATCAGGGGCATGGGCATGATAGCTGCCGGAACATCCCAGCCCGCTAAGGCCAGGTAGGCATCGGTATATGGACCATCGATCATCAGCGGCGATTGCGGGCACAGCAGAAATGACACGGGGTGCTTCTGGCGTATGGTCTCTTTATCGCCAAAAATCACCTGCAAAACCTCAAGAAGCCAGGGCGCCTGCTCTAGCCTCGTCAATCCGTCCTGGACATGTTTGGAGAAGTTGCGAAAGAGATGTCTCCAATAGCTGATCTGATCGGCGATCGATCTACCATCATCTCCTTCAGGTAGCTCGACCATACTCCAGTAAAGGCCGATTTCATCCAGAGAATCAATTATTCGCGTTGTCTCCAACCAATCTGATTTAGCCGCTGGTCGCCGTTCACCGGTCACCCGATCCAGGACGAACATGGCTTCACCATCGATGAGCATCGTGCAGTCGCCGCCGTTCATTTTTAGATCCCAATCTGGCCGGCGAGCCCCTAAAACAAAGTCCTTTGGCGCCAGTTTCAGCGATGTTTCCACCAACTCTCTTGGAAAGCTGACGATGTGCGTATCCTCATTTACATCGGCTCCCGCGTCGCCGAGGAAACGCCGTCCCTGGGCGGTATCAACCCGCACACCAATCTTGGACAAAATACGCAGCGTCTGCTCATGGACCCGATCCCTCTCATCCTCCGACAGTACTTGCAGCAGCGTTCTCATCGCTGATATCCTTTTTCATCCATACTCGCTAATGGTCGCCTTTTTCTTAAGGGATTTCACCTAACTAGCAGATTTCGCGCTCCGCAGCCCGCAGTACTTTCTTCAACTCCATCTTTTGAGCATCAGATAGTGGTTCTGGTTCGTGATGGTCCAGGATCCACTTGGTCTTTTCCCGGGCCACTTCAATCGGATCCCTGTAACCCGCCCCATCCTTTTTGGGTTGGAAAGTCAGATCCGAAAACTCGAGGATTCGCATCTGGTCGCGGGTGTGCTTTTGGGTGAGATAATGCCCGCGCGGGCCTACTTTCTTGATCACATCCAGAGCAAATGCTTCTTGACTGGTATTCAGACCGGCAGCCGATACTCGAACCTGGTGGTAGATCTCAGAGTCCAGTACCAGGTCTTCAGGATGGAGCAACGTGCAGCCTTCCCTTAAGCCAAAGCCGCTGGCAGTCTCCGCACCACACAGCGCACAAAGCAGTATATTGGAGGCAACCCCTGCGGCCGACTCCCATCCAGATTTGTCGGCCCCACCTGGTCCGACACCAGCCAGGGTTGGCACACCCCACATATGGGCCAGCTCCACCCCAACCGGATAGAACTTATCGGCCTCCCAGGACGATCCCAGGAACGCCCCTGTCATGGGATGCATGATCCCGGGCATCATCGAGTGATAGACTGGCGCCCCAGGATATGCCAGCTGGATCAAGACTATTGCGGAGACCATTTCCGCATCGGCCAGGGCGATAGTCCCGGCGATGGTCGCAGGCCCGGTTGATCCGCTGGTTGCCATGGACATGAAACCAACAGGCAGTCCTGCTTCGGCGAGTACCAGCGCTGCTTCCATGGCATCATGGTCTTGGGCCAAGGGAGCGATGGTGCAAATCAGGGCTGATAACGGTGGTCGGGCGCGCATAGTCGCGTCGTCCCCAGCGACTATACGAGCCATCTCTACTGCGTATCGCCCTTCTATTTCCCTGACGACTGTTGGCGTTTGCACGTGCTTGACTGTGTTGTTAAAGGATGCCTCCAATTCGTGCAGTGGCGCCAGCTCCGCGTAGTCTTGGGCACTTACGATGGGCCAGTAAAAAGCCATTGAGGACAGATAGTCAGTTATGCGAGCCATCATGGCAACATCGCCTTTGACCGATGAGCGACGCCGTCCTGTGACGTAATCGATGCTCTCTGTCCCACTGCCGTCTGTAGCACAGTACATCGCGGTTCCATCAAGTTTGAGATCAAAATCCTCCGACCGGGCACCCATGGTGTAATAACGTGGCGCCTGAGACAGAGCCCGGATCACCAGGTCAGGCTGTAATTTGACTATCTGCTCCTTAAAGTCAACATCGGCCCCATGCTCAGCGTAGATCGCCAGGGCTTTTTGCGATGGGCAATGGAAGCCAACTTGTTCCAGGATCTCCAAGCTCGCTGCCTTGAACTGAGCCAACTGCTCATCATTCAAAATACGAAGCCGGTAGCTCGGGATGATGGGCTGTAATGGTGGCGCGGTCATTGTATTATTCCTTCACTAGAACTAACTGCAGCATCGTCCATGTGTGCTTGGGTCATGGTCCATTGCCACGCTGCAAGCATCAATAGGCGTGTTGATTAATCGTCAATGTACAGTTTTGATAAGCCGCCGTAGCTATCGACACGGCGATCGCGGAATGGAAAGCTGTAGCCGTCTCGAATCGCATCGATTAAGTCCAAGTCGACCGGATGGACCAGCACTTCTTCCTGATCCGGAGCCGCCTGAGCCAAAACTACGCCGTTAGGATCGGATATGAAGCTCTGACCCCAGAAGTCGATCCCTCCCTTGCCCTCCGAGTTTTCTTCAAATCCGACCCGGTTGACGGCGGCGAGGAAGCAGGCGTTGGCAACGGCGTGACCTCGCTGCACGATTTGCCATGACTTTGGGTATTCAGGACCTGAGATCGATATATCTTGGGGAGTGTTTCCTATGGCAGTAGGAATGAAGATGATCTCCGCCCCTTGCATCGCCGTTAGCCGGGCTGCTTCAGGGAACCATTGGTCCCAACATATCAGCACGCCGATCTCGGCATACCGGGTGGAAAAAGTCTTGTAACCCAGGTCGCCCGGGGCGAAGTAGAACTTTTCATAGTAGAGCGGGTCATCCGGGATGTGCATTTTGCGGTATTTCCCCAGGTATCTGCCATCGGCGTCGATCACGACCGCTGTATTGTGGAACAAGCTCTTGGCCCGTTTTTCAAAAAGAGAGGCGACGATCACTATCTCCAACTCTGCGGCAAGCTCGGCTAGTTTCTGGACTGTTGGGCTGTTCTCATTCACGGGTTCGGCCAGGCTCAGAAAGTGCTTGTCTACCACCTGGCAGAAGTAGCGCGATTTGAAAAGCTCCTGCAAACATACGACTTGGGCTCCATCGTCGGCGGCCTTCCGTACCCCAGCCAACGCTTTGTCGAAATTCGAGGCAATATCCTCTCCACACGACATTTGAACCAAACCCAAATTGACAATCCTGCTCATGTCATTCGCTCCAAATTCCTGCCGGCAGACGCCGTGCGGGTTGGGGTTGTGTCACACAACCAAGCGCACCGCCATGCTCAATAAGTGAATCAACGTCGATGCCAACGACCTCTCTTCCGGGGAATTGTTCGCCGATGATGGCCTTGGCCCGCTCGTCGTTGGCGTTGCCATAGACGGGCACAAGCACAACGCCGTTGGCAGTGTAGTAATTTGAGTGGACCCCGTCAGTCAATGTTCCAACTCGCCAGGGGATATCGCTGCTGACCTGGTGGATACCGCCTACGGGTATGGGTAGAAGCACCAGGGTCAATGACGTGCCTGATTCGGTGGTCGCCGTCTTCAGCTCGTCCAGGGCTTTCACCAACATTGGATAGCGAGGATCGGATATATCATCCGTCCAGTTGCAGATCACCGTTGATTCACCAGTGAAACGAGCCACAATGTCAATGTGGGAATCGGTCGTGTCGCCCCACTGTTCGCACTCGCCCTGCCCGGCGCCTGACAGCCAGACGAAGTGATTGACGCCCAGATACTGCTTCAGGATCTCTTCAATCTCTTCCTGGCCCAGGCCAGGATTGCGATTATCGTTGATGATGGAGGAATCCGTTGCCATAAAAGCACCGGCACCGTTCACCGAAACCGAGCCGCCTTCCATCACCATTGGGGTTACGAAAATTTGCAGGGACAGTGATGCCCCAAGACTCGCAGCGACCCTGGCATCTCGGGGATGATCGAATCGACCTCCCCAACCATTGAAATTCCAATCGGTTAGAGCCAGATCGCCCTGTTCGTTCACCAAGAAAATGGGGCCATTATCGCGAACCCTAACGTCATCGGTTGGAACAGTGAGCAGGTCGATATTGTGCAGACCAACGTCGAAATAGCTGAGCTGCTGGGCGATGTGATCCCTGTGCTGTTCATTTGTGGCGATGATGTGTACGGTTTCGTATCTTCGCAAAGCCCCGGTCATCGCCAGCCAGATACGTTCCAGCTTTAGTTGATACTCGTCATGGATCTGGTCATGAGGCCATTGCAGCCAGGTCCCTTCATGCCGCTCCCTTTCGGCGGGGAGGCAATATCCTAACTCGCTGGGCGTATGGTTATGCACAAAATCCTCTCAAATATGGAGCGGCTGCCGCCCAACGCTGGCGCCACCCTATATGTTCTCGCTTGGCGTAGATCATTCTTTGACCTTGCCGGGCTCGTTGATCTCTGGCTGCTGTTGGGTCACGCAGTGGATCGCGCCGCCGTCTTCGGTCAAGCTCACGGCGTCTATCGCGATGATCTCCCGGTCTGGAAATTGTTCCTTGATGATGCTTTTTGCGTCCTCGTCGCAGACGTTGCCGAAGACAGGAACCAGAATGACTCCGTTGGCCACCAGGTAGTTGCTGTAAGCTGCGTCGGTAAACTTCGAGCTGCGCCACAGGCTGCTGCTGGCTACCTGGAAGACGCCATCTTTGGGAACAGGAAGCGGAATTAGGGTCAGCGCCTTGCCGTTCTCTGTCGTGGCTGTTTTCAGCTCCTCCAAATGCTCGGCGAACATAGTGCATCGGGGGTCAGATTCATCTTCCGTCCAGTTATATAAAACAGTCGATTCATTGGTGAAACGGGCAGCGATGTCGATGTGCGAGTCGGTGGTGTCACCCCACTTCTCACACTCTCCGCGCCCCGCCCCGGTCAGCCAGATGAAATGGTCCACACCCAGGTATTGGCTGAGAATCCTCTCGACGTCAAACTGGCTTTTTCCAGGGTTACGGTACACATCCAGGATGGAGGATCGGGTAGCCATGAAAGTTCCACGGCCGTTTACTTCGACCGCTCCGCCCTCCAGAACCAGCGGCGGTTTATGCACCTCAAGCTCCAGTGACGCGCCAATGATGGCCGGAACCTGGTTGTCTAGCTCATGTTCAAATCGCTCACCCCAACCGTTAAAGGTCCAGTCGGTGATGGCCAATTCACTCCGGTCATTGACGACGAAAATCGGACCGTTATCCCTGGCCCATACATCGTTCGTGGGGATGATATGCAAATCGACGTTGTCGCAACCGATCCCAAAATAATCCAGCTGGTAGGCGACATGGTCCCGCTGTCGTTCGTCACGGACGATGACGTGGACCATTTCGTGCTCGAATAGAGCAGCGACCATCTGGAGCCAGGTGTGCTCCTGC
>DASRZI010000112.1:0-2590 GCA_035686605.1 Candidatus Zixiibacteriota bacterium
ATCGAGCGAGAAGGTAATGTTGCTTCTCAACGTGATCGTGCCGATCACGTAGTCGCCCGCGGGAACCCAAACTATGCCTCCACCGGCAGCGTGACAGGCATCAATGGTCTTTTGAATGGCTTCGGTGTTCATGGCAACACCATCACCAATAGCACCATAAGTTTTGATGTTAAAAATCTTTGATTCAGCGACAGACTTCGCTGTCTGGGCCAATTTTGACGGCGCGTTTTTTTTCTCCACGGGTTTCCAGACGATGGACGAGGCTTTTGTTTCCAGGTTTACATCGACGCTGCAGTGCTCAAAATCACGGTGATAGGCGTAGCCGTCTTTGGTGGCCTTAGCCAAGGGTTCGCCGATCTCTTTTTCAAAGTCGTCGGACCAGTAAATGAGGGAGTCGTCGGCAGCGTAGGAGTTTCTGCGGCCACCCCAGCTGTAGAAGGAGTAGTTGTTGGCGACGACCAAGTAACAGGCGAGTGAAAAGTCGTGGGTGGAACCAAAGGCGCCGTCCCCGGCTCCGCGGCAAAGAATATATTTGTCGGACGGAATGGCCAATAACTCGTCCATCAGCTTTACGGCTTCATCAGCGGTCTCAACAGAGGAGCGAAAGAAAGCTTCGCAGAAGACGCCGTCTGCATGAGCGAGTGTGCTCGCCCCGGCTACGTACCTGCTGGAGGTCTGGACGCGGTAGCCATTATAGATGACGAAACTGGATAGTCGCTTGAGGCAGCTCTCTACACTGTCCAATTGGCCACGGGCATTGGCACCCGGGGCACCATCGCCGAAAACTCCGTTCAAGGCACTGTCTTTGACCAGCTGGTCGGCCGTGTCGGCCCACCAGTTGCGGGCGGCGTCGTTGAGATAGGTCCAGCGTACGGTTCCTTTCCGAACCTCCTCTACCCAGTCCGGATGTTCGGCAACAGCATCCCGGACGGTGGTATAGAATTGACTGTATGCGGTATTGGTGCTCCAGTAGAGCAGTACACGCATATCCGGGTTGTTCTTCAGGAGTTTCTTTGCGGTTTCCGCTGCGGCTATTTCAGTACTGGTTGCGCCGTAAATATTCTTTGCATGCCGCTTTTCAATGGTAAAAATGTAGAAATTATCCCGGATGAAATCGTATTGGTCGGGCGTATAGTCGTCATTCCGGAAGGCATGACCGAACAGGCGCACTTTGGACCAGTCCCCCGGCCCAGCCGGCGCCGCATGCAGGGTTTGGGGGATGAGGATAGCCAATCCTGCAATCACAAATGCCAGCAACAAGCTGCTGATCATTCTCGGTTTCATCGGACTAGTCTCGCTGTCTTTGTTATGAATGGTTTTCTTCCACATAAAACGCTTCTCCGTTTATTTCTCTACGAAACCCTCAACATCATCCAATACGATCTTCTGACGCGCATCCGGCTCGCGGGTGGTCATGGTTACGTTTTTGAACTCAATATTTTTCGCATGGCGGATGTATGCACCCCAGGCCGGCAAGACACCAAAGAAGTATTGCTCCGGATAGCGATCTTCATACTCTGGCACAACTCGCTTGGCGTCTTCTTCGCTACCATAACCAGGATAGGAGATTTTGATATTCTCTAGGACAACATCCTCGACATAGTGGCCAGGGATGCCCGAGATCATGATGGGGCCGGCCTTTGCCTTCTCCCTATCCGTTAGGTCGGATGTCGCTTTGGTTTTATCTTCTAGCGTAACTTCAGCCACCACGTCGCTGATGCGTATATTCTTCACCGACCCTACCGGGGCCTTTCCTCCCTTACCGAAGGTACTGCCTCGATTCCCCAAG
Organism: Candidatus Zixiibacteriota bacterium; assembly: GCA_035686605.1. GTDB lineage: Bacteria > Chloroflexota > Anaerolineae > Promineifilales > Promineifilaceae > UBA11865. Next base: position 1,790 of record DASRZI010000112.1, read on the forward strand.
CGAATGAAGATGGGACAGCCAACGTTCTCCATCACAATCCTGGAGATCTCGATATTTTCCAGGCGACCGCCGTCAACCAAGGCCAGCTTCATCGCGCCCGAGGGGCAGTCATAGAAATAGCAGTTGGTGACACTGACATCGATGAAGCCACCGTGTGTGGAGCTCCCAAATTTCAGGGCAGCGGTATTGCTAGATACTTTACAGTTCCTGACTACAATGTTTTTACATGGATTGAGTGAACTTTTTAGACAAATGGCATCATCTCCAGAATTGATATCACAATTTTCAACCAATACGTTCTCACAGCCATCTAGATCCATGCCATCATTACCACGATTGTTGTTTCTGGAGTAAATCCTGACCGCGTCAAAATGAATATTTCGACAGTCGATTAAGTGAAGCCCCCAAAAGGCTGATCTTTTAAAGATAATGCCAGAAAACGTAAGTTGATCACAGTTTTCCATGCGCATCAGTCGGGGACTAGGTCCTTTCCCCCAAGGAAAGGCTTCTCGTGTTCCACGACCATCTATCACCCCAAGTCCTTCAATCGTTATATTGGTAGCATTTTCGGCATAAATAAGACAGTGAGCCCATCCTTCTCTGGGTTTACTAAGATTGGTGGCGTAATCAGCAAAATTCTGACTTCCCAGCAAGCTCGCTCCATAATCGAGCGAGAAGGTAATGTTGCTTCTCAACGTGATCGTGCCGATCACGTAGTCGCCCGCGGGAACCCAAACTATGCCTCCACCGGCAGCGTGACAGGCATCAATGGTCTTTTGAATGGCTTCGGTGTTCATGGCA
>DASRZI010000113.1:0-4363 GCA_035686605.1 Candidatus Zixiibacteriota bacterium
TGCCAATCAGTTTTCGACCCGTGGTAATCACGTTTTTTGTCGCAAGCGTGACAAGTTATGTAATTTGTATTCTGGGCGGCGTGCTCTTCGACTGGACGATGTATGAAATTTGGGCGCCCTTGCTGCCCGGATTCACCTGGCCGTTGACAACCCTCGGTTTCTTTACTGGCTTGATATGGTTGGTGGGATACAGTCTGTACGTTGCTGCCCTGCTGGTCCTACCCTACAACTACTTGATGCGACGCCCGGTCACTGTCGAGTGATCGCGGCGTTGTTCAGTTTGCAAAGGGTCCTGAAGCCGTGAGGATGTCGTGCCTACCCGTTCCTTGTGTTAGGTGCAGCGACTCAACCGCGTGTTTCTGAATAAGCGAACCAGCAGGTGAATGCATGTGCAGCGAATACTAGACCGGGAGTAACACAATGCGCGATACGAAACGGATCAGTAGGCGAGATTTCTTAAGCATCGCCACCGTGGCAATCGGAGGAGTGATCAGTGCGGCGATGGCGATCCCGGCTATCGGTTATATTTTGGGTCCTGCCCTGAAAAACACCGCAGCCGAGAACTGGTTTAGGCTTGGCGCCATACAAAAAGTTGAGCTTGGAACACCGACGCTATTCAAATTCAAAATTGAACAGAAGGCTGGTTGGGTCATAGACGAAAGGGAGATATCAGCTTACGTTCTAACGGACAATGGTCGGGACTTCATTGCCATGTCAAATATTTGCACCCACCTCGCCTGTCGAGTTCGCTGGATTTCTGATCGTGAGGAATTCTTCTGTCCATGCCACAACGCAATATTTGATAAGGAAGGGAATGTAGTCTCGGGTCCGCCGCCCCGCCCGCTTGACCGATATGAGATCAAGGTTGAAGATGGCCAGTTATTCGTACTTGCAGGCAGATAGAATCACGATAATGAATGGAATGTTACACGATCGCTGGATAGCCTGGGTTATTTCGGCCACACTGTTTGTTAGTTTTGCGCTCTGCGTTGTTAGCGATTTACGCTTCAGCGCCAGCGTCAATGAGGCCGGCGTGGCGTTGCCTGTATCAGCCGGCATCATGGCCATGGGTGTTTCTTGGCTGCTGGGACATGGCTTGCACAGAGCCGCCGTCATTGCCGTACCGGCCTTCTTCCTGGTTCGGAACAAAACAGCGGCTGCTGTCATGGACGGTGAAGCATACTAAGTTGATATCAATCATTACCCAATGACAGCTCTGTTGCCTCCGTCAGGATCATCCATAGTTCAGGCTGCAATTGATGGCGAGCTGGCATCGCTGGAGCGCTTTATCACGATAACGACTCAGCATGGCCTGGACAATACTCGGTTTTCCTTGGTCCACCTATATGTGACATTGAAGGCACACCCTTCGATTCTTATCGCCGGACCGGCGAAGACTGGCAAAATTGCTCTAGTGCATGCTCTGGGTCAAGCGCTCACTGAAGAGCCTGCCCAGAATTGTCGAACAATGGTGGGTCATGCTCGGTGGGCCAGCGGCAGTCGTGACATTACTAAGTTTGTTGAACTGCAGAGCCGATTCAACGATAATCAGATACTGTCTCTTCAGATAAGCTGTTCGGCGGGTGCAGTAGCATAAAGAGAAATGACTTGGGAATTCCCTATCAAACTTATGCGGAGGGTACATTTTTCTACTTATGTGACAACGACCGCCCTGACGCCTCCCAGGCGATCATGCCCCCGTCCAGGTTCCATACATCTGTGTAACCAAGCTCTACTAGCTCGCGGGCTGAAACACCGCTCATGCCGCCGCTTCGGCAGTAGATTACAACTCTGGCATCCTTGTCAGCCGGTAGCTTATCGAGGTTCTGTCCGATTTGGTCAAAGGGGATGAATTCATCCGTTCCTTCGATTTCTCCCGCATAGGGTATGTGAACGTTGATCAGAGGAAAATCTTTGTTCTCCAGCCTTGCTGCCAGGCCATCAGCGCTGACATCTGTGTAGGAACCAACCCCCTCCACAGGGACCCTTTGTGTCTCGGTAGACAGGTCTATCACGGCCGGGACGGTGTCGGTGTTCTCCTGACCGCCGCAAGCAACCAGGACCAAGGTAAATAACAGGAGAAAAGGGAAGGCAAACTTTTTATTCATTAACGTTCCTCCAGATCAACAACAATAACGCGAGCAGAATGTACAATCCAAGTTCCAACCATTTCTATCGCCGTTACAGTTGATTAACGAGCGCTGTTTGACCTGGGCGGAAACCCGCCATTTGACGCATGCCAGCGCGTGCGAACTGGCGCAGTTTACTTGCCGAGAGTAGCAAGCACGCGCAGCAAGCGGATACGAGCTTCGCTGGCCACAGAATCTAAATTGGGATTTGTCGCCACGCCTAACATCGTAATCGGATCAACGATAGATACCACACTCCCCTTTTGGGAATCGTCTTTGTAAACAATGACATTGCAAGGTAACAGCAGGCCAATTTCCAGCTCATTGTTAAGCGCTTCGTAGGCAAGCGAAGGATTGCAGGCGCCCAGGATGGTGTATTTGCGGAAATCTGTGTCTAACTTATTCTTCAACGTGGCCCTGACATCAATTTCGGTTAGTATGCCAAAGCCTTCTTCCCTGAGTACGGCCGTCACCTTTTCAACCCCTACCCCATATGGTAAATCAACGCGTGCGCGAAAAGCGTATACAGTGCTGGTATCAGTCATTTCTGTTTCTCCTGTTCAAATTAAAATGTGGGTTATGGGGCCATAAAAATGAAGCCCGAACGGTGATTACGTCCGGGCCTCATTTCCATCTGTTCGTCTATTCTCTTGGAGGCTTATCCATGCTCTTCACCGGCCATTTCCACAAAGTCTCCGTGCCATTGGTGGATGAAAACTTGCCCGGTATAGGCATTGACGCTTAACATGCCGCTCGTTTCTCCGTCGCGCAAGGTGTGGATAGTATAGTAACCGGGAAAAGTGTCGGCCGTTTCGTCAGCCATTGTGCCGGATAAGTGAGCGTCGAGGAATCGCTGGGCGATGGCTATTGCTTCTTCGCTGGTCACACTGATTTCGGCATCAGTTGCGAAGCCACCCATCATATTGCCGGCCATCATGCCATTTCCCATCATACCGCTCATCATGCCACCGTCACCGAAACCGCTCATTGGACTATATTCAGTATTCCACATCATATTAGGTCCCGGTTCTGGGTAGACATTTCGAGACACGGGGTCGACTAATACCTCGAACGCACCAGAATCACTACTTTTATCTAAAATTTGGGCGTAAGCATGGTTGTCGAAAATCATGATTTCGCCCAGGGTCAAGTCATCGTTGGCTAAAGAGATAAGATATTCGCTAGTTGCAATTTCGGCATCTGCTATCGACAAAGGTTCGACACCTGCGAGGTTGTCAAAACCGGCGCCACCCATCATATTGCCGGCCATCATGCCTGATCCGTCTCCCATCATGCCATAGCCACCGTTCATCATGGCTGACCGGTTTCCCATCATGCCATAGCCACCATTCATCATGCCTGACCCGCTTCCCATCATGTCAAAGCTGCCGTTCATCATGCCAGCGTTGCCCATCATGTTGTGCCCGGCTACCTTGTCGTCCGCATTGTTCGCGAACATCATGCCACCCGGGAAGAAGGCGGCTGCACTCGTCTGGGTTTGTCCGAAGAACATACCTCCCAGGAAGATTACGATGGCCAGTATCACCAAGCCAATTATTGATACTATTCGTGTGTTCATGTTCTATTCCTTGATATAGTTGCTTTATTAGGGGAAATCCGATTTCGGAGAGGAAATTTGATCTCTGACCCGTTACTTAACTTTCTATCTCGTAGCGCATGGATTCAAAATCTTCTTTGGTTAGTTCACCCCGCGCATAGCGCTTTCGTAGTATTTCCAAGGCTGATTCACTGCTAGATTCTTGGGATTGTGAAGAGGCATCACCTTTGGGGAATAGGTTGCTTAGCAACCAGATACCCAAGCCTATAATCACTAACCAGAACAAAGCCATGAAGACAAAACCAAAACCGCTTAAACCCATTCCAAATCCTGTCAACATTATTCGTCACTCCTTTTGAGACCCTTGAAGTTGTTCAAGAATCACAATACTGTTTATCGTTTGTTGTACTATTCAAATCGTACTGCGGTGTCATGACGGCCAATTAACAGAAGTGTGACGATCTTGTAACAAAAAAAAGGCGGCGCGAGAAGCCCCCGGAGGACGGTATTAACATTCAGTTTAAAGCAGAAAACAAGAAATTATTCGCTTGCCAGAGGCAGAGTGATGGAAAAAGTGCTTCCCTGGCCGAGGCCTGAACTGGCTGCTGAGATCTGACCGTTATGTGCCTGCACAAGGTGTTTACTAATGGTTAGGCCGATGCCGCTACCGCCACCG
>DASRZI010000114.1:0-9911 GCA_035686605.1 Candidatus Zixiibacteriota bacterium
GATTGGGCAATGAAAGAAGCAGCCGCCCTCGGACTGATATAGAACACCCTGTCAGACCGGTTGGTCTACCCAAAATGGTTATCTCCCCCTAATGCGATCGTCTCACGCTTTCGTTAACGGATCTCAACCCAAATTGTCGAAGCGATCTTGTATCCTACGACCTGTATTTGCCCACCAGCTTCAACTGTCAGGGGGCCATCAAATGGTGCTCTCTCTACAACAGTTACTTCGTTTCCAGGTACCAGACCAAGCTGAGCGATATAACGCAAGAAGTCCCCATCTACGTTGCCAGGTACTCGAGATACGACGGCCTCGGTATTCTCGGGTAAGACAGACAGGGCTATAGTCTCAACTTCGACCATCAATCCTTCCCTTGAAGGGATAGGATCACCGTGGGGATCGAAAGAAGGAAAGTTGAGTGCCGCCGCCATTCTATCCTCCAGCTTTTCACTGATTACGTGTTCGAGAATGTCAGCCTGCTCGTGCACTTCATCCCAACCGAAACCCAAAGCCTCTATCAGGTATAACTCCACCAGACGGTGGTGGCGTATTACTTCCAAAGCGATTTGTTTCCCAGCTTCGGTGAGGGTAACCCCATAGTGTTTCTCGTACTCGACCAGGTTGAGCTTGTCCAGACGCTGGATCATGCTCGTAGCAGAGCCTGGCTTTACAGAACGGGCCTCGGCGACTCTGGAGGTGCTGACCGGGCTTTCCTCTTGCTCCAGGGCGTAGATCGTTTTGAGATAATCTTCGATTGCCTGATGGTTGAGGATATTTCGTTGGCGAGAGGAGCTAGGCGAAAGTGAATCGATATCTGGTGCCATGGCCAACCCTTATGAAAGCAGAAAACGTGATTTAGGTGTGTCTAAAACGTATCATAGGGCAGTCTGGCTGTCAAGCATTACTCATGATTACGGCACAAGGCTTGTGAAACTCGCAACTGCTTAGGGTATGGCTGCAAACTCGCCATTCAGAAACTGTAATACTTTACATAACGAATAATGTTCTTATCCGTTACTGGTGACGTATTACAGGGCCGATGGTTAGAGTCTTTTAGGATTGTTTTTAGCTAGAAGAGTGGTCGAATGCCAACAGATCCTTGAACAATCCGATCTCCGAGGAGGATAGCTGCAGATCCTGGCTTATCTGCGGAGCTTCAATAAATCAACAAGGGTGGGGAGTATCGTCCCGGAGGTCCCCCTGAGGGGGAAATCAACTACAGGGGTAAGCGGAGTATCTTCAACGTTGATCTCGACGATGATCCCACCATGGCTGCGAGCCTCAATGGCAAGCGAAGCCGCTGGTTGGACGATACCTGAGGTTCCCACACTGAGAAAGACATCGCTGTCTTGGGACGCGCTCAAGGCTTTGCGAAAGCTGGCTTGGGGAAGCTCTTCGCCAAACCAAACGACATCGGGCCTAAGCAATTCTCCGCAGTCAGGACAATAGGGTAGTTCATCAGAATCAGGCAGCAACTCCTCGAATAGCCTCCCGTCAACAGTGCACCTGGAACGCATGATGTTGCCGTGAAGTTCGATGACATCTGAATTACCTGCGAGTCGATGGAGGCCGTCAACATTCTGCGTGATTAGGCTGAAACTCTGTACAAGTGTCTCCAACTCTACAAGAGCAAGATGCCCAGGATTTGGTCTCGCCTTGCTGATTAGTTCGCGCCGCCAGCGATACCATTCCCACACCAGCTCTGGATCATGACGGAATGCTTGAGAGGTTGCTAAAGATTGAGGATCGTATTGGGACCATAGGCCAGTCTGGGCTTCCCGGAAGGTTGGCACACCGCTTTCGGCAGAGATGCCGGATCCTGTCAAGACAACAACCTGGCCCGCCGTATCGATCAAGGCGATCAATTCCTCTGGAATAGGTAAAGATTCGCGAATCCCGGACATATAACCTTTGTAAGGTTTTACAGAATGATACTTGCTAGTGAAAAATAAATGAGCAGACCTGTGGCATCGACAATGGTCGTAATCATTGGGGCGCTTACAACAGCCGGGTCGATCTTGAGTCGCTCAGTAATCAATGGAACTAAAGTCGCAACCGTATTGGCCCAGATCACGACCAGGAGAAGGGTTATTGCCAAGACCAGCGGAACACCAGGATCTGAGTCAAATAGGAGGGCGCGCGCTAATCCGGCGAGGCCGAGGACGAAGCCTAAGATTAATCCAACAGTCATTTCTCTCGACAGCGTCCGCAGGATGTCTGCCAGGCGAACTTCGCCGACAGCGATAGCACGGATGATTGTGGAAACTGTTTGTGATCCAGCATTACCAGCCGTGCCGCTGACCACCGGTATAAAAATGGTCAACGAAACAAACGTTGCCAGCAGGGCCTTATTGTTCTGGACAACGGCATCGGTGACAAGCGAGGCAGCAAAGAGAGGGAGCAGCCAGATCAACCGCTTGCCGACTACTTGCGGTACTGAGGCCGAGAAGTATGGCTGGGCAAGGGGTTCAGATCCACCCAGTCGCTGGATATCCTCAGTTGCTTCTTCTTCAATGATGTCCAGCACGTCGTCTACGGTGACAACTCCGAGAAGATGCATCTCATCGTCGACAACCGGCATGGCAACGAAATCGTACTTCGACACCATCTCGGCTAGCTCTTCCTGATCAGCCGATTCAGGTATCGTTAACACATCAATTTCCATGATCGACTCTATTGTCGTTGTAGGGGCTGCTTGGAGAATGGCCCGGATTGGTACTACACCAATCAGACGGTTATCGCGGTCGACGACATATAAATAGTGCACCGTCTCTGCCGGTTCTATTTTAGCTAGTGAGCGTAAGTATTCCAGCGCTTCTGCAACAGTCCACTGCCTCCGAAGGGCAGCCACATCCCTGGTCATCAAGCGGCCGGCGGTCTCATCTTCATAACTAAGGAGTTCGCGAATCTCTTCGGCTTCTTCGGGTTCCATGAGTCCGAGGAGAAGCGTTGCTGTATCATCTGGCAGATCATCCAGGAATTCAGCTGCGTCATCCATCGGCAGCTCACCGAGCAAATCTGCGAGCCGTTCATCATCAACCTTATCGACTAGCTCCTGTCGAACGAGAGTCCCGGTTTCATCCAATACCTCGCTGGCAATCTCATCATTCAGAAGATCGAATACAACGAGGGCATCTTGATGGGCCAGATTGTCCAGAATGTCGGCAATATCAGCAGGATGAAAATCATTGACCACCTGTCGTAGATCATCTAACTTACCTCGTTCGATGAGTGATCTTACTTGGCTGGTCATTCGGTCCTGGTGGCTAGCAGTTAATTCTTCCACTGCGACACTCTCCTCTCGTATTTTTTCTGACTATCCAACCCCAGAGCGAGGCTCAAATGGACCATGAAGCTCTCCAGATTCATCTGGCTATAAGCGGTGTTACTGGCCCAAGTCCTGTTCTGATTTTCCTGGTGCTTGAAAAGCGCGTACCGGTAGCATATTATAGCTGAACCAGTCGCTATTCAGAATAATGCACCAACTACGATCTCACAGAATATGGCTATAAACGAGAGATCTATGAAATACCTTGTATCAGGATTGAACGTGTAGGTGGAGGGATTTAACAAGATGTCAGAAGATATTCAGAATTGGGCCATCGCTCTAGGGATATTTATTGGCTCCATCGTGGTTAGTTGGTTGATTGGCTTTGTATTGAACCAGCTGCAAAAACGCTATTTTAGCAAAACTGAAACAAGTCTCGATGACGTTACAATCGGCGCAATTAAGGCTCCACTGCAGCTAGTAGTTGTAGTCGCAGGCATCGAACTTGCCCTGCGTCAGGCAGATATTATCGTTGATAGTAAGTGGCAAGACACTGTCGCGGATATCTTTTTTGTCATTTATCTCCTGATCGTCTACGTTGCCCTGCTTAGATTGATTTCTGCAGTTACTCGCTGGTACGCAAAGGAGGTTGTTTCCCAAACGGACACGGAACTTGATGATAAGTTCCTCTCCTTTTTTAAGGCCCTTGCCAATACCATTCTCACGATAATCATCATTATCATGTTTCTTGGTCGCTTCGGGATAGAACCAAGCGCGTTGATAACAACTCTGGGAATCGGTACCCTAGCCGTCGCATTAGCCGCTCAAGAAACTCTAAGCGATATCATCTCTGGTTTTATCATCATGATCGATCAGCCATTCAATGTTGGGGATCGGGTTGAGATTCTTGACATTAATACCTGGGGAGATGTTACAGAGATCGGGCTTCGCAGCACACGCGTTCTAACAAGGGACAACAGGCTTGTTGCCATACCCAATTCGGTTATCGGAAAAGGACTGGTGGTTAACTACTCGGATCCTAGCACAGTGTATAGGGTGCAGACTCATATCGGTGTGTCTTACGATACAGATCTTGAAAAGGCGCGAGAGGTAATGATTGAGGCGATACGGGCCCAAGAATGGGTGATGCACGACGAGCCGATTGAGGCCCTCATGCTTGAGTTTAGCAGTACCGCTATGGTCTTCAGGGTTCGCTGCTGGATTGAACACTATGTGGAGAAACGAAGGGCGATCGATCGCATGAATACAGCTTTATATTATGCGGTTGGAGAGGCCGGAATCGTTATCGAACCTCTGACGACAATCCAACTGTATCCCTCAACGGTTGCGCCTGATACGATAAGGAACCCAGCGAAACTGAATGAATAAGCTGTTCGACTGCGATCTCAAATTCTAGGAAAAAGTACGGCGAGATATTCGCGCCAATCACTTAGCGGCCCAGGGCGATGTCTACTCTTGAGGTCTTTCCGCTGGCCTGTTTCCAGGGGGGGTCAGCGAACAGTGTGCTTTCTGTATATCAGGTTGCCGGTGGAGGCACCGGCAATTCTTCATCGGGTGTATCCTTCCACTTCTCACCCTCTTCGATCAGCATTACCGGGATGCCTTCCCGGATAGGATATTTCAAGCCTGAATCGTCGCATACTAGCCAGGTATTGTGGACCAGCCGTAGACGACCCGGATCATCTCCATACTTATCCTTTTCTTGAACAGCTTTAGGGCAGCGAAGGATCTCGAACAACTCTTGACTTATGGGAAGGGGATCTTTTTCATTTTCGGTCATAAACAGCTCTACCTTTGATTATTCCATCGAGTCGACAGCTGCGAAGCTCGCAGCACTTGATCTTACGAATCTAACTGACGAAGACAAGTACCATAATATTGCGTTATCATAAGCGCGATCCGAAATCTGATTTTCGAGAGACGATCCAGATCACACCGTCGAGAACCTAGGACCGAGTCGCGATCAGCCTCCAGGAGTGTGATATGTATATATTTTCCTACGTTTGAATACCGGCAAATGAAAATCGCCAGGACCAAGGTCTATAGTTAAGGCGGCGGCAATGTCTGCGAAGGTAATGTGAGTAATCCCCATATTGAAGCATCGCTCATACAACGCGTGACAAAACCTCTGAAGATCATTCGGATGACCCCCGGTCAGGTCGTGGATGTATGTTCCAACTGAGTCAACAATACGGTATGGGTAGGCTAGATTAATTATGTCAAGTGAATCGTCAAGATCGAAGTTGCTGAGCTCGAGAACAGCTGATTCGGCGATCATTTGATCGGCGACGGATGCTCTCTGACTCACGACATCACTCGATACCATCAAGTATTCGATATTGTCAACTTCCTCATAAAGTTCTAGTATTATGTCAAGTATTTCGTCTTTCCGGTTTTTCCCATTTGCCGTGCCATATAGTATGTCGGCATTGTCAAAGGCAAGGAGAAGACGGACGTCCTCTAATGAATCTGCCAAGGGGAACCAGAATTTCTTCATAAACTCGTGAAGAGGATTTAATACAAGCATTCGCTTGTGAAAGGGAGGTGCCGTTCTTGCATTAGAGGAGAGGGTTAATGATATCGATTGGCTGAAACTCCACAGGAACTCGCGCAGATTGACATCGAAAACTTGGGGAGTATTGATAATTACAGTGATCAGCCGGCGCGAATCCGGATAAAATATAAGCTGGTTAATAAGGGATGTCTTGCCGCTTCCCCGTGCTCCAATTAGTGTGAGCGGCTGTCGTTCGCGTTTCTTCCATACGGACCTGTTGATCCATGAGATTTCGGCGCCGCGGCCGAAGAACAGGTCCCATCGACCAAGGGGCCGACCATAGACAAATGGATTTTGTGAAATTTCTGCAAGAGGGCTTGAACGAGTCATAACTGTAAAGATTGTATCCCGCACCAGGGAAAAAGAAAGTCGCGATTGGCACTGAGTCGACCTTTTTTTCCTTTAGGATCTCACGTGTTCCTGACGACGAAGCGAACATTAGACCAACAAGATTCTGCTAAATCCAGACCATCGATTTCAGAAGCACCGTGCTAAACGTGCCGCACAGATTTCTATGGATATGTGACCCATAGTGAAAGGGCTTGATCATACCAATTGTTACTTTGTAACAGTTGAAATAGAATCGACCGCATCATTGGAAAATGAATTGAAGCCAGGAATGAAACACCAAGGTCTGCACAATCCAAGTTATACGATAATCCTGTTGGCCATCTTGATTATTTGCGTGGGTTGTGGTTCGCAAAGCTCGGATCCTCAAGCTGTGACGGAAGCGATCTCTGGAAACCGGATACACGTTATGGCGACAACCACAATCGTCGGGGACGTTGTGAATGCTGTAGGTAGTGACTTGATCGACCTTGAAGTGCTTCTGCCACCTGGCTCCGACCCCCATGTCTATGAGGTAACTCCAAGAGATATCGCAGCGCTGACCGAAGCTGACCTCGTTTTCGTCAACGGACTCGGATTGGAAGCGCTGCTCGAACCGGTGCTGCAGGATGCTCGCGAGCAGAACAAAGTTGTTTCGGTTTCTGATGGAATTGCCAACATCCGATCACAGACGAGCGGTAGAAATGGGGAGGGAGATGACCTCGATCCCCACGTCTGGTTTGATCCCCTTCTTGTTATGAGCTGGGTCGACACAATTGAAAGCGCCCTCAGCGATGCCAATCCTGAGAATAGTGACGCATTCCACGCAAACGCAGAGGAATACAGGCGGCAGCTTCTAGAATTGGATGAGTGGATCATCACGCAGATAGGCGAGATCCCTGTTGACAAACGGCTGGTAGTAACCGATCATGATTCACTAGGTTATTTTGTGGACCGCTATGGGCTCGATCTGGTGGGCACCGTGATCCCTGGTTACGACACGCAAATTGAACCGTCGGCTAAGGAACTTGCGCAGCTAATCGAGAATATTGGGCAATATGGTGTTTCAGTCGTTTTTGTTAGCGATTCGGTAAATACTAGCCTGGCTGAGCAAATTGCCAATGATTCTGGAATCCGTCTCGTACGCCTCTCAACGGGTTCACTGACTGATGATTCGGGAAAGGCAGCAACATATCTAGATTTCATGCGCGCAAATGTTGAAACTATTACTAATGCCTTGAGCTCCAGCTCCTAAATCAGTCCAGCGAAAAACAGTGAACTATCGATCAATAAGTTGACATAAATATCCCAATCGAATCAGTTAGCCTGTTGGCTCTCTCCATCGCATGCACATATTCCTCTATACGACTAACTTCATGATCATGATCATCGTACCGATTGTCCTCGGCTGGATGATTAACCGGAATCGATCAGTTGGCTGGCGACTATTTGCTATAGGATGCGCCACGCTTATCATTTCCCAAATTGGGCATGTACCATTTAATTATATTGCTCTCCCGATACTCCGGGATCAGATCGAACCATTATCGGCGATTACGCAATTGGTGCTTATCGCCGTATTTCTCGGCCTATCGGCGGCCCTTTTCGAGGAAGGAGCTCGATTCATTGGCTACCGCTTTTGGGCGAAAGATGCTCGCACTTGGGGAAAAGGAATGATGTTGGGCGCTGGTCACGGGGGAGCGGAAGCGATCATCCTAGGAGTACTTGTAGCCATTAACACCGTATTTCTGGTTGCCTGGCGATACGACCGGCTTACAACTCTAATACCGGCTGAACAGGAGCCGCTGATTGCGGCCTCTTTGGACAACTTTTTCTCAGCGCCATGGTACGCAACCATTCTGGGAGCTATTGAACGGATTTTTGCCATCATACTTCATTTGTCGTTTTCCCTTGCCGTAATGATGGCCTTCGTGAAACGGCAGCCATTGTGGTTCGCAGCGGCTATTGTATGGCACGCTCTGGCTGATGCTCTAGCTGTGTTTTCGGTTGCCATGTGGGGAGCATATGCGGCTGAAGCACTGATTGCGGCAATGGCTCTGGTAAGCCTCACTTTTATTCTGCGATTAAGACAGCCAGAACCCGAAATAATAGATCCTGATCCGCTAATTCCACCTGAATCGAAGCCAATATTGCAGATGGAACTTTCAGCGGATAAATTAGATGATAGCAAATACTTGTCATGAATAGAGAAGAGACATATCGATGATTGAGATGACCAACCTTACCAAGCAGTTCGATGAACATGTCGCCGTTGATCGCCTCTCGCTATCAATAGAAGAAGGTGAGGTCTTCGGCTTCCTTGGGCCGAATGGGGCAGGGAAAACAACAACGGTGAGGATGTTGACCAGGCTGATTAATCCAACGTCAGGCAAAGCCACCGTCTACGGATATGAATTAGGTCGAGAGGATCAGGAGATCCGCCGGAATGTGGGCATATTAACTGAAACCCCCGGACTCTATGATAGGTTGAGTGCTTGGAGAAATCTCCTGATCTACGCCAAGTTATATGAGGTGGAGGATCCACCCGGGCAAGTTGAGAAGTATCTTAGATGGCTCGACTTGTGGGATAGAAAAGATGATAGTGCGGGCACATTCAGTAAGGGTATGCGCCAGAAGCTAGCTATTGCCCGGGCCCTCATTCACGAGCCAGCGGTACTTTTTCTCGATGAGCCCACTGCTGGTCTAGATCCGGAGTCAGCCAAGCTCGTTCGTGATTTCATCGAGGAGCTCAGCGAGGCTGGACGGACCATCTTCCTGTGTACCCATAACCTTGATGAAGCCGATAGGTTATGTGACCGGATTGCCGTATTCAATAAGCAGCTGCGAATTGTGGATACGACAGATGGTTTGCGAAAGCAGATCTATGGAAGAAAGGTCGTCTTCCACTTCGCCAATTCGGCGGATAAATACGTCGAACTAGTCAAAAAATCGCCCCATGTGAAAGAAGTTGAAGTGATCGATAATAAAATCGTCATCTCCATGGACGAACCGGAGATTCACAATCCTGAAATAATCAGAGACCTCGTTTCTGCAGGGGCTCAGATTCAATTTGTCGGCGAAATCCGTCATTCGCTCGAGGATATCTATCTTCAACTAGTAGATTAAGGTTGGACATGAGTAAGATAATAACCATCGTAACCAAAGAGTGGGCTGAGGTGTTTAAGAACCGGCTGGTGCTATTCTCGGTCCTATTCCTGCCCTTAGTGTTTGTGGCGATGCCCTTGATATCGATCGGCGTAATGGGGAGTTTTGGAGATGAAGTAAGCGATGGGAGCGATCCAATTCCCGGGGCGGAGGTCCTCTGTCAAGGTCTCGAAGAGCTCGAGTGTGTCCAAGTCTATACCCTTGACCTCTTCACGTTGATGTTCATGATTTTGCCGATTATGATACCTGTGAGCATCGCCGCCTACAGCATCGTCGGTGAAAAAACGGTCAGAAGCCTGGAGCCATTGTTAGCTACGCCTATCACGACGACAGAACTCGTTGTCGCGAAAATGCTGGCTGCAATTATTCCGGCCGTGATCGCCACATGGCTTGCCTATGTCCTCTATGTCATCGGAGTTAATCTGTTGACTTCTCCAAACGTCTCCGCCAGACTGGTAGAACCTCTTTGGCTTATCGCCGTTTTCTTTGTCGGCCCCTTGCTAGCGATCCTCTCGGTCTGTATTGCCATCATGGTATCTTCACGTGTTACCGATCCACGAGTCGCAGAACAGCTAT
>DASRZI010000115.1:0-3729 GCA_035686605.1 Candidatus Zixiibacteriota bacterium
TCTCTTTATACCTTTTGGCCTGAAGAGGAGCACTGGACGATTTCAGCTGCCTCACTAACTGGATCATAGCGACACAGCAGTATAAGATATAGTCCCAAGTTTTGGAGAAGTGAATGGAGACCCAACAAGAAATTACTAGAAGTTAACGGGACCAGGGATTACGAGACGGAACGCCGGCGAGGAATCTGTCAGGCCATCGTTTGTTCTTTTACAGTGCCAATAAGGTTATGTTCAGGAGTAACCATATGGATATACCAAAAGAAAAACTTGCGTTTATGTATGATCGGATGATGAAAATCCGCTTGTTTGAGGAGCGTGTCAAGGTTCTCTTCGCAGCGGGTGAATTGCCAGGCTTTGTACATCTATATTTAGGGCAAGAAGCGGTCGCTGCCGGTGCCTGCGCACCCCTCCATGATGACGACTACATCACCTCTACTCACCGTGGGCATGGTCACATCCTGGCCAAAGGTGGCAAATTGAAATATATGATGGCTGAGTTATATGGTCGATCTACCGGATATAACAAGGGAAAAGGCGGCTCGATGCATATCGCCTGGCCCAAACTAGGCATCCTTGGCGCCAACGGGATTCTGGCGGCCGGCATGCCAATTGCTGCTGGGGCTGCTCTATCGGCGAAATATAGAGGATCCGGGCAAGTGACCATCTGTTTTTTTGGTGACGGCGCCTCAAACGAAGGTGTGGCTCATGAAACGATGAACATTGCCACAGCCTTTAGTCTGCCGATGGTGTTTGTATGTGAGAATAACCTGTACGCGGTTGGCACCTACCAGCCCAGTGTTCGACAAATCGAAGACATTGCCGATCGGGCTAATGCGTATGGCATGCCTGGTGTGGTGGTGGACGGGAATGACGCAATCGCGGTTTACGAGGTAGTTGATGCTGCGATTGAAAGGGCTCGCACGGGTGAAGGGCCATCCCTGATTGAATGCAAAACCTATCGCTGGCACCCACATTTTGAGGGCGAAGCGGACACCTATCGTCCACCTGAAGAGGTTGCAGCATGGCGTAAACGTGAGCCCATTGCCCCGTTTCGTGGCATGTTGATATCGTTGGGTGTTTTCAGCGATGAGGATCTCACCGCTGTAGATGAGTCCATAATTCAGGAGCTTGAAGAGGCTGTTGATTTTTCCCGCAACAGCCCCTTCCCAGAACCGGAATCCGCCCTCACAGATTTATGGGCTTAGCTTGAACCAGGAGAGAATAATGGCCAGAGAGATTTTCTATAATCGCGCTTTAAATGAAGCATTGGCTGAAGAGATGCGGCGTGATCCCAATGTCATTCTGTGGGGAATTGACATCGGACCTTATGGCGGTGCTAATGGTGTCACCCAGGGCCTTCAGGAGGAATTTGGGGCAGAGCGGGTTATCGATATGCCTGTATCTGAGCTTGCCTATGTGGGTATGGGCGTCGGCGCCGCCGCGACCGGTATCCGCCCAGTGATCGAACTCCAATTCTCAGACTGGATCACGCTGGCTTCTGAGATGATCATCAACCAGGCCGCCAAGATGCGTTATATGTTCGGTGGCATTATAGAAATGCCATTGGTGATTCGTGCTCCGGTGGGTGGCTATCTCTCTGCGGGAGCGCAACATTCCAACAGCTTCGAGTCGTTATTTTCCTTTGTGCCTGGCATTAAAGTCATCATGCCTGCCACGCCTTACGATGCAAAAGGGCTACTTAAAAGCGCCATCAGAGATAACAACACGGTGATCTTCTTTGAACACAAAAAACTCTATGGAATGAAAGCTCACGTTCCAGTAGAAGAGTATCTCATCCCCATCGGCGAAGCCGAGGTGAAGCGTGAAGGTAGTGATGTCACGATTGTCACCTATTCCTATATGGTGCATTACTGTCTTTCAGCAGCTGAAAAACTCGCTGCTGAGGGCATTGATGTTGAAATTATTGATCTCCGTACAGTTGATCCGCTTGATAGAACCATGATTATTAAGTCAGTAAAGAAGACCAGCCGGCTGGTCATAGTCCAGGAAACATGGGCAGATTGTAGCATTAGCTCAGAAATTGCCGCACTGGCCGTTAGTTCTGAACTATTCTTTTACCTGGATGCTCCTGTGGAGCGGGTTACGGCAAAAGATGTACCCATTCCCTTTAGCCCGCCTCTAGAGGAATTTGTATTACCGGGCGAGTTGGACATTGTTGACGCGGTTTACAAGACGCTTGACCGTGAACCCGCCTGAAGCGATTAGGGTGTGAATAAAAAGATGGGATCACCGGCCGTTGTCGGCATCATCCCCAACCCAGACTCTGGCAAGGATATTCGCCGGATAGTGACAAATGCTCTCGTCATGGGTAACCGGGAGAAAGTCAATCTGGTCCGCTGTTTGTTAATCGGGCTGCATGCGGCCGGAGTCGATAATGTGCAGATCATGCCCGATCGCTTTGGAATCGGTCAAAAAGCTATCGACGGACTTCAACGACACCAAGGTGAGATCGTGTCCGGGGTAACTATTCTTGATATGGATGTCTCTGGTACCGGGAAAGATACTGTCCTGGCTGCGCAATTGTTACGCGACGACAGTGCAAGCTGTATCGTCACCCTCGGTGGCGATGGAACAGTACGGTTAGCCGGCAACAACTGTGGCGAAATACCTATCTTGCCGGTATCTACGGGCACTAATAATGTTTTGCCCCGTTTCATAGATGGTACTGTTGCCGGCTTGGGCGTGGGGTATTTCGTTCAACAGGAGCCAGATGAACGGTTGAATTCTTGTTTTCGGAGTAAGAAACTTGATATTGCTGTCAATGGACAGATAATCGATGGTGCCCTGGTTGATGTCGCAGTAATCCAAGGGGGCGTTGTTGGTTCGAAAGCTGTCTGGGAGCCGGAGGATATCCGTCAGATCTTTGTAACCCAGGCGGCGCCTACTAATATCGGTCTATCGGCCGTTGTGGGCATGCTGCACCCCATTTCGGCCCATGATCCCATTGGTGGAGCACTCGAACTAAATCAAAACGGCCCGGCTCGCTCGGTAGTAGCGGTAATCGGTCCCGGGCTTGTCTCCAACATCCCATTTGAAAGGTTCACCTATTTGGAACCAGGCAAACACTATCCCATCATTGATATTCGACCGTTGGTCCTGGCCCTGGATGGTGAGCGTGAAATCGTACTGCTGGCCGGTGATGAAGCCACTGTCTCTTTGAATGAAGACGGCCCCTGGATTCTTTACGTCGAACCGGCCATGAAAATGGCCGTTGAAAACGGATTTTTCACAAGGAAATAATCGATGCCAACCGAAGTTGTAATGCCCAAGCTGGGGCTAAATATGGTCGAGGGAACGATAGTGCAGTGGCTCAAGCAGGAAGGCGACTCAGTAAAACAGGGCGAACTGCTTTTTGTTGTCGAGACAGATAAGATCACAACTGAATCCGAGGCTCAGGTCGAAGGGATTCTGGCGAAGATCTTGATTGCTGCAGGCGAGTTGGTGCCTGTATCAACACCTGTAGCGCTCATAGTGGCTGAAGATGAGGTGCTATCCAATGCTGATGAGTTTGTGCCGTCCCAGGCGATATTGCCTGCTTCCGCACCCCAGGGAATGAAACCCGTCATTAGGGAAGCCCCAACTAGCCCTCCAGGCAAAATACTCGCCTCACCGGTCGCTAAACGACTTGCGAAGGAACATGGACTTGAACTTTCTCAAATACCGGGGACTGGCCGATTTAAAAGCATCAGTCGAATGGATATTGAGCGA
>DASRZI010000116.1:0-12507 GCA_035686605.1 Candidatus Zixiibacteriota bacterium
CTAAAGGCGCCATCCTCATCTAAATGTGAGTGATATTCTTTTCAACATTAGCTAACCTCATTTAGATGGGGTTCGTCAACTCTACTAAAGGCGCCATCCGCATCTAAATGCGAGTGATATTCTTTTCAACATTAGCTAACCTCATTTACAAAAACAATCATACTTCGACACACAAAAAAGCCCAATGGTGTTAGTGTATATTTAAGTCCGCATTTTGATGCTTGAAAAAGGGCATCGTAAACTCCAGGATGTAAGTACCCAATACACATATCAAAAAGTGAGATCGTTGGGGGGGCATTCAGCGTTGAAAAAACCTGCAGGAGGGGCAGATTTAACGTTTTACAGCCTAGGCCAGCAGGGTTGCAGCGATCCGGCTGTAATGCTCTGTCAGCGCTCCCCCAGGGTAGCGCAGGCAGTAGAGACTCCCGCTGGCCAGGGCCATGAGCTCGTCGGAGTGGGGGAGAACGGCTATGACGGGGCACCTGTAAGCCTGCTCCACCTGGGATTTGACATCCTCGAAATCGAAAGAAGCGGGGATCTTGTTCACGATGAGCATTGTGTCCGGAACCTTGAGCTTGCGGGCGACTTCCAGGGTTACTCCCGTGCCTTCGTAGTCCTGCTGATCGGGACGCAGAATGATTATCAGCGTATGGGAGATGACGATAGAAAGCAGGGTTTCTTCTCCTAAGCCCGGGTGCGTGTCGATTAACAGAACATCCAGTTTCAGTTCATCGAGCAGCTGCCGGATTCCGCGTGTAAGGAGCTGGGCATCGTAGCCTTCGCGCAGGACCCGCGTAATTTCGTCGACTTTGATGCTCGAGGGAATCAGATAGATCTTGCCCCTGATCTCAGTGGTGAGACGCCCTGAGACATCATGAGCAGCCTGAGCGATTTCGCATTTCTTCCATAGGTAGTCGTTGAGAGTGTAGGCGATCTCTTTGCCCGTAATACCGAACAGCACGTGGATCCCGGGAGACTGTATATCCGTGTCTACAACGCCAACCCTGCGTCCCTCTGCTGCCAGCAGGGCGGCTACATTGGCGGTGGTGTTGGATTTACCGGTTCCGCCTCTGAATGAGTGAATGCAAATGATTTTAGACATATTCTTTTTCTCCCTTCATGATCCATCGATGATTTTCCTCAGATCCTGGGCTTTGGACTGCAGCTGCTGAAAGTAATCCGAATCGGTAATTTCAGCAACCTGTTGCGCCTGGCAGGCTGCATCCAACTCTATGCGAAGCTGCTGGACCTCCTGTTTGAGTTTCTGTTCCCGAAGATGGATTTCCTTGGCCATACGCTGGAAAACACGGGCCAGCCTGCCCAGCTCATCCTTCCTTTTTCTGACCGCGAGCAGGCTATCAGGCTCGAACATCTCTGCCTCAATAGCGGCTGCCGCATCGGTCAGTAGGGAAACATGCTTCAGATATTCGATCTCCTGGTCCCGCAGCCTTTTCTTCTCCAGGCTGGCGTCAATGCGGGCCTTGAGCAGGACCGGATCAAATGGTTTGAGAAGATAATCTTCGGCACCCATCTTTATACAGTGCGCGATGCTGTCCATTTCGTCCAGGGCTGAGATAACAATAACAGGGATATCACGGAAGCTGCTGTCCTTTTTCAGGCTCTCTAGCACCCCGTAACCATCCATCTCGGGCATAATGATGTCGAGAAGAATGACGTCAAAGGCTTGCCCGTGAATCATTTCGAGGGCCTGCCGGCCATTCTCCGCTGTTAGGACTGTATGCCCCTGCTGCTTTAGAACCCCGGAAAGCTTTAGCCGGTTCATACGATTGTCGTCTACCACGAGTAGGCGCCCTGTCTTGTCGATCATTGTACCTTACCTCTATCGGGAATGCCTGGTATCATTACGCAATGCTTTAAGAAGCGGTTCTGTCAATTCAAAGTGCGCTTTGGCCTTATTCAAGGCTTCCGCAGCCCCGTGAAGCTCGTTTTTCTTACCCATCTCTTCCAGCTGTCGGCAGAGGCTCGAGAGGGCTGTTGAACCCAGATCAGCGCTGTTGGCTTTCAGATTGTGTGCTGCAATACGCAATGCCCCTGCAGCACCGGACTCTACAGCTTGCTGCATGTCTGAGAGCATTTTCGGCGCATCCTCCAGGAAGGTATCGATCAGTTCCTCGAGGAAGCCTGCGTCGCCCTCTGCCAGCAGCTGCAGTTTCTCAAGAGCCCTCTGATCCAGGGTTTCTCCGCTGGGGGCGCCGCCGGTTCGGGGCGCAGCAGAATGCTCTTGTGATTTGTGCTGTTCGGTAAGCACCGCTTTCTGGCTGCTGCAGCGATTCAATACCCTGACCAGCCCGTCCACCAGAATGGGTTTGGGGAGATAGTCGTCCATTCCTGCAGCACGGCAGGCCTCTTTATCCTCTTCGGTTACGTTGGCTGTCATGGCTACGATCATCGGCCGCTTTTGCCCTGCCCATTCTGCGCAAATCTGCCGCGAGGCTTCGAGGCCATCCATCTGCGGCATTTGCAGATCCATGAAAATCACCTCGTAGGATTGCTTGCGCAGCGAATTGATGGCTTCTAAACCGTTCGCCGCTACATCGGCCCGGTAGCCGAAGCGCTGCAGCAGCCGCAGCATTACCTTTTGATTGATGGCGTTGTCCTCTACGAGCAGGATGCGGAGGGGTTTCTGCCCTGCCAGCCCGGGATCGAAGAGTGATTTGCCTTTGCTGTCTCTGTCCCTTACAGGAACCTTATCCACAATGAAAATGCCTGCCAGTACATTGTAGAGCTTTGAGACCTTGAGAGGCTTGGTCAAAGTCGCTGTTATGTCGAGCCCTTCTTCCCCGGCATCCCGCTGGCCCAGGGGAGCCAGCATAACCAGCGGCAGAGTCTTTGCGTCCCTCGTTCGTCGGATCTGTCGGGCCAGGGCCAGGCCGTCCATCTGAGCTGTCTGCCTATCAAGAATAGCAACGTGGAAGGGTTCTTCCCTGTCTATCCAGGACAAGGCCGTATGGGGCGAGCCTGTCTGGCGGGGGACCATCCCCCAGCCCTTGGTCTGTTCCACCAGGGTGCGTCGTGTGGGGGGATTATCCTCGACAATCAGCACCCGCTTACCGGCCAGCTGCGGCTGCAGACCTTCAAGATCACCCTGGCCGGCGCTGGGATCGGCCTCAGCCTGAATCGTGAAATGAAAGGTGCTACCCTGGTTCGCCTGGCTCTCCACCCATATCGATCCGCCCATCAGCTCGCACAGGCGCTTGCTGATGGCAAGCCCGAGTCCGGTCCCACCGTAGCGGCGGGTGGTGGAGGCATCTATCTGACTGAAAGAACGAAACAATCGATTCATTCGTTCCGCCGGGATACCGATGCCTGTGTCCTTTACTGTGAAGTGCAGCTGGTATGTTCCATTTGTTTGCACCTCGTCAACCTCAACTGCTGCACTGACCTCGCCTCGATCGGTGAACTTGGTGGCATTGCTGAGAAGGTTGGTAAGAACCTGGCGGAGGCGGGTGATATCACCAAAGATCCTGCCGGGAACGGGCGCAGCGATCGAATAGGTAAGGTCAAGTCCTTTTTCAGCCGCTCTGGCTGCTACCAGATCGAGGGCACCTTCGAGGCACTCCCGCAGGCTGAACGGTTGATGCTCCAGATCAATCTTCCCTGCTTCTATTTTCGAAAAATCGAGAATATCATTGATGATCGTGAGCAGGTCTTCACCACTGGTGTGGATGTCAGCGGCGAGCTCACTCTGACCGGCTGTGAGGCCCGTATCGAGCAGCAGGCTGGTCAGGCCAATGACCGTATTGAGGGGAGTGCGGATTTCATGGCTCATCGTTGCGAGGAACACGCTCTTGGCCTGGTTGGCGACCTCGGCGGCGGAGCGCGCCTCCTGGGCTTCGATATATAGCCTGGCGTTTTCAATGGCAAAGGCTGCCTGGGCGGCAAGGGATTTTACCAACTGTATATGCTCTTGACTGAAGTAATTGACCTGGGTGCTGTCGAAGGAACACATACCAATCACCTTTCCGCCTACAAGCATCGGAACACCCATCCAACTTTGAATGTGCTTTGCACTCGTGACCTGTTGCCAGGCGGGAAACTGGCTCGTGTCCGGGACTATCAAACTCTCCTGGGTCTTGATGATGGTATGTATCGTGGACCCCGGTTTTATATCGAAGGATACGGTAAGGGCGTCCTTGGGATCGACCCAGCGTTCGTAACCCTGAACCGCCTGAGCATATAGCAAGGTGGGAGATTTCAGCAGGAAGATCGTGGCACTGTCATAACGCACCAAATGGTGCAGATAATCAAGCAGCTTTTCACAGACGGCATCCAGGTCGAGGCTCTGAGTAAAGGCCAGGTTGGCCTCTCGCAGTGTTTCAGCGGTTTCTCGGGCCTCCTGAGTGGAGGCATACAGGCGTGCATTCCGCACCGCCACTGCGGCCTGATTAGCAAAAGACTGAAGGCGCTTGACCAGCTCAGTTGAAAAGGCATGGGGAGCGGCACGCTCGAGACTGATAAAGCCAATAATCCGCTCATCCGCCTGTATTGCTGCAGTAATCGAGGAGCGTATCCAATCGGTCTCGGGACTCGGTACCCAGATTTCAGAGGTATGAGTGTCATCGATTACCGAGGGAATTCCGGTTTCAAAAATTCTGAGCAGGTTCGGCATCTGCTTGAGCGGCAGCTGCATACCCAGGATGGAGCGGTCGTAACCACGCGCATGCGTCACTTCCACCGAATCACCTTTGGTAAGTAGAATTGTCCCGGCGTCGTAGGGGACGACCCGGCCGACATGGGTCAGAATACTCTCCATTACATCTTCAATATCCAGACTGCTGTTGAGTATGGCCGCAATGTCACTAAGGGCCTCGGCCATGACTCGCTGTTTGTGCTCGGCCTTCTGAAGCCTTTGCCGTTCAGCCAGCTCGGATTGGGCATTGCGATAGAGAAGGGCATTCTGAATCGCTACGGCTGCCTGGGCGGCTAAGGCCTCGGCCAGGAGCACATGCTCCTTGGTAAAAAAATCCGTTTCCGCCTTGTCGAGAGAGTAGAGTCCTATGGTCTTACCGCCTGCCACCAGGGGAACACCCACCCAGCTGCGGATGTGGTGCGAGCTCCTGATGTGTGTCCAATCGGGGTCGGCGCTGACATCGGAAATAACCAGGCTTCCATGTTCAGCGACCAGCCTCTTATGGCGCCGGCTCTGCCGGATGTCGAAGCGAATGGTACCGAGCATATCCTTTTCGTTGACACCGCTCCATTTTTTATAGCCCTTGGCAGCACGGGCTACGAGATAGTTTTCCTCTTCCATCAGGAAGATCGTAGCACTGTCGTAGGGGACGAGACGATGCATAAAGTCAAGTAGGGTCTCCAGCACTCTGTCCAGACCAAAGGTCTTGGTAAGCGCCAGGCTCGCCTGCTGGAGGGTTTCGGATATCCAGCGGGTGTGCTCCTCTGCTTGGCGCAGTTGGACAAGGTCCGCTTCGCGTTCCTGCAGTCGCTGCTGTGCTTCTGCCAGACCGCAGCTCAGGTCTTTTTTTGATTTTTCACCCTGGTTCACAGGAGCCCTCCTAAAAGCTCTCGACCAGCTCCGGCAAATGGATTTCCAGCCTGCAGGCCTGATTTTTCAGCGTAAACAGAGCCTGCCCCTCTTTATTATCCAAAACAACTCTGGTCTTTTCAGCACCACGGCGCAGCTTCAGCTCGCTCGGCAGAGCAACAGATATCCACTCGGGGGTAATTCTGTGTACCCATACTTTCAACTCTCCGGCATCTACCCGGGGCAGATCAAAGCGCACCGAGCGCAGCAGGCTGAAATCGGCAATTTCACCGGTAGAAGATCGAACTCGCTGTTTGCGGTTCTCGAAAGCGAGCAAAACCTCCGTTTCCAGGGCTCGACCGCGTGCCGTGACAGAGAAGAGGCTCTTTCCTGCCGGGCTCAGGTCCTCTCGCAGCTCCACTACGACCCGGCTGTCGAATATTTTTCCCTTGAGCATGACAACTGTGATGATGAGAATTGTGAGCCCGAGGAGGATACTGACAATCCGTTCCACAATGCCGTCCCAGACAAATATTCCGTAGACGAAGATGCTGCCCAGAAACAGAACGTAGAGAACTCCCATAAGAATGGGGCTGCCGAGAAATCGAAGAACCAACCCCGGCACAAAATCTCCTTTGCGGCGCGTAGCGCTGAGCAGCAGGACAGGGAAAATCCCGCCCAGCAGTGGCAGGGCGATGACCCCCACCAGGCTCAATAATTTGGCAAATGAGCCGCTGTTGCTGAAGGCAAGCCATTCAGAGATCAGAAACACGCCGAGAACAGGGCTGATGGCCGCAACGAAGCGCAGTTTCTTGGCCGCCGGTTTCCCGGAAAGAACCGGCAGCCGTTCTTCTACAAGGAACAACAGCCCCAGGGAGATGTGGATACAGGCCATACCCAGGCTCAGTATGACAAAGACAACACCGAGCCAGCTGACAACCGGACCGACCTCCCTTGCCAGAGCAGCTACTGCAGTGCCGGTTTCGCTGGACAAATCCCCGTGCGGCAGGGCGCCGTTGAAGGTCAGCACCCAGAGGCAGCTGATGAGCATCATCAAAGCGATGGCTGCAATACACCCCCAGATCCAGGAGCGAGCGCTTGAGTCTCTGCGAATGATCACCCGCCCGTAGTTGGCAACCAGCAGATGGGAGAAGTAGTTGGACAGCATGACACCGAAGATCAACTGCAGGAGGGAAGGATCGAAGCGCTCGCCAGCCAGGAAGGGAACCTTCATGTACATGAGATTCGCCGGCCGAACGTAGGGCAAAGCGAACAGCGGTATAACTATGATAAGCGCTACATTGATGAAGTTGATGAGGACAGTGGAGGCGACGGTGGTATTGAGAGACTTGCGGGTAAGAAAGTAAATGCCTACAGCGAAGAGAATGAGGATCCATAGCTCCGCCGGTAGATGTATCGCCTCTTCCAGGGTACCGGCAATGCCGATGTAAAAGGCGATAAGCACGAGGAAGTTATTCACCGCTAGAAGGATGGTAAGCAGGACGGAGCCGGCGTTTCCCAGATACTCTGCTACCAACTGGCCCAGGTATCCTATTCCAAACCGGGTTGTCCCGGAGCGGGCTACAGTTTCAGCCAGAGAAGCCACGGTCAGGATGTTGATAATCCCGAAGACGAG
Organism: Candidatus Zixiibacteriota bacterium; assembly: GCA_035686605.1. Classification (GTDB taxonomy): domain Bacteria; phylum Chloroflexota; class Anaerolineae; order Promineifilales; family Promineifilaceae; genus UBA11865. The sequence goes on from DASRZI010000116.1 coordinate 7,137, forward strand.
CAAGAGCACAACCCCCGGTAGTGCCCCGATACCGGCCACGGCAATCGGCAGCGCCAGGAGCCCCGGGCCAACCGGCAGCGTCAGGATAAAGGCTACCCAGAAGGGCGGCAGGGCTTCTAGCGAACGGGCTAGGCGGGCAAGAAGCCAGCGCAGCCTTCCGCTGAGTCCTATTTTCGGGACATAAATCAAGGTGAGATCGCTCTTATACAGGCGTTGATAGGCCTGCTTGACGGCGCTCTCGTCCAAGCCGAGGGCAGCTCGGATTCCTGGGATTGCTCTGGAGGTAAGCCTGTACTTCTTGCTCAGGGCATGGGCGAGGGCGGCACGCAGACGCACATCGGCCCCTGAAACGAGGGTGAGCCAATGGGGAGCATACCGCTCTATATCCTGTATCTTCGGTTGCAGCAGCAGCGTCCGACCGGAGGCCATCGATTCGAAAAAGGCCTGTTCCCTTTGTTCGGCAGTCTTGACCGTAAGGTACAGCGCAGTACTTTTCCTCGATTCTGCAGACAGATATGCCGTGCGGTTTTCAATGGCAAAGAGCAGGGTATCTGCTCGGCGGCTCGGCGGGAGCTCGCCCCTTAAAAGCTGCTCGCGATCGTAGAATTCAAAATCATCGGAGGGTGACATAGCTTTACATCCTTTGGCTTCCAGGCATCGTTACAGGCCTCTGCGAGCGAACGAACTGGCTTGTCAGCCTGAGCCAGCCTTGGGGCCGGTGGTGATCGATATCAATGGTATCCGCAACCCGCAGGATCGAAGCCGGCAGTCCGACCCGTACAGAAACTCCGTTCAGCTCACTGCAGCGGCTCGGATCATTTTCATCTCTGTGCCAGCGGTAGAGAAACCCGGAGAATCTCCTGTTCCAGCTCTGTTAAGGCTATCATTTGAGCCAACTGGCTTTGCGAAGGATTTGACTCTCAGGGTGTGAATGCGGCCTTTTTTCTCGAGAAGGGTGAGCTTCTGCCGGATACCGCTGCTCCTAAGACATGTACTCTGAGCGAGGACGGAAAGCATAGAGGGTCCGTTACTGGCCGGGTAGAGAAAGAGATCGCGCTCACTGCCGGAAAAATCGAATAAATCGGTTAGAATTATATATCGATTTGAAGACATTTTCGTATAGAGACAATATTTTAAGAGTCTTCTACTATTTTAGGATAACAAAATCAGCGAGTCAAACAATTTGTGGGTAGAACATCAGAAATAGATAAAGAAACCTGATACCAAAAAGAATTAGCATTGTTGTGCAGACTGTCTGAAAAGCTTTGTACAGCTTGACCGATCAGGCCCACACCTCCGGAGAGCAGGCCCGTCACTCTTTTCATACATTTGAGTGTCAATTTAACTAGATGAGAAGTATAAATCGACGGAGGTATTATAAATCTATCGCTCATTCAAAATGTTATACTGTCAACCCCCGTCCCCTTTGGTTTATTATATTATTCTTGGCATTTTTGTTGTTTGGGCAACAGCCCGTGTAGACCACCTGACCCCACTCTTTCTATTTATCAGACAGTGCGGGTTTTTTACCGTTTCCAGAACTTCGGGGAAAACAAAACGAGCACCGTGTAGACTTCCAGTCTGCCCGCCATCATGATAAAACTCAGGTACCACTTTATGTAGTCCGGATAGAATGCGTAATTGCCAGCAGGGCTCACCTTGCCGAAACCGGGGCCGATGTTTCCGAGGGTGACGAGCGCGGTGGATAGCGATGTGAGTATATCGTTTTCTGCGGTGGCTACAATAAAGGAGGTGAGCAGGATCAAAAACAGATAGAAGAACACGAAACCAGATATGGCATACATGATTTCCTTGCTCACTGATCTGCCGTTTATGCGTATCTGAAACACACCCCGCGGGTACACGAAGTATTTGAGCTCGTTCAACCCCTGTTTGAACAGGGTGACGATCCGTATTACCTTTATTCCGCCTCCTGTGGATCCTGAAGATCCTCCTATGAACATCAGGATGAAGAGTATTACCTGCGAGAGCATCGGCCACTGCGAATAATCGGTGGTGGTGTAACCGGTGGTCGTGAGGATGGATGAAACTTGAAACCCGGCATATCTGAAGCTCTGCCCGAGCGTGTCGTGGAGCCGTACGTAATTCGTTACGGCGGTTATGGCAGTGGCTGCGAGAAACACTCCGAGGTACACTTTCAGCTCGGTGTTCTGAAACACAGAATCCAGCTTACCAGTGACGAGTTTGAAGTAGAGTACGAAGTTTGTGCCTGCCATGAGCATGAATACGGTGATGATCGCATCGACGTAGGCAGAGTTGTAATGTCCGACGCTCGCGTTTTTTGGTGAGAATCCCCCTGTTGCCAGTGTTCCGAACGTATGAGTGAGTGCGTCGTAGAGGTTCATGCCTGCGGTTATGAGGAGTATGGTTTCGGCAACTGTCAGCGCCATGTAAGTGATCCAGAGAATCTTTGCCGTTTCGGTGATCTTGGGTGTGATCTTATCGATAGTTGGTCCTGGTGCCTCGGCTCTGATGAGCTGCAGTCCTCCCACGCCGAGCAGGGGAAGAATGGCAACAGTCAGAACGACAATTCCCATACCGCCGAGCCAGTGGGTCAGCGATCGCCAGAAGAGTATGGCGACGGGGAGGACTTCGATTTCTGTGAGGATGGTAGCTCCCGTAGTGGTATACCCTGACATGGTTTCGAAAAATGCGTCCGCAAAACTGGGTATTGCACCCGAAAGATAAAAGGGCAGGCTGCTGAAGAATGTAGAGCTCACCCAGCTCAGAACAACGAGGAGCAAACCGCCTCTCGTTGTAATGGCGGGATTCACGTTCTTTCTCGTCAGAAATAACCCCGGTGCGCCGATCAGAATAATGCACAGCACAGGGCCGAGAAAGCTCAAAATGATACGCACACTTCCGTCGTGCATGGCAATTGACAGGGGAATGAGCATGAAAAAGCCGATAATGAGGAGCAGTACACAGACGACTCTCAGAACCTGTTTTATATTCATTTCTTCCCTGTGAAGATGGCTTCGATTTTGGGAATGGATTCTTTTTCTGCGATCAGGATGATATGATCTCCATTATGTATGCTGCTTGTGCCGTCCGGGAGAATGTTTTCTTCGTCCCGCGTGATTGAGACGACAAGGGTGTGCGGAGGAAGCTTGATGTCGGATATTCGTCTGCCTGCTAAGGGTGAGTTCTCAACCAGAAGCTCAATGACCTCCACTCTTCCATCGGCGAAACTATAGATATTCTTGATGTTTCCCTTTCGTATTAGTTTGAGAATGGAATTGACCATGCTGTTCTTCTGACTTACCGTGACGTCGATTCCCAGTCTTGACGCAATGTTGAGGTAATTGTATTTGTTCACAACAGCGATCGCCCTCTTGAACCCGATGTTTTTCGCATACACGGCAGTCACAAGATTGAGCTCCTGGTTGTCTGTCGAAGCCAGGATGAGATCGTAATCGGAAATTTGCCCTTCCTCATATATACCCTCATCCGAAATATCTTCGTTGATGATCAGGGCATCTGAGAAGCGTTCTGAAAGATCGTTACACCTCTCCAGATCCTTGTCTATGATGACGATATTCCGTTTCAGGCGCTGTACGAGTGCCTTGGAGACCCTGGTGAAAAACCTCTCACTGCTTCTCTGTTTTGTAAGCAGGTGATCGGCCACGTAGCTGCCGATTTTTCCACCTCCGACGATCACGATTTTATTGAGCTTGAACCTGTCTTTTCCGGCACTCGCGAATATCTTCTCGAGGTTTTGCTCTGTCGAAATAATGTATAGGTTGTCATCCTCCTTTATGACGGTCTCCCCGGATGGGATGATGTAGTCATTGTCCCTGAGAATGAAGGCAACGAGGAAACTGATACCCAAATTCCTCTTTATGTCTTCCACGCTGAGTGTGCGGAAGGGTGAATCTGCCGCAACCGTCATATTGCGTATCTGAAAGTTGGTTTTTTCAAAAAAGAGGATGTCGCTCAACGCTCCGCGCTCGATGGACCGGATGATTACCTTGGATGCCTCGAGTTCCGGATTTACGATATGGTCGATACCTAAAAACGGAGTCTCCATGATGCGTGCCCGGGAGTAATCGATGTTCCGTACGCGCGCGATCTTGTTGGGTACGGAGGTATTGCTTGCAACGAGACCGCAGGCGATCATGTTTACCTCATCAGAGTCGGTGACGCTGATGAAGAAATCAGCTTTGTCAATGTTCGCCTTCTTGAGCACTTCGACGTTGCTTCCCACGTCGTGGATCACTAAGCAGTCAAGGTAATTCATCGCATGTTTGACCACTTTGTGATCTTTTTCAATGATGACGACGTCTTTGCCTTCGTCGATGAGCTGTTTGGCGATGTGGAATCCAACACTCCCTGCGCCGAGAATCACGATATGCATACAAACAATACTAAAAATAACATGTTGATATGTCAAATGTAATCGGCCATGAATATAAGATACCGGGGCATTTCAAAACTCCTCGTAGATGCGGACGAGCTCAGAGACAGAAGTCTGGTGGAAAAGTTTCGAGAAGAGGAGAAGGTGATATGGCTGATACGCTCACAAGGCTACTTCGCAGTCTCAAGATACAGGAAGGACATCAGAATCGAGCTTCCGGAAAACCCGCTGACGAGAGGACAGTGCTGAGTATCGGACTCTTTCTTTCGGTACTCAGAGGCTTCATCGAGGTCGACGAGGGGGTTCTCTTTCTCTCTCAGGGGCCGTCGGATCGAGGCGCCTCGGCGACCTTCTGATCGCAAATCCCAAGAGGGATTACCCGTGGTTGAAGAAAGACCGCTTCGGGACGGGGGTTTTATAGTATGACACTAGTGATTTCATGTAATAATTCAATAAACTATTTCCTATATGTATAAAATAAATATTTAAATTCATTATAAACCATGGTAAATTCAACATCAATTGTATAAGGAAAAGGCATAGGCGATGGAAAGACAGGAGCACAAATAGAATAAATCGAAACCAGTTTTGCCCCCGTTAAATACATAAAAAGGATATTCATCCATGAAGATACTTTTGATTTCACCCTGTAGAGACCTTGCTGCTAGGCGGTCGAAGTTTCTCATGATCCCTCAGCTTGCACTGCACCTGCTTGCAGGGCTAACTCCACCGGAACACGAGGTAAAAATAGTCGAAGAGGAGATCGAAGACGTAAACTTCGATGAAGAGTGCGACCTGGTTGGGATAAGCTGTATGACAGCAAATGCCCCCCGTGCCTACCGTTTTGCTTTTGAGTTCAGAAAACGCAGAAAAAAGGTTGTGCTGGGAGGCATCCATCCAACCATTCTGCCGGATGAGGCGATGCAGCATGCTGACGCGGTTGTTATCGGAGAGGCGGAAGGGGTATGGGAGCAGCTGCTTGAAGACGTTAAA
>DASRZI010000117.1:0-7234 GCA_035686605.1 Candidatus Zixiibacteriota bacterium
GGCGGTGGAGAGGGACTAAAAGCCACCATCTCGTTGAGGGCCGCTGTCACATCGTAGGACTTCATGCAAAGCAGGATTAAATCGAAGTGAGCATCGTCAACCAAGGCTTGCCGGAAAGAGGTGACGACGGTGGGTTTGGAGAAGTATTGCTGTTGCTCTTCGATGACAGTCAGCCCGTGCTTCTGAATGGCTGCGGCTGCCTGACCACGAGCGACAAGAGTCACATTATAACCGGCGTGGGCTAATCGGCCGCCCAGATATCCACCTACAGCACCGGCACCAAATACCAGGATATCCATTTCCTAAAACTCCACCACACTTAAGCACTAAAGTAGTTGGGGCAAAACCGTCAAGTTAAACCAGTCAGGTTAAACCGCCAGGAAAGACCGTCAGGAAAGACCGTCAGGTCAAACCTGCTGGTTAAAATTCCTAGCTGAAGTATATCCTCCAGAGAATTGATGCGCACCACATCCTCTGGTGACCATCATCATATCTCCAGGTTGTATGAGCAAATGCTGAATGATTCAGTAAAAGCTGATTCGCGGGAGGCTATGGTACTGGCTTCGGCTGAGACTTCCAGCTGCTCAATCTCCTAGCCGGCTTCCGATGAAGTCAGGCCGGCCGCGGACAAAATCAGCGATGGGCATAGCAGGTTTTCCGGATAATTGGACGGCGAATAGCCTCAATCCGCCCTCCTTTGCTGCAACCATGATTTCATTTCCATGAATGAATACCAGGCCGGGTATTGCGGCAGGAACGCCGTCCGCTCCTACCGGATGCGCTTCGAGTATTTTCAACGGCTTGCCGTTCCACAAGGTGAATGCGCTGGGCCAAGGCGTCATAGCCCGGATATGCCTGTCAAGCTGGTCGCTTCTTATTTCCCAACTAATTTCTCCATCAGATTTCTTGATGAGGGGGGCGTAGGTGGCCAAAGAATCATCCTGGGAGTAAGCCACCAATAGACCCGCGATGATGTCCGCAAGATGCCTGGCTAACAGATCTGCGCCGCTCTGAGCGAGCTTATCGTGCAACGTGGCGGCCGTTTCATTTGGCTCTATTTTCGCAGGCGCCTGGGAATAGACCGGACCGGTATCCATGCCGATATCCATCCGCATGAGGCTGATACCTGTCTCTAAATCGCCGGCAAGTATGGCATGTTGGATTGGAGAGGCGCCACGCCACCTCGGAAGCAGAGAAGCGTGAACGTTTAAGCAGCCGTAAGGCGGTAAATCCAGGACGTGGGGACGCAGAATCTGGCCAAAGGCTGCGACGACAATGACGTCAGGCTGCCATTCGCGTATTAGATGGGCAGATTCTTCCTTTTTGAGGGATTTTGGTTGGTAGATAGGGATGTTTGATTCCTGGGCTGCTACCTTTACGGGTGGTGACCGGAAGTGGCGACCGCGTCCGGCTTGCCGGTCCGGCTGGGTGACAACGCCGACAACTTGCTGCGTCTCGATAAGGGCTCGAAGCGAAGGTACGGCGAAGTCAGGTGTACCCATAAAGACGACTCGGTTCATAGTGCCATTCTAACACGCTAGAATCTGGGTCAGCAAGGGGGAGCAGGGGGAAAGTGGCTTGACGAGAGGACTCGTCTTGGCCGATAGGAAATCGGCAGGGGGGATGACCAGAAGACTGGTCTTGGCCGAACGGTGACCAGTCCCTCCTCGCGAAGCGGTCGGTCTGCTAGATCCCCAGTCCAAAACCGGTTCCTCCGGTCAGGCCCCCAGTCCCCGAGTTAGAACAGCTGTACACGACTCGCTGCACAGAAGTTAGCAGTTCGCGGAACTCCTGTGGCAGGTTGGGATCGCCTTCTGAGACTGTGATGGTGTTCGACTGATCCCCCAGGTGGATGGTCAGGGTGAAGGTGAAGAAATCGCAGCAAATATCGGGTGCTTCTTTGACGGGCATATCGAAGAAGCCAATCTCCTCGGCCAACTCGATCACGTCTGCAACGGCTTCAGGTTCCACCTGGCATATCCCGTCCTGCTCAGATGCGATCTCTCCGCCAGCAGAGATGTACCAGGTCTGCATCATGCCCATTAATCCGCCCTCTTGCTGGAAAACCATGACTGGTTCGTCTCCGGCCTGCTTTGTACTTGTGGGCGTACTAATTGTGGATGTTGGTTGATTTCCTGCTGGGCTCGCAGCTGGTGTAGACGGCGAAGCCGCTGGAGAGGGAGTCGAAGAAGACACCAGGACTGGCGTCATTGGAGGGTCTGAAGGAACAACCTCCATGGTAGGTAGGGGCTCAGAGGTAGGTTCCAGGGCAGGACCGCTGCAGGCCGCCAGGAGTATGAGTAGAGCCAAGAAGGTGATCGGCCGCATCTAGTCGGCAGTGACCGGTTTTTCCAGTGGAGTGATCGTTTCCACGAGAGCACTATGGGACGTGATGAACTGGAGAGTTTTTGGCCACACCTCGGCATGGACGGGCTCAAAGGGGCGCATCAATTCATGACCGGCGTCTTTGAAGAGGATCAGCTCCTTATCTTCGCTGGGCAGCATGTCGAAGATCTTCTGTGTGTTCTCAGGACTGGCTGCGATATCCAGCTCTCCTTGAAAAACGAGGATCGGAAGATCTAGCTGCGGCCATAGATCTTGCCCCACGTCGAGCATCTGCCTCATTTCGTCCATACCCGAAGTAGGCACACGAGTTAACATGGGCAGTTTCGCCTGGACTTCTGGATCGTCAAAATCAATAGCGGGATTAAAATCACGAATGCGTTCGTACACCAGATCTCGTAAACTTCTTGATTTTAATGGGTAAAACCAGGGCATTACATAGCGGGCAGCGCGCAGAAGCCGGATGCGACGATCGGGTACGTCGTAAACCGGAGCAAGCATAATCTGCCCCTGGAATCCGCCGTTTTTAACCACAAGATGGGCGCCAAGAATCGTTCCCATCGAGTGACCAATTAGGAATATCTCCTGGCATTGGGTGCGCAGATAGGCAAGGGCTTCTTCAACCTCGTCAATCCAGGCCTCCTTTGGAATCTTGTAGAATTTATCTGGGTATTCGCCGTGTCCGGGAAGCAAGGGACAGTGAACCGTGACGCCCTGCTCCATCAGGTATGTGGCCATTGGGCGGGTGCTAATAGGGCTGCCCATGAATCCATGTAGAATAAGACATCCAACCGGTCCGGCGTGCATGGTATAGGCCCGACGTTCGTCAGGAACATCGTACGAGGGTGAAAATGGCATTTACAGTCTCTCCACTATCATGTAATAGAAAAACGACCAGGTGCCTGCGATAACCTTTCCACAAACAAGCGATCATCGCGGAAGGCTAAACGTCGCGCCACGGTCATTCCTCGCCAGTATACTTGGCAACCCGAGGTAATGCTACCTGTGGTAAAATACGACACCATGTCGATTCTCATCCTTTCTGAACAAGTTGCCTCCCAAATTGCCGCAGGTGAGGTGGTTGAACGACCGGCATCGGTGGTCAAGGAGCTGGTAGAAAACGCCATCGACGCAGGGGCGAAAACGGTAAATATTGATATCCGCGGCGGCGGACGGCAGTTGGTGCAGGTGGCCGACGATGGGCTGGGCATCCCCGCCGATGAGATCGAAGTAGCCTTCAAACGGCACTCCACCTCCAAATTAGCAGAAGCCGAGGATTTAGAGACCATAGAAACGCTCGGATTTCGAGGTGAAGCCCTGGCGGCGATCTCCTCTGTGAGCCAGTTGACCATCGTAAGCCGCACCCAGGAGGATTCGGCCGGAACACGGCTAACTATTGAAGCCGGAGTTCTCACGAATCGAGAGAGCGTTGGGGCGCCGCACGGCACGGTCATAGCGGTAGCCAATATGTTTTACAATGTGCCAGCCCGCCTGAAATTTCTAAAGTCCGTAACAACCGAGAAGAAGCATATCGACGAAATCGTCACCAGGTATGCCATGGCCTATCCTGGAATACGGTTTCGATTAACTCACGACAATCGAATCACCTTTCAGAGCAGCGGTGGCAATCTCTTGGACGTGCTCACGTCCATATACGGATCGGACACCGCGAAGCAGCTTCTGGAGCTCCGAGAACAGGGACGGTCAGCTCGCCAGATGGCGGGCAGGATGAGCAGCTCGCCACATAGCGAACCAATTGGTGAGATAAATTCATTATCTTCGATTCGAGTGTCCGGGTTTATCGGCCCGCCAGGATTGAATTGGTCGAACAGGAACCAGATAACCCTCTATGTTAACGGCCGGTGGATCAAGGATAATCGTCTCAATTACGCCGTCATCCAGGCCTACCATACTTTACTGCCAGTCGGACGTTATCCGTTGGCGGTCGCATTCGTGACCACGGCTCCAGAGAACGTGGACGTTAATGTTCATCCAGCAAAAACTGAGGTGCGGTTCAGGCAAGCCAATGCTGTCTTTGGCGCATTACAGCGTACTGTTCGCCAGACATTGATATCTGACAGCCCCATTCCCCATGCCACGCATTTTTCAAGCGTCATCGGCCAAGATTGGGTGGGAACCACCGAGAGGCAGGCTCCAATCTGGCAAACAGAGACGGCGCTGCCGGGTGGACGAGGCTTTGCTCTGGACAGCAGGCTCGGAACGCAATCGGGCGAGGTTGGGCCAGATGGGCAGCAAATTGAATCCGCGGACGGCGTCTCAGACGACGGTGTCTCAGACGACGGTAACAAAAAGCTTCCGATCATGCGGGTGGTCGGCCAAGTCGGTGCTTCTTATATCATCACCGAAGGTCCGGATGGCTTGTATCTCATCGACCAGCACGCAGCCCATGAACGGGTGCTTTACGAGAAATTCATGGCTGATTGGGAGGAAAAACAGGATCAGGAGGGAATGATCTCCCAAGGCCTGGTGAATGGTGTGACCGTGCGGCTTTCCCCCGCCCAATCGACCCTTCTAGAGGGGCATCTTCGCCTCATGGATAGGATCGGCTTCCAGATAGAGCCGTTCGGGCCCAATGCCTATATGGTCCGCAGCGTCCCTGCCCTGTTGACGAAAATCGATCCCGCCAGGGCCCTGCTGGATGTGGTAGAGGACATGGAGCGGGGCGATGCGCCCCTGCAGGGCAAGATCGAAGCCCGGATCATCCTTCGTGTCTGCAAGTCGGCCGCGGTCAAGGCTGGTCAGGCATTGGGTTACCAGGAGATGGAAGCGATGATTCGACAGCTCGAGCAGTGCCAGAACCCGCATACATGTCCGCACGGCCGGCCGACTCTGATCCACCTCTCCGCGTCGCAGCTGGCCAAGGAATTCGGTCGTACCTGATGGTTGACACCTATCCGGGAAGCCCGCACGACTGGGTTGTTTCTGGACTGAAATAGAGATTCACCTTGTCCGATACCCGAGATCAGCATCACCGAAATAAACGCAGCGCGTACCTGCTTGCTCTCATTCTGCTAACAGCCTCGATTGCTCTAATCCTTTATTGGCCAACGCTCCGGCTTCCTCTACTTTACGACGATCTCCTACATATCCGGATCACAAAGGGATTAGATTTTGCCAGCGTTTGGCTGCCAACCGAGGACTTTGGTTTCTACCGTCCCCTGACATTTTTGCCCTTACTGCTGATAAAAGGCGCTTTCGGTTTCTATCCGTCTGAGCTGTTACACGGTATCAACGTCCTTCAACACGCCTTAAACGCGGCACTTCTCGTGGCCCTGTCCTGGCGGCTGTGGCGCCGAAAACACTGGGCCTTGGCGGCGGGTTTGCTGTTTGCCCTCTTCCCTTTCTCTTACCAGGCCGTCGCCGTTTATGGGCACAACGTTCACCCCACAACCACTGGACTCATATTAGGGGGGCTGCACACATACCTGAGCGCGATCAGAGCCACGGGCCGAGCAGCAGGATGGTGGGTTGCTACGATCTTCTTTTTCATAGCCGGCTTGCTCAGTCATGAGTCCGGTATATTGTTTGGCGCGTTAGTGGCCCTGGTCCATTGGAACGATCGAGGCCGCCCGCCCAAGATCGAACTTCATCAACCCGCATCTTCTCTGAAGAGGTTAGCGAGCCGGCCCTGGTTTCTGTTTACGGTCGCCGGCTTTATCTACGCTTTTGGTTACCAATTTCTAAATCTCAGCCGTGCTCCCCAGGCGAGTTTTGGCGCTGGATCACTTTGGTACAAAATCCTCTATCTTGGCCAGGGAGCCGCCTACCCGGTTACCCGGTTCGGGCGCTGGCTGCCGGATGCCGATCCTGCCGCCGCCATTCTCGTTTTAGCCGGGCTAGGGTTGATGCTTGCTTTGACTATTTGGAGCGCTCGCGATAAAAACAACCGCCTGCCGCTCCTGTTGGGATGGGGATGGTGGGCTTTGGCGTCACTATTGGTCGCCTTGCCTTTGGAGACTTCCTACCTGCTTCACGGGCCCAGGCTGCTTTACCTGAGCAGCGCCGGTTTGGCATTGCTCTGGCCCGTTTTAATCGAGCCACTTTACAAGATAGGGAGCGTTGGGCGGGTATTGTGGGGGGCGATCCTGGTCGTGATCCTGGTCTCGAATTGGATCTATATCAGGGAGAGGCTGGCTGACTACACCCAATTGACAGCAGTTGTCGACCGGGTTGAAGATGTCATGGGCGACAGCGCCAGCGGTGAAGGAGTTCTCCTCGTAAATCTTCCCCAATGGATTGACAGGTTGGACAATAATTACCCAGTTGGGGTCGACCTTGTAGCCATGCTGGGGGATTATCTCTTTGTTGAGGAGCTTATTGGTGAAAATCTTCGGGCTGACTTGCCCGTGAGGACTGTCTTGGTGCCGGACCTGCTTGCCACCTACCCGGAATACAGCTACGGCGTTCACGAACAGCCCACAGGAGATTTACTAATTGGAGACTGGGCGCCGGAGGGCAGCCACGTCTTTATCACGGCCTATACAAGTGAGGGAGTCCAGGCGAGATATGTGGGGAAGATAGCCCCTGCGGACAAACCTGCCGATCCGGTTGCTACCTTCGGGCCCTATGATTTGATACGCGCGTCCGCTCAAAGCTGTGATGGCATCGTGGAGACAACTGCCACCTGGCGAATTAGCCAGGATCCAGATCGAGATCAACTCATTTCGCCGACAACGTCTGTATTTGTGCAACTTATAGACAAGAATGGACAAATCATCGACCAAAGCGACGGTCCATTCCTTTCTCTGAGGCCAGAACTCCTGAACCTGTCGCCGGCCTGGCAGATTGTGGATAGGCGGGAGCTGACAGATGGTCAAAACGAGGCCGGAGAGCTGCTGCTCGGTGTCTACGATTATGCCAGCGGAATCCG
>DASRZI010000118.1:0-12036 GCA_035686605.1 Candidatus Zixiibacteriota bacterium
ATCGACGCATCGTAGGGGCATGGCAGCGAAGAATTTACCAGCGGTTGCATGCTCAACAATCCCATCTAGCTGCCTTGCCCGTTTACGTAGGGCGGGTTCAATTCATTGTCGGGCAAGGCGACCAGATTCAGGTGTGTATTTCCAACCCAGCGTCGCATTCTTGGTCGCCTTGCCCCTACGAATGTTGTGTTCGACCTTCATGCCTTGCCCACCTTTCTGGTACGCCGGCAAAACAAAAACCCTTCCGCTGGAAGGATCCAGCGGAAGGGTATGTTTGTACGAACAACCGCTTGAGGGTTACGATTCTAGGGAATCATTCGACGGCTAATTAGCATCAGTACACCAGCGAGAATCAGGGGGATCATCAGGGCTGCACCGCATATATTCAGAGCCGGTTTGTTCTCCTTCCCATCTTGGGAGGAATCCTTATCCTTATCCTGAGAATCGGGGCCGTCGCCATCGATCTCATTCGTAGGTGCGACCTCCGGCATGGTGATTGAATCCTGACCATCACCATCGACGATTTCATAAGCCTCACCCTGGTGAACTACCAGCACTTTCGGTCCCAAGGCCAGGTACTGGCCCAGCTCTGGGGCTGCTGATACCAGGTCGAAGTAAACATCGCTGGCAAAACCAACTTGCTGTCTGGACTGACCATCCGCATCATAGGCCGTATCCATCCAGACGCCATCTCGGAGTACGAATGTCTTGCTTCCGACGAGTTGGATAACTTCATCAGCACTTATCATATCGCCATCGGCCGAGAAGATGGACATGGTGGGCATGGCGAAGACTTCCGCCTCCTTCATGACCGATTCGGCTGCCGCTTCTTCTACAGCCTGGGCGCCGCTCACTTCTGCCGGGGCTGTGAAGAAGTCCATCGTTTCTTCAAACATAGTCCGGCGACTCGTCTGGCTGAAGATATCATCCTCTTCGATGAGGTAGCTCGTATAAGGGGTGATGATCCCGTAGCGAACGCTGAGGTTGACCACGCTTTGGACCAGCTCAGGCTCTTCGCCATGCAGGCGGATTTGCGACAATAGATTCCCTATGGCCCGCGTTGCCCACAACCTGGGGATGAAATCATCTCCGCCTTGTCGTCTGAACTGATTATCCTCGAAGATGAAAGTCTGTTCGCGGCCGTTTACCTCGCCGGTCAGGGTGATTGTTGCCGGACCTCCATCCCGATAGCGACCTGCTAGAACGAGCTGTGTGCCCGCGAAGAGATCAGGCAGTTCCTGGGGATAGAGCTGTTCGACCATGATATCGTCAAAGTCTATTGAGATGTCGGCCAAGACTGGTGTGCTAACCTTGGCGTAGAATCCGCTAACTGCCTCATCTATCTGCTGGCCGGGTCTCACGTAGGTCGTCGCCCCACCGTGTTCTTCAGTTAGGCTATCTAGGAGCAAGGTGTCGACATCGTCTCCAACACCGAAGGCAAACAGACGTACGTTGCCGGGAGCCTGCTGCTTCACGGCATCGAGGATGAATGGCGTCTCGACGATACCCTCGGTCGCCAATCCGTCCGTAAGGAAGATGATCGTGGTCGGCCGATCATCGTCGGCCTGGGCCACTCCATCCAGAAGAGCCTGGCTGATATTGGTACCACCCAGAGCTTCCAGATTGTCGATGAAGCGCTCGTAATTTCCCGCGTCACTAACAGGAATTAAATCCCTGGCAAAAGTACGGACACCGGTGCTGAAACTGACAATATTGAACCTATCTCGTTCATTGAGATGATCAATGACGAATGAGGCGGCCTTCTTAGCCTGGAAGAGTTTGTCCCCTTCCATACTGCCCGAGGTATCGATCACCAGGATAACATCCTTGGCAACCACCTCGTCCAGATCAACATCGACAGCTGGGGCCACTAAAAGGAGGAAGAAGCCGTCTTGCCCAGATTCTTTGAAGCTAATGAGGTTCAGGCCAATGTCTTCCTGAGAGACGGAGTAGTAAACCTCGAAATCCTCGTCTGGCGTGACATTGATACCCTCATAACCCACAACAGCTCGAAAGTCCCCGTCGCGGTCGATGGATACCTGGTGGCTGGGTGAATAGATGGTTCTGATAGCCTCATCTGAATTCACTTCAACCCGGAGATTTTGGTTTTCCAGCGGTGTGTTGGTGTAGAGGTTGGTAGATTGGGGGTATACGTAGTGGATCAGGCCATTTTCGGCGGGAAGGATTTGTGAGTATTCGATCTCAATTCGTCTCTCGTCGTTAGGTGGAATTGGAAAGACGTTGGCCTGGATGGCGCTCGATCCAACATATTCCAATAGGGCTGGATCGCGCCATTGGCGGACGATCTCGTCATAGATCTGCCGGGCTTCACCGGCCTCGAGAATCTTGGCTTCGATGGCCACGCCGTTAACCCACATCGTTAGCTCTGAGACCGTAGCTCCAGCTGGAAGTGGAAATAAATAAACCCCCTCCAGCATCCAATCATTGTCGTTCACGAAAAGCTGGTCGATATGAGTCGTGGCTACTTGATCTTCAATCATCGTATTGACCCGTTGATATTCAATCTTCAGCCCTTCGAAATTCCAGACCGGCGGCATTGGGGGAATGGGCTCTGGTCTTTGGGCTTCAGCCGGAAGGACAGCGGCGAACAATAGGGTTAGGAACATTAGGGGGAACAAGAATCTCTTCTTCATCGTAGCACCTCCATCTGACTTTGCGATCAATGGGCAGCTTCTGCTGCCTGTTGTTTACTGATCTGCTGCTATTTACAATTATCAGACGCTGATACCATCGTGAAGGTTCCCCACATCTGCCCTGGATATTCCTCTACCTCCTAAGGCTATCGACGATTCCTGTTCCGGGGCTGAAGTGCTATCCATCTCCCACTCTGGTAAACTTGTCGAATCTTCTTGACCTTTTGGTGAGGTCGATGAATCAAAGTCGATTTATCACAAGTGATTGATCAAGAATGAGGAAATGACTCCTCTTCTTACAATATCTTCTAAGATCAACCAGCCTTCAGCGGTCAGATCGCTATCAGAACTGTGGGGTCTAAGCGCAGAAAGCAAGAGGATCGCTTAGGCCAGGGTTGAACAATCGTGTACCAGAAAAGTCGATTCTCCAGGACGAAATTAACTCCCCCGCGCCTGCATAAGCAGACGCTTCACCGGCCGCGTCTCACAGAGATAATGCTCGAATCGGAAGCGCACCGGCTAACGTTGGTCCAAGCCGGCACCGGGTACGGCAAAAGCACGGCATTAGCGGCCCTGGCTGAAGATGTGCAGCCGTTCGCCTGGTATCATCTCGCGGCCGAAGATGCCGATCCAGTCGTCTTTCTATTGCATCTCTACCATGCGTTCTCCACCGCTTTATCGGGATTGCCCGAAACACCATTGGCTTCATTGGAAGAATGGGAGCAGAATCGGAGCACTGATTGGCGCTGCTGTCTACAGGCTGCTCCAATTCTATTTGGATCGCTGGTTTGGCGAGATATCCAGCTTTCTACTGGGTGTTGTCTACATCGCTCTGGTGCTGTTTATACCCTATGGCCTCGTCGGCACTTGGCGCGCAAAGGCTTTTGAACGGCAGCAGGGCTGGCAGCGACTGCTCACGATGGTTGGTATTCGACCCAAAGAAGAGGAAGCGGAGGAGGTTACTCTTCCAGAAAGTCTTTCCGAGTAGACGCCTTCTTTTTGACCTGGCCCCTATTTAAACAGCGATCCCCATCCTAGCTCGTCTAACTGCGGTCGTGGATCCTTGGCCATTCTAATGACCATGTCGGCCGACATCTGGACCAGGTGATCAAAGTAAAAGGGAGTCAGGGCTATGCGGTCTATCTCGGGTGCCAGGTTTAAGAAATCGATCACATACGGCACGCCATCCCGGATAGCCCATTCGATGGCATTCATGTCGTAGCCCAAGGTCCGAACCAATTTCAGCGAATCCTCAGCGATCCAGGCTCCAAGCTCTTGCGTAAGGTGTTCATGGTCTACTTCATACCGGCGCAGCCCCGGATCATACTTGATAGGCAAGATCTCCTCTCTTCCTAAGCAGAAACACCGGACGTAATGCTCCCATTCGATGTATTCCTGTACCACCATGGTCCGTAATCCGCTCTGGTCATAGCAATAGAGCAGCTCTTCCACCGAATGACAAATGAAGACCTGCTTCAGGCTCCCGCCATGAGCATCTTTTAAAACACATGGCAAACCGACATGCTTTGCTACAGCTTCCCAATCAAGGGGCGCGATGAGATTGCGTAGGCTCTCGGGGTGGATGATTCCTGGACCATAATCTTTATTCGGTAGAGCAATGGTCTTGGGACTGGCGATGCCCAACCTCGATGCCAATGAGACGCCAAAAAATTTATCGTCGGCCGTCCACATGAACGGATTGTTAACCACCTGAACGCCTTGAAGGACCGCATTCTTGAGGTAGGAGCGATAATAGGGGACCTCGTGGGAAATGCGATCAATGATGACTTGATAAGGATTGGGGGTGGCTATCCCAGTGCCACCTAACATGACCAACTCCGCAGTTACCCCCTGGTCTCGCTCGTTGACGGCTTTGATGAGAGCTTCTGGAAAAGAACGCTCGCGCCCAAACAACAGACCAACTTTGACTGTCATGTCTTTCTCCTCCAAAGGGACTATCGAATGAGAGCGTTCAAATCAAAAAAAGAAACCCCATTGGATAGCCAAGCCTTGACCGGTCGCAGCCATAGAAAGTCCTGCGTACAATCAATCTCATTATACACGGATAACGAGTAGATTTGGTCATGAACATGTCTTCTGCTCCTCTTGACGCCCCTTGGTCGACCGCTATAATCCGTTCGCACATACCGATGTGACACCAGCAGCAGTACAACAGACATGCAAGAAAAAATCGCTAAGATAGCCGAGCGCTACGATGAACTTGAGCGCAAGATGGCTGACCCCGAGAATTTCGCTGACTATCAGAAGATGACCGAGCTCGCCCAAGAAAGGTCGGAGATCCAACAGATCGTCCAATGCTACCATCAATCTCTTGACGTCGCCCATGCTCTTGAAGAGACGCACGAGTTATTGGCCTTAGCTGAGGATCCAGAAATGGTCAGCATGGCCGAAGTAGAGATCGCCGACTTAGACGCGAAATTGGCTGAACTCGATGGGCAGATGCGGTCCTTGTTGGTTCCGAAGGATCCACGGGATGACAAGAATGTCTTTATAGAAATTCGCGCTGGAGCAGGAGGCGATGAAGCGGGGATCTTCGCTGCCGACTTACTGAGGATGTACGCCCGGTACTCCGAAGCGCGACGGTGGAAGACGGATATTGTGGGAGAAAACAGTACGGGGGTCGGTGGGTACAAGGAAGTCATCATGAACGTAAATGGCAAGGGTGCCTTCTCCCGTTTTAAGTTTGAAAGCGGGGTCCATCGTGTCCAGCGAGTACCCATTACAGAATCTCAGGGGCGAATTCATACCAGCACCGCGACGGTCGCCGTCATGCCCGAGATCAAGGACGTGGAGATAAACCTGGATGAAAAGGACCTGGAGATAACAAGCACCTTCGCTTCGGGACCCGGCGGGCAGCATCTGCAGAAAAACGCTACCGCGGTGCGCGTTGTTCACAAACCAACAGGAATCCAGATTCGTGTCCAATCGGAACGCAGCTTATCTCAAAACAAGCGAGTCGCTCTGGGAATACTCCAGGCCAGACTGTTGGATATGGAGCAGAGAAAACAGAATGCAAGCCGGGCAGCGAATCGAAAGTCCCAGGTCGGGACCGGAGACCGGAGCGAAAAAATACGGACCTACAATTACCCCCAGGGGAGGGTGACCGATCATCGTATTGGCCTGACCAGTTACAAACTTGTATCTGTAATGGAAGGTGATTTAGACGAATTCATTGATGCCCTGTCCATCGCCGATGAAGCTGCCAAGCTGGCATCGACCGAGGATTGACGCATTTAAACGGAGTTGACCATGAATGAAAGTATGTACCAACCGCGAGGGTTATATTTCGAGGAGTTCAAGAAGGGCGAGACACTGATTACGTCCGGGAGGACAATTACCGAGTCTGACTTGGTCAACTTCGCTGGCATGTCCGGGGACTTCAACCAGATCCACACCGATGCGGAATACGCCGCAGCAGATACTTTCGGGCAGCGGGTCGCCCATGGTCTTCTGGTTGTGGCTATCACGACCGGTCTAGTGGTCAGGACGGGTGTCATGGACGGAACCGTTCTCGCTTTTAGGGAACTCGACTGGAAGTTCAGCCAACCAGTATTTATTGGCGATACTATTCATGCCAGCCTTGAGATTACGGAGTTGAAATCACTTCCGCGATTGGGGGGTGGAAGCGTGACTGCCAAGATCACTGTCTTCAATCAAAGCGGTCAGATTGTTCACCGCGGCCACATGGTTCTGCTGGTTAAGGGCAAATTAGAATAATCCTCTTTCAGCGGAATTTTCGGAACCTAGTCAGCATGAATAGCGTTCTAGCTGTTGATGGCGTCTTGACCGGAGGACTGACGAGCTGCACTCGTCTTAGCCGATAGGAAATCGGCAGGTTGTAGGTGACCTGGCCCGAGTGGCTTGACCGGAGGACTGACGAGCTGCACTCGTCTTGGCCGATAGGAAATCGGCAGGTTGTAGGTGGCTTGATGCGATTTGACCCAGCCAACTTTCCGACCGAAGGATCCAGGCTTTTACCATGGCTGATCAAATTATTCACTGTCTAGGCTGATTGGCTCGCTAGCCATCGAAGTGTATTCATCGGGCTGCGATTTGAAGAGTTATCTTGTGGAATTATTCGGCACTTATTGATTAGCAATGCAACAGGACGAAGACGGTCACACCAAACAACAAGCTGGGCAGCAGGGATCTGAGGATTCGGCGCCTCAGAAGTCGGCGCCTCAGAAGTCGTCGGCTCAGAGGCCGGAGCCTGATCGGCATGTGACGTCTTCGGGCGAGCGGCCGGAAGCTGCTTCCGACGACGTGGATGAAATTCCTCCAGACAAGGTCAAAACTATCTCACTGCTTGATCTGATGCAAGAGGGCGAGGACGAGGAGAGCGATAGGCTTACTGAAGGCGAGAGTGAGCAGAGCTCTATACCAACGGTCCCCAAGCCATTGGTATCAGACCGGCTTAAACCCGTGGTTGATGACCAGGCTACTCCGACGGGCGCGCCAATCCCGACCAAACTTCCGGAATCAGATATCCCGCCGATACCCCTTGTTCCATCATATTTTGATCCGCGCGAACGGCCAACTGTTGAAGATCTCGGGGCGACGAGTGTGCAGCCCCGCAGCGCTATTCCGGGAAGTACTCAGATCCAGAAACCGGTGCCTGGCGATGAAGAGACGATCGCTCCCAATGCGGATGTTGTGAAAGATCCGATCACACCAGCAAGGGGTACTTATACGCCTGTCTCTGAAGCGCCTACGCTCCCTCCCCAACCAATCGTCCCTAAACCGGAGTACATCCAGCCCAAACCGATTCCTCGTCGAGACTTGCCGTCACGCAGACAGCCGGTTCGGGCTGCCAGACCAATCGCAGTCGTCGCCGCAGCAGTCGATCCGGCAAAACCGGCTGATACGGTAGTGCCGACTGGTCCGGTAACATCCCCTCGCCGGGGGGCAAGCTGCTTGGGTCGGATATTTCTCGTTGCCGTACTTATCGGTTTGATTGGCCTAGCCTTATCTGTCGCTAGCGCCAGCGGTGGATATATCGTCATTGCCAGCCAACTTCCCCAACCGAGTGAGCTCCGCAGTCGGGCCAGCACCTTTGAGACAGCTCGCATTTATGATAGAGACGGCGGCATCCTCTATTCACTTACAGATCCAAACATGGGGGACCGCACCTTTGTGTCGCTCGACGAAATCGACACAGATCTGCAGCAAGCCACTATTGCCACCGAGGATGAGCGCTTCTACACAAACCCAGGGTTTGATCCTTTGGCCATCGGCAGGGCGATCATCCAGGCTGCCCAGGAGGGTGAGGTTGTTTCGGGTGCGAGCACCATAACCCAACAATTGGCCCGGGCCCTTTTGCTTGATGAAGACGAACGCACCCAAAGAACTTTCAACCGGAAGGTGAAAGAGATCATTCTCGCGGCCGAGCTATTCCGAACCTATCCCAAAGACGAGATCTTGGAACTCTATTTAAACGAGATTTACTACGGAAACAGAGCTTACGGGATCGAGGCCGCCGCCCAGACCTATTTCAACAAATCTGCCGCAGATTTGACATTAGCAGAAGCATCATTACTAGCAGGTCTACCCCAGGCTCCCGCACTGTGGGACCCTTTCACCGCTCCCGAAAAAGCTCTCGGCCGGCAGCGCCAGGTCCTGGGACTCATGATATCTCAGGACTATATAACACCTGCCGAAGCCCAGGAGGCCATCGATCAATCAGCACTTATTGTACGAAACATGGAACCGCCTAATGTCACTCTCCGGCATCCCCATTTCACCGCCACGGTGATGCAGCAGCTGGAAGCTGCCTTCGGCGCCCAGGCAATCTACCAGGGTGGTTTACGCATTTACACAACCATCGATCCGGCTGTTCAACGATTAGCCGAGCAGTCCATCGAGGCCAGGCGGGAAGAGATCAACGCCGCAGGTGCGAATAACGCTTCAATTGTCGTCGTCGACCCGCGGACGGGCGAGATTCTGGCCTTGGTTGGCAGCCTCGACTTCAACGACGAGGAGATCAGCGGCCAGGTCAACATGATCACCTCACCACGCCAGCCAGGATCGGCCATAAAACCGCTCGTATATTTGTCGGCCATGGAGGAAGGGTGGACACCATCCACCTTGATTTGGGATACGCAGACAGAATTTCCCGACGGCGCTAATCCCCCTTATATACCGAAGAACTACGATGACGAATTCCATGGTCCGGTACTTTTACGGCCTGCGCTGGGCAATTCCTACAACATTCCCGCGGTCAAAGCTCTCGAATTCTTCGGCGTCTGCGAATTCATCGCCAATGTCCAAAAACTTGGCCTTGTCTCATTGCAGGACGCGGGATGCGACGAAGTTGGTCTGCCCAGGGACCATGGCTTGTCGTTGGCTCTTGGCGGAGGTGAAGTGACCCCCTTGGAAATGGCTGGCGCCTATGGTGTCCTGGCAAATCAAGGACACTACCTGCCTCCCTTCACCATAAGCCGCATAGAGAATCGCAAAGGCGAGTTATTATTCGAACAACAGGCATCGCTCACAAACGATAATCTAGTTGCCCGCCCTGATCATACTTACTTGATCAGCGACATTCTCTCTGATGACTCGGCTCGTTGGCAGGAATTTGGCACAAACAGCAGGCTAAATGTGGAAGGCCAACGAGTTGCGGCGAAAACGGGCACTTCAGGTACAGACAGGTTTGATGTCCGTGATGGTTGGACGGTTGGCTACACACCAGAGGTCGTCACAGCCGTTTGGGTTGGCAATACGGATAATGAACCTGTTGGCGAGGGGCAGACGGGTTATGGCATGGCCTCACCCATTTGGAATGATTTTATGACTCGCTATCTCTCTGGGAAACAAGCGCTGGAGTTCCCCAGACTGGACACCATAACCGACGTTGAGATTTGCCTCGACTCAGGTGCTCAACCAGGGCCAGGCTGCGATAGCCGGTCCAAGGAGTTTTTCGCCCACGACCAGCTGCCATCTGGGAGCGATCGTGATTTCTTAAAACCCGTCTTTATCGATCTTTGGACAAACCTTGAAGCAAACGAGAATTGTTCTGAATCGGTATATGAAGCTAACTTCTTCAACCTAGTAGCCTACGGAAGGGAAGATGTGCTGGTACGCGAACAACGTTCTGCGAGGCAGTGGTTGGAAAACACATCATCAGGTCAAAACTGGGCAGGGCAACGTAGAATAACCCTACCCCTCCAACTTCCGCCGGCAAGCGCCTGCGATCAAGATACTCCGCGGCCGAAGGTGGAGATATCTCAGCCGAGACAGTCTGAACAGGTAACCGGTGAGATAGAGATCTGGGGATCGGCGCTCGGACCAGCTTTTGCCGGATATGAGGTTGAATACGGCTTGTCCCACGATCCCCAAGGTTGGGGGAGGATACAAGAACGAAGAACACATATCGTCGACAACAACCTTCTAGCCAAATGGGATGCGTCTGATGTAGCCGGTGGTCCGGCAACAATTCGAGTCATTATCATTGGACCAGATAATATCTACACGGAAGAGGACGATCCTGTTCGGATGGAGGCCCGAGTCCTATTATTAATTCTCGAGCCGACGGCAACTCCCACCTCTACCCCCACAGACACACCGACACCGACAAATACGCCAACTCCAACGCCCACGCCTACAGCCACCACCACCAGCACACCGTCACCAACGGCAACCAGCACCCCATCTCCAACACCTTCGAAAATCGTGCCCTCTGATTTTACGCCAATCCCGACTGTCGGAGGCACCCAGCCTCCCCCTTCGACTGCAACGGCTACTGCTTCTCTTTGATAAGAGATCCTGTCATCGCGTCAGGTTAAGCAATCCGGCGAATAATACGGCAAGGATTGAAAACCGGGCCAGCTTGGCTATTGTCACCCAAATCAGAAACGGACCTCTGCCAACACCAACGGCTCCAGCTCCGACTGTCACCAGAGTATCAATGCCTGGGATGGCAGTCGCAAGCAGAACCAGGGAACCATGCTGACCATACAATCGGGTGACTTTGTCCACTCTTTCCTGTCCGAAATGCGGGTATTTCTCGAGGACTACGGCCCACCCACCCTTGCCAAATTCATACTTGAGATAACTGAAGCCGACCCCCATCACCGTTAGCAAGAGCACTATCAACCAGAGAACTGGATTGGCCAAGGTGTCCATCAGGTTGCTCTCAATCTCAGTAGCTAGAAGTAAGCTGCTCCTGCTTCCGGTTTATTCGTTTCCATCTGTTTACGAAAGCCCGGGAACAGTTAGGCAGCAGGCACTGCTTGTTCTTCCTCAGATGCTTCTGGTGGGGGATCGCTATCCCCCTTCCCCATAAGTCGAGCAATCCACCGGTTCTGATCATCAGCTTCGAGAACCAGTGCCTTAAAAACCATCGTGACCAGGACAGATGAAATCGCCCCTAACGGACCCAGAACAGCCGTCCAAACGGCTGGTGAGAGAATGACCATGACGGAGCCAAGTCAAGCCCTTCGCCAAGCATCTTTGGTTTGATGATCTCGTCAAAGAAGGCGTTGATGAGCACGATTCCAAAAAACACTACCAGGGCCGCCAGAGGACCAGAACTCAAAAAGGCCAGTATCGTTGGAGGTATGGCAGCCAGCCAGAAACCAACAACGGGAATGTAGCTCAAAAGAAATGCAATCAATCCCCATAGCAGCGGCAGGGGAACATCCATGATGATGAAGAAGATGGTGTCGATAATGCCGACAATCAGACCAACCCAGGTAGTGATGGATACATAGCTCCGAATATCATCGGCGAAGTCCGCTAGGCGCTGAACATAGTCATTACCTGCTCGTAATTCGGTCGCTATCTTATTAGGCATGCTAAAACCTTCGACAAGGCTAAAAATGATGATCATGAAGATGAAGATGGCGTCCCCTAACGCCGCGGCAAGGCCAGCTATGATGCTCGCATAGAAACTAAGCAGCTTGCTTGGATCAAGAAATTGGGCTGTATCTGCGGCGTTGGCCTGGCTAACGCCGAGTCCAGCAATGAACTCAGCCACTGAGACCTTGAGTTCCTCTATTTCAGCCGAATAACTATGGAGAAGCTCACCCAATCGATTG
Source organism: Candidatus Zixiibacteriota bacterium (assembly GCA_035686605.1). GTDB lineage: Bacteria > Chloroflexota > Anaerolineae > Promineifilales > Promineifilaceae > UBA11865. The sequence goes on from DASRZI010000118.1 coordinate 11,711, forward strand.
CCAGCCACTATTATGACGATCACCAACGTAGCGAATACTGCGAAAATTGCTATCAATGTCACAACCATCGTTAACCAGCCAGGGGTGCCCTTCTTCTGCAGCCAATAAAACAAAGGGCTTGCGCTCAAGACGATGATCCAGGCCAGTAGAATCTGAACGATGAATTCAGCCGCCATGTTCATAAAAAACAGGGTTAGTCCAGCTGCTGCCAGCCCAAGAACGACTCGGAGCGTATATGAGAGACCTCTCTCTTGAGCCACCTAAATCCTCCTAAAGATTTGTCATCCGAACTAATACTGGACTACTGCTCCGCTCATCGCAGCAGC
>DASRZI010000119.1:0-2330 GCA_035686605.1 Candidatus Zixiibacteriota bacterium
TTTCTCCGGAAGCCCCGCAGAGGGCCACCTTTTCTCCATAAAAAACAACAACGAGCAGCGGGATGGCCCGTCTATTCAGTCTCGCCTTCCAACAGGCAAGCATGTTGGTATCGTTCGGTCTCGAAGAAGACTTGGCGATCAGCACTTCGAGCTGATTGTTGCCCTGGCCGATGGCAAGTCCAACAGGTTCGAACGCGCAGCCTTTCGGCATCGCAACGGAACGCGGTGCAAGTGAACTCAAGAACTCGCTTGGATCCATACCACTCCCTGACCCATGAGCATCTATCTAGAACATGCTCATCATGAAAATTGTCTGTTGGGCACCGTGTTTCGACTTCGCGGGGGTAATCTGTCTCGTATGCGGGCACTATAGGAAAGGGTTGAGCGAATGTAAAGGAGAGACCCCTATATGCGTTCTTTACTTCGCGTCATATATGCCATATACTTAAATCAAATTCGGGGCGTGTTGAGATGGAGTTTCAAATTGGGAAGCAGCTTCGAGCTCTGCGCACGAAGCTCAAGCTTTCGCAGGAAAGCATAGCGAGGGGCGCAGGAATAACGCTGAGACACTACCAGAAGATCGAGAACGGCCAAACGGGCAATCCCGGTATCCTGACAGTGCTCAGTATCTTAAAGGCCCTTGAAGCGTCCTGGAGGGATTTGTTTGACAAGCCAGATGGCAACAGATGAGGAACTACGATGAGGGGAAATGGAAGCGTCTACAAGCGCGGTGGGATCGATCCCCTATACCGCGGGGCTTCTGGGAATCAGCCGGACCGGGCTATACAGGAGAATGCGTCGATATGGCCCGGTCGCTTTTGCCGGAGAGGCTACCACACCGCCGATCGTTGCTGAGCTCGATACTTACATCTACGTCGATAATCCGAATACCTCTTATGGCTCGGCAACCGAGCTTTATCACGGCGTCGACACAGAGCTTGGGACCGACTGGCGGCGATCCTGCTTCCGATTCAACAGGGATGGCTACGTCCCAGCCGGGGCAACGATCAAGGCGATCACGCTGCGACTCCGGTTTACCTTTGTGCAATATCTCCCCGCCGGGGGATCCAGATCCTCGAACTTCAGAGTGATGACTGGGACGAAAACTCGACGAAGAACAATTTCGACTTGGGCGGAGCGCGTGCCTGGTCGGATGGGATTCATATCGGGTCAAACGAGCTGACCTCAAGGGTTTATGGTTCCGGGACCGGATTCAAGACCTTCGAATTCAACTCCCAGTATGGAATACCGTATTATGGGATAAACGAATTTGTTCCGGTATTGCGCCTCTACACTGTTGCAGCTGGTGGGGGAAGGCTAAATGGCGAGTCGGGGATCCCCGTAAGGGTAATGACTTCATTGCCTTCAAGGACATGAGCGGCAGTTGTTAACGGTACTGCTGTAATCCTCTACACACTCAATGGATATTCATATTATGGTCCTTGGTATGATAAGAATTGGTAGTAAGTAGCCCTGTTCCAATCCTATGAACCCCGCAAATGCGGGGTTTGTTGTGTACGGAGACAGTAACGGAGACCGTCATAGCCGAGCCAACTATGCGTGAGATGTTCGCAGAAGCTGTAACGGATATCAGGTGGATCAATCAGTGGATGGAAGAGCACAAGGGGCGGCACGCTCGGCATGCCATACCGGCCGCTTGCAAAGATACAGGCACAGCTGTAGCGGGACATCACTTTAGGGGTGAAAAAAGGGGCGATTTCTTGCCGTGATGCAGGTGTTAGATGATCAGGCTTGAGGGACGTTTTGACAGATAAGGAATGAGAGGGGCGCGAGAGAATATTACTTAACCCTTAACCAGAGGGTTACATGCATGATCCACACCAGGGAAGACAGTCCACTAGCTTTATATTCAATAGGTTACGGGTTGCCGCTGCCGTGAGCGCCTTTGCGCGATGTCAGGTGAAGTCCGATTTGTCCCCACATTGTCCCCACTTTTAATCGTGTCTAAGCTTTTAGTGGTATCTTAGTATTATCAATTAGCTGCTAACTGCGTACTATTATTTTCATAATAGATTCTAAGTTATTTCACCTTTCTGAATTCTCTACCTCGCATTTTATCTTGTCATATTCTTTCATGTATTCCTCAAATAATACCTCCACTTCAGTATTAGTTATTATAGGTATATTAAAATTAAAAAGCCATTTGGGAACTATTGGCAACAAATTCTTAAGATATTCTTTTAAACATTTCGCATACCACTTAGCAAATGCTACTCCCCTTTTATACCGCATTGGATCCTGAGAGTTAATGTGTGATCCAACCAAATATATTATATTGTTTATATCGTAAATTATTCTGCTTCGTTTAA
>DASRZI010000120.1:0-6783 GCA_035686605.1 Candidatus Zixiibacteriota bacterium
TGTATTCTCCAGTTAGTTAATGGCTATGTAAATGTAACTAATCTCGATCTTAATAACCCTGCTCGATTAGAGGGTCAGCCCTTGGCGATAGGGCAGCCTGAGAAGTGGGAAGAAAATCAGATTCTCCAGATCGGTGGAGCGACGCTGCACCTCACCTTTGATCCCCGTGGCAGTTTCGCAGCAAGCACCAGCTCAGGGCCCGGACGTACTGCTAGCAGCGAAAGAAAAGGCATCTGGCGTTATGCACTCATCGGGGCAGTATTAATCGTCATCGTCGTACTTTGCGCCGGCATTACCCTCCTGGTTTCCGCAAATCTCGCTGGATGCGCCTCTCCAAATCCTGCATGCATCCTCGCCGCCATTGGATCAGGCTCGTCAAGCACGAATTCTGAGGGTAGTTCTGCAGCGGCAACGCCAACCCTGGCTTCGCGATTGACTCAGGCTGCGATTGCCAATAATGGCCGGACAATAAACTTTGCTACCGAGACGCCAGCCCCAACCGTGACACCAGTTGAATGTGTTCCAGTGGTTCAAGGTGCTGGGTGGCTTGAGCTGCCATTCCCCTATCAAGGTACCGATCCTTTGGCCCCGAGTAATGCTGAACAATTCCGGCGCATATCACAAAGAAGCCGGTTTGGAGGAAGGATTAACAGCTTCTTTGACCACGAATTTCCAGTATACCCGCCAACATTTGGAGGACGAGAGCCATCGGATAAGACCGGAACCCTGGTGACATTTAATGGAGGGCGAAGCATTGATGGCTTTGCTCAAGATAGCGAGTCAGTTGATTGGTATAGTGGTCATCCTGGGATTGATTTCTCGCCGGCGCACCCAAGAGATGCGACGACGCCAATCCTTGCCGCAGCGGAGGGAAGGCTGATCCTGGCCAAGATCGATAGTGATGGAAACCACATGGTGCGCCTTGGACATGATCCGGATGGAGATGGCGTTTACCAGTACGCCACCTATTATTATCATATGCACCCTGACGAACACTTCGCGGCTATGCTTGAGATGGGGGAGGGAGCACCAATCTCCGCCAGGCAACGTATTGGCACTATGGGCACGACAGGAAGAAGCACCGGAATTCACCTGCATTTTGAGATTCGCGAAGATGTTAATGGCGATGGCATATACTCGATTTTTGAACGAATCGATCCTTACGGATTCTTTCCAAGCGAAGATATTCCAATAGATCCGTGGAGTACGGCGATCGATTGGATTGATTCAAGGGGTGACCTTATCGAACATGCTGGCATTGATAGTAATTATCTGTGGGTTCATTCTCTTGTTGATGTGGAAGATGAAATGGCGGAAGGGGAGTGTGCTCAGGTTTCGCCCGTTAAGATTGATTTGAATCTTTACCCTGTGTTAGGTTACGCGGTAGTGAATCCCGGCTTTACTTATATTGCCCGAAATGAACAGGGAGAGGTATTACGCGAAGGAGAACCACAGCTTCGTCGTATAACGATACTGCCGGAATATACGGAAAGTGTGGACGTTAATACCATTAGCCTTGAGTACCTTGATCCTGAGCTCGATGTCTGGTTCAGCGCTAGCGAGAATAAGAAAATAGAACAAAATCAATTCGGTGGATACACTTTCAGCGCGACCATTAGAAAGACAGCCCGCTACGTTTTGGTTGGGCGGGAAGTAGTGGATAAGGTTGCACCAAAAACCACGATATTGCTCGATGGCACGCGCGTCGGTGGAGATCCATTTACTTTTGACGAATCGGTCATTGTATCGTTAGATCCTGTGGACAGAGGATTAATTACGTCGTCCATTAAGTCGACTCAATACAGTTTGGATTGTGGCAAAACCTGGAACGACTATGACGGTCCCTTTACAGTGACATTAGAGACACCTCATTCTTGTGGTGAAGAGGGAATCAACTTGCAGGACGTTAATTTTGGCGAAGGAGAGTTTCTCCTCCTAGCGCTGAGCGAAGATTCTGAGAATAATTTCGAACAACCACCGTCCCAAGTACGTTTTGGTATACAATAGAGTAAGGGATACAGTATGCATCCGACGATCGAGATTCAATACCCAGGCGGAAAAACCGAAACTCTCGAGCTGATAAGGGAACGGACCCTTGTTGGGCGGGGGAAGACAGCGGACATTCGAATTAATGATAATCGAGTCTCTAGGGAACACTGCGCTTTTGAGGTTTCCGGAGACCAGGTTTATGTGGTCGATCTGGGGGGCAGCAACGGAACCTGGATCGGCGGTACGAAGATCCTGTCTAATGTCCGCGAACCTTTGCCTATCGAAGCAACCGTCCATGTAGGACCAGCGCGCATCAAGCTCGTCACCTACGAGGAGGCATTCGATCCAGAACGCGATCTTGAGTCGCAGGCCTTCGCTCCAATAGCTCCCCAAAGACCATCTGCCCCCGCTGCTAGATCCGTAAGAGTAGTAGGCGCAGCCGGTGCAGCGGGTGTGGCGAGGCAGAGTATGGGGGATCAATCGGTAGCCTCGATTGAGCTGGACGAGAGGAGTGTAGGCCTGGATCCAGGCGACCGCTCCGCCATTCAGATTTCGATAACCAACCAGGGAAAGATAGTTGACCATTACACATTGTCGGTGGCGGGAGTACCATCATCATGGGTTACGCTGCCGAAAGGTGGTCTGGAGCTGCTGCCCCGTCAGTCTGGCACATTAACCGTCGGATTGCACCCACCTCGGCACGCGAGAACATCGGCGGGTGCCCACCCTGTTAGCATCGCCCTATTAAACAGACAAGGCCAGATTGTTTCAGAGGTTACAGCCGAAATCGTTATCTCAGCTTTTGAAAATCTGATCGTTGAAGTCCGGCCCAATCCCTATCAAAGCCGGATGGGTGGTGAGCTGACAGTCAACGTCGAAAACCATGGTAACGAGGAGACTCAGTATCGCGTCGATGTCATCGAAGCCAGCGATTCCATAGACGTCGTCGTTGAGCCAGCCACCTCAACTGTGGCGCCTCTGCAAAGCCGGCAGAGCGTGATTCACCTGCGCCCTCGAAAAAGAAACTGGATTGGGGACGCCAAGCGGATGAACCTGGCGATAACGGTTACGGGCAGCCAACATTCGACCGCGACCAGTTCGGCTTATTCCCAAAACAGCACCATACCAAGATGGCTGCCGATCCTCCTCTTAATGTTATGCTGCATTGGCTTCATCCTTTTCGCGCTTGTTGGTTATCCAGAGCTTAAACCGGTTCTATTCCCAACCGCTACTGCGATTCCAACACCCACTCCCGAAAATACCCCCACAGCAACACCAGATTTTGGCGCGACCGAGACAGCTACCAGGGCTATCTGGCTTAATTTGGATGATGACAGTGATGATTTGAATAACGGCCTCGAACTCGAGTTGGGTACGTCGCCTTTGTCAAAGGACACTGACAATGATGGCCTATCGGATTTCGACGAACATACCCGGTACAACACAGATCCGCTGAATCATGACACCGATGGAGATACCCTTGAGGATGGTGCAGAGGTCACGGATGGTTGCAAGAGCCCGATAAATAATGACACTGATTTGGACGGGATCCCAGATAATCTAGATCCGGACTCCTGTGCCGGAGTGACGCCGACAGCTTCGCCGGTCACCGGTTTCGCTTTGGGCGGACAGGTAAACAACTCGCTCGATAACCTTCCCATTATGCAGGAAGCCGGCATGAGTTGGGTAAAAGTGCAGCATCGTTTTAGTCTGGATGCCGATCCGACGTCCACTATGCAGGATGCGGCGAAATTTAAGGAACAGGGATTTAAGGTTCTTCTAAGCGTCGTCGGCAATAAAGAAGAGTTAGAGCGGGGCGGCGCCAACTACATTAGCGCATTCGCTAAATTCTTGGGCGATATTGCCCCTGTTGCGGATGGCATTGAAGTGTGGAACGAACCAAATATCCAAAATGAGTGGCCGATTGGCCAGATTAGCGGGCTGGCATATGCGGATATGCTTAGGCAGGCCTATGGCTCCATCAAAGCAGCCAATCCATTGACGCTCGTCATCAGTGCCGCCCCGGCGCCCACGGGAACGAATAATGAGACCGTGATGTCGGATGACCGATTCATCTCAGAGATGGTGAGCGCAAATGCCGCGAACTTCATGGACTGTATTGGCATTCATTTCAACGTCGGCGCCACACCACCTGCCGATACCACTGGTCATCCCTTTGACAGCAGTGGTCATTACTCCTGGTATTTCTTGACGATGATGGATTTGTATTACGATACCTTCAATCAGTCGGCGACCGGAGGAATACCGCTGTGTTTTACGGAGATTGGTTTTGTTACTGATGACGGATTTGACCTGACTTTAGCCCAGGCTGGAGCATCGAATTTTCTATTCGCAGAAGCAATCTCCATTTTCGATCAGGGGGTGTGGCTAGCGGATGCCCTTGAGCGATCGTGCCGCAGCGGTAAGGTTTTGCTTTTTATAGTTTGGAATGTTGATTTCACTAACTATGGACAGGATCCTCAAGCTGGCTATGCGATCTTGCGACCAGACGGAAAGTGTCCGTCATGCGAACGGCTTAACCAGGCAGTAAGCACACTAATTGGAGAAGGGTGCATGGCGCGCCCGTCGCGTTAAAGGTTCAACGGTGGTGCCAATGATGAAGCGTTACCATTTTGTTTTGATAGCCATTGCCCTGCTTATGTGGGGATTGGCCTGCGGTACACTAGGTGGAGCATCACCGACTGAACCAGCTCCAACTGTTAATACTGTTTCTACCCCTACACTTGCCCCCACGACCACAACGCAAGCAAGCGTCTTAGAAACTGCCGCTGCATTAGCAGGAGGACCTACACCAGTATCAACGATTTTAGGGATAATGCCGGGACAGCCCACAACCGTGCCAGGATCAGGAACGGATGGCGAAAGCAGCGGTGGCAGCAGTAGCTCTGGCGGCGGCGATGGAAGCAACAGCAATGGAAGCGATAGCGGTGGAAGTGGCAGTGATGGTAGTGGCAGCGCCGGAGGCGACGGTGGCGGCTCCACAACCGCTGCAGGTTGTCCGGCAGGCGGGCAGAATATCCTCGTGAATCCGAGTTTCGAGGGACAGTTCGTTCCCTACGGGGCGTTTGCTGAGCTCAATCACGCGCCGCCTTGGATACCCTGGTGGAGAGATGGTGAGAGCAACCAGCGACCCGAATTCAAACCGGCTGAAGCAGCTTTGGCTCCAAATCGCGTCCATAGCGGCAGCACAGCGCAGCAGTACTTCAAGAGTTTTGGTATGTTCAAAGCAGGCATGCAGCAGTCGGTCTTGAACGTACCCGTTGGCAGCCGGTTGCAGCTCAGCGCTCATGGTCAGGCCTGGTCCTGCGAAGAGTTTGATCTTTGCAAAGATGGAAGCTCGGTAAATCCTGCCAATATGTTTATGCGTGTTGGCATTGATCCGAAAGGTGGAACTGATCCATTTAGCAATGCAATTACCTGGTCTGCGTACTTCAACCCACTAGACCAATGGCAGGTCGCTTGCGTAGAGGAAATCGCCGAAGCGGAAGTCGTCACCGTATTTCTTTGGTCTTCACCTGATGGGCCTCGCCAAAACCAGGACGTGTATTGGGATGATGCCAGTTTAGTTGTATTACCTTGATACTAGTCCAAATCGTTTGCACCTGCTGTACCTTACATTTATACTGTCCGAAGAGTGTTTTCTAGCTCAAATGTGTATAGATATCGGTCGTGAAAAGTTAGCTGTTACAGGGAAATAAAAGGCGATCTCACGCCAATAAAGGATCAAAAATCGTCATGGCTAATTGGGATAAATACGGAACACCACATCGAATGATCACTCTAACATCAAGCTCGTTCCGTCTGATGGTCATTATCCTGTTTTCACTAATCGTTGGCGTTCAATTTGTGCAAGCCCAAGACGATTCTGAGGAACAACCTCAACGTCAACCGATCGTCATTGTTACAGGATCAGATGCCTCCGATTTCCCGATTGTCCGACTAACCGTTATCGCAATCGACGGCGAAGGAAACCGGCTAGAGATCCTCTCCGGATTGACGGTGAACGAGAACGGTTCGCCAGTCGAAGTACTTGATATCGGTGAAACAGTTGCTGGGGTTGAGTACATCTTCGTTCTCGACGCGAATGAGACCTACAACGATCAGGACCAGCAGAGTGGATTGACACGCCGTGAGATGGTCCGGGACAGCATTGTCGATTTCGCCAGTAATTTTATGAATCAGGCCCAGATGGATAGGGTTACCATCCTCATACCTGGCGAAGAAGGGGCCGCATTATTGGTCGATCGAAGCCAGTTTCATACCGAGGTTATAAACGAGATCAATTTTTATGAACCTGACGAATTGGCTGAGACACCCCTGAACGACATGCTAAACCAGGCGCTGGACCGGGCGGGAGAAAGTCGTCCTGAAGGTCGAGCCCAGGTCATCGTGCTCTTCTCGGATGCGGGGCAATTGGGCAACCAGCTTGATTTCGAAGCACTGGTTGCGAAGGCCCAGGAGGTGGGTGTTCCTATATACTCCGCAATATTGGGTGCTCGCGCGGATGATACCGAGATTGCAAATGTGTCACAGCTGGCCGATCCTACTGGTGGCAGCTACGTTCATCTCGAGGAGGTAGCCAGCGCAAGCCCGTTATATGCTCAGTTTCAGAGTAATGGCACTCAGCATTTGATCGAGTATCGCTCTGGCGTAACAACAGCAGGTGACCATCCTGTAACAGTTGAGACGGCTGGGACCGTGGGTTCAATCGATGTAAACGTTGAAGTCGCTCCGCCGCGCGTGGAAATGGCGGTCGATAACAGTCAGCCGATC
>DASRZI010000121.1:0-6725 GCA_035686605.1 Candidatus Zixiibacteriota bacterium
CAAAGGCGCGAGGCCCAATAATGATCCCAGTATAAATCGACTCCAACTTCCTCTCACCAGTAGAAACAAGCATAGCGGGAGCATTAACAATGATGTCAGGTGAGAAGTCAGGCTTAGCCCGAAGAGAATACCGGCCAACAAAGGGCTACGTCCGGATATGAGCACCCAGATTAACACTGCCAATAGCGCCAGGTTGAGAGCATACACCTCAGCGATAACGGCTTGGCTCCAGACCAGGGGTGAAAAGGCGAAAATGAGGCCAGCAGCAATGGCAGGTAGATAGTCTCGCCTTGTTGGTGAACCGGCGTCATTCTTATTGCCCAACCCGTACTCTAACGTTATTTTTGTGATGACAGCGGCGGCAACCGACATGGATATGGCAGAAAGCAGATGGAATCTTTCGGCAAGTGTACCGAATGGCAACGAAGCAAAAGCTTTTCCAAGGAGAACATAGGTTGGGTAGCCTGGTGGATGTGGGATGCCAAGCGTTAACGAAGCTGTGATCAGTTCGCCGCCATCCCCGCCAAAATATGACCAGGTAAGATCGTTTGGCATAGAAACGATATAGACAAGTAAGACGCCGAAGAAGGTGAACGGTAAAGCAAGCGATGGCCACTTGAGATTATGGGCAATCTTCATGATCCGACTCTGAAGAGCACCAACTCCGATTATTTTGCTAGTTGCTCTCACCGCGCTCCACGTCCTTGTAGAACAGCCGGAATAGTCTGGGCGAGTATCACAAAATCTTTTATGAGCGAATAATCTTCGATATATTTAACCTCGAGGAAGACGCGCTCGTTTAGAGCAAGATCGGCCCGGCCGCTAACCTGCATTGGACCGGTGATACCTGGCTTGACCGTGAGCCGCAGCCGGTGGTGATCGCTGTACTTGGCCACGATGGCTGTTTCCTCCGGTCGCGGGCCGACAAGGCTCATATCCCCTTTAATTACGTTCCAAAACTCAGGAAGTTCGTCCAGACTCCAACGCCGCAAGAACCGCCCGGCCAGCGTTATTCTCGGATCATGAGGTGATTTGTATTCTGGCCTATCCTCGATTATAAGCTGATCGTGTTTACTGCCAGCACCGATAACCATTGAACGAAATTTGTACATAGTGAAGGTCTGTCCTCCGCGACCGATGCGCTCCTGGCTATATATGACCGGCCCTGCAGAGGTCAGGCGAATAGAGAGGCCGATAACAGGATAAAAAAGCAAAAACACAGCCAGACCTAAGATACCACCGGTTAAGTCCACACCCCGCTTAAGCAGGTAGTTTAGGCCACTTATCGTACCTGCCTGGTGGGAGGATTTGGTTATGAATCGGATTGCCCCAAGGAAATACCCGCAAGTTAAGGCTGTTGCCCGGACTGCCAAGAAAAATGGCGCCACAATGGCGATGAACTGATCTCGCTGCCAGGCTCGCACCATAAAAGGCAGCGTTGAAAACAAAAAAATGAGGAGGAGCGTGAACGTTAGAAAGTAGGCTCTTGATGAGGCTACGAACAGCAAAAGCGAAAAAAGAAAGCCCGTAACCAATAACATTTGAATTTTTAACAGTTGAGGCGTATAAGAATCGCGATGGGCTCTGTCTGGAAACTTCCGCACAATTTGTGACTTCCAAAAGGCTGTCTGAAATTTTGATCGCCAGTAGGTTACCACGCGGGTGAAATGACTATGCCTGACGGAGGCCGCACGGACAAAAACCATCTTATAGCCTCGTGACGCAAGCCGATAAGATAGTTCCTCATCCTCTAGCCTGGGTAATCGTTCGTCAAAGCCATCATTTATTTCGAGGATGCTCCGCCTATAAGCGGCCGAGTAGCCATCAATAAAATCGATGTTTTCCACGCCTTGAAGCCTGTCATATTTTTCTTCATACTCGAGTTGGATGAAGCGAGCCACCATGTTTCTTTGAGACGTCATATAGGTGCCTTTACAACCAATGATCCCGGCATTAGAGAGTGGTCTCGTGATAACACTCAACCAATCTTTTTCGGGAATGCAGTCCCCGTTTGTAAAACAGATGATCTCTCCTTTGGCTTCCCTTATGGCCTCATTGCGGGAACTTGCCATGTTTTTTCCCTGGTACTGAATAATCCTGGCGCCTGAGGACCTGGCTTTTTCTAAAGTATGTTCCGATGAACCACCATCTACAATTATGATTTCCACAGGCACGTCGATGCCGATCTGACCCACTAGTGAATCGAGGCAAGAACCCAAAGTTGGTGTTGCACTATATGTAGATACGATAACGGATATCATGGAGTCGAAAGCCTGGATTTTCCGTTTTACTAGGGTCTGGCAATGATGGTTGCCGGATCTCCCAAGAGACCAAACGTGTCACTTATCTCCTGAATTCCAGGGTCAGAGACATTAAGATCTGCTTTTGCCAGGACAAGCGCATCCCCAATTCTAATTACCGCCGGATCGAGCAATTGGCGGAGTATGTTGATACCGAATGGCTGCTGACTTTCTGACAATGTCAGGCTGGTGGCAGCTATCACCAATACCGGTCCGCTCTCATCAAGCAGGAGCGTTTCTGAAATTGACTGATCAAATGGATGGGCAAAATAACCGGTCAAACAGGTGAGTTGGAGCACAATCGGGGGTGCAGTGGAAGAGTCCAATCCAGCTACGGCCGAATTTGTTAGAACACCTTGTTTTCCCCAACGTTCCATGCTTCCATGCCCCACATAGGTGACCAGCCAGGCGCCCTGATTCCAAGAATTTATCAGCTCTTCATCACTGCTGCTTGCAAGCTCGCTATTTTTATCCACCCGGAAACCGCTTTCATTAGCCAGCTTTTGGTTTAAGTCTGCAAATTCCTGACTGGATCCATCTGCTATAAATAACGCGCTATCAGAAACTTCGCTCATCTCGTATGCCAGTGTTCGGGCAACGAGCGCTTCTACCGCTTTGGGATTGTCGACTGGCCATCGACCGACAGCCAGGTCCGGTTTATGGTCCCCATCCATGTCGCCGAGAAGGTTATCGCTTACAGTCTCGCCACTGTAACGAACGGGCACCATGGGCGCCGGAATGATGTTTGTTGGTCCCCCACCAAGATACGACTGGTAATCATAGGACGCTTCACCGACCAGAAAAAGATACCTTGGGCTAGGCTTATCCCAATCATTGTAGGCGTATCGGATAAAATCAGAAATTGTATCCGGGCCGTTTTGACCGGTGCCAAATTCCTCATATATCTCGTTCAATGTAACCAGGCGAACATTTAACGATTGTGCTTCGCGGGCCGCTATAAGAGGTTGCAGGGGGGATACCAGGTCATCAGTTGTCACGATTATCATATCTGCCTGTTCATTGTTGTTTCTTAAGTCGCTGCCAACAACATTATCCACAGAGGCAGGATCAAGCAGACCATCAGGTCCAACGAGCAACAACTCCATGTCTTTGGAAACCGGCAAGGTAACTGAGCCGGAATCGTAATCCCAGCCAGACAATAGAATTGGTTCATCTTTATTTGAAACATCAACTACCAAGGGCCGGTCGCTAAAGCCACTTGCCTGAACCTTGCCTTGGGTACTGGTGATCTGCAACACGTCTTCAACGGCGACTGGCTGTGCCATAAAACTTAAGTCAACCCAATCAACCCTTGAAATATCGATTGAGGCGGAACCATCACCACTATTATCAAGGGTGATTGTATTGGTGCCTTTACTGAGCAGCGAATTAGGAAGCGAAAGGGTGCCAGAATAATATCGTTTCCCATCCCAAGCTATTTGGGAGACGTACTCCCCATTTACGACCACATCGAGATCATGATCAGGCTCAATAAAATGATTCTCTGTCACTCCCCATAAGCCCAATCTTAGTTCAGCGGAGTCCACAGGCTCCACGGGAAGTTCGACTTCTATTTCGACAGCCGACCCAACTTGGATTGTCTGCCAAAACCACGGCTCGAGTACCTCGCCATTCAACTCGATATCTCCACTTGCCGAGCTATCATAAAGAAAATTCTCTTCAAAATGGAATGATTGGCTTATGTTGGCTATCGAAGAAAGTTCGGCCGAGGGCAGGGGGGAGTGATCCATCATCTTGCCTGGTTCGCCGACTTGGAGCCGGTATGTCCGGCGGGTAGAATAACGATTGTCTGGCGCACGCCCATAAAAAATCAGCGCAGTATCAGAAAGATAGATAGGTATTGACGTCCCTGCCTCGCTTAAACGAAAATTTGAACTCGATTGATTCTCATTGTCCGCTCCATTTTGTCCTAACTGGTCTAAATCAATTGAATACAGGCCATCCGAATCAATCTGGATAGCCACGTAATTATATTCAGAGGGAGATTTGGGACTTATGAGCGGTGAACGGGTTTCTTCAATTTTGGCGTTTGCGCAGCCACCCGTTATGACCATGAATATTAGAAACAGGAGGAGGATCGGCGTGGCTTTTTCAGTTGGCATGGGTTCAATCCAGGTCATTTAGGGCTCTGGCGCCGGTAAATGTAGGCAGAACCAATTACAGCCGCAATAAATATCACCAGAGCTGCCAGGAAGCCAACCCAAAGCATCAAGGTGGCAGCCGGGTCCTGATTGGATGGTTCAGAAACAAACTCTGATTCGGGTGAATTTCCTTGGCCAATGGAGACTGAACCCTCTGCTGATGATGTACCATTTCGTGGGTTTTGAACTCTTTCAGGCCTGGCGCTTTCGATCGAGGATGGATAGGCATCAGGCATCCCGATATCGCTTTCCTGGGGAAGGCCAGGATATCCTTCAGCTCCAATTCTGCTATCGGGAATCGGCGTGGACAACAGTGTTTCCGGGCCTGGGTAGCCAGTGACTTTAGATTGGCCAGCAGAAGTATCTTCGGCTATTTGGCTGAATAATGAACCCTCAATCCCTACTGGCGTCAGATTACTCTGTCCATAGCTGGCCGACTCAGACACACTGTTTGGAGTAAGCCGGCGGTCAGTAGGTGGCATATGTGTCGGAGTCGGCGGTGAATTGGTGCCGGTGCCTGATTGTCCGGTAGATACCGGTGTTGGACTGGATCCTGGAACGGAACGCGATCCCGCCGTGCTGGAGGTCGTTGGTGTTCGTGTCGGAGTAGAGATAGGGGTGGATATCGAAGTAGGCGCCGCAAATCCTGACATGATGGATATTGGATTTGATCGGTTCTCGGCTCCGCTGCCTTCAATTTCGACTAACCTGTACCAATAGGTAGTTCCATTTGAGATGCCACTTGAATCAATAACTTCATACTCAGCCCCAGACAACCCATCCGGTGGCGCTTCGGAAGCTACAAAACCGATCTCATCTAACAAAACAAAAGGACCAACGGAGGAGCTGGATCTTTCAACCCTGAATCCTACAGTATGAAATTCAGTCCCCGTAGCCCACTCGAGACGAATCGCGTTATCCAGTCCTACGCCACGGAAGAAGAGCAATGTCACAACAGAAGGTTCCTCGGCTCTTACCAATGACGGACTCAGGAATATAGCTAATAAAGCTATTATCCATATTTTAGATTCTTGATCCCGCCTTCGTCCAGAGAACGTCAAAAAAACAGCTCCTCGTTCAGCGATTAATAAAAGGTATGTATACCGATGGTTTGATAATTGAAACAGTGGCCATCGATGTTTCATCTCCGGGCCAGGCTTCCTCGCCGGTACCGGTTATCGTCGCGGTTGATTCATAATTGCCTCTGAATGCATCAGGCAAGATTTCGACAGTCACAATCAATGTGACATCACCATTGCGAGGGATACCCTTATCCTTTAATGACTCGCCAAATTGTAGGTCGAAGACAACGCCGCTGCCAGTTATCTCAAAAGTGGTGGACAAAGTTGAGTAGACTGAAACGAAGTTAAATCCGGCCGGCAGGGTGTGACTTATCGTCGTGTGGGTTGGAAAAACGCCCTGATTCGTTGCCGCGATCGTGTACGTTACCATGTCACCAGGCGTCGCCGATTGTGGCGTTACATTTAGATCTACCGCCAACGACCGTTGATATAATTGCATTGCCGGATCACCTATGAGCGTGAAACTGGAAAGCAGCGTACGATCGTTATTTGGGTCCAAACCGTAAAAGCCTTTGGCGGTCATTATCGCCTCACCAACCCTGGTTTGCCCATCCACGAATAATGCGTGGTAAAAAGCGTTAATCAGGCGAGAATGGTTGTAAGATGTCCCCAGTCCTGTAGATCCCCAGTGGGCTGCGGCGCCAACAGGATTACCTTCGTCATCAGTTGCCTTTGTCAAGCCTTCACCCAGTCCAGGCCACCACGGGAGCGCAAAATTTCCGTCAAGACAATCGCCACTCAGGGAAACGAAAGGTCGAAGCGTGTTCTCCCAAAGCTCATTATTCGCCGTTGACCAGATATTTGCCCACGAACTCGGGCTGCCATGGCCACGATAATTCAGCAGTGAAACACCTGACTTTACCGTCAGAGTCAGATCTTTGCGCAATAAGTCCGAGTCCAAACCATCATAGTCGTCAAGACAAAGGTATATTGAATTCAGGCTGGCAGGCAACTGGTCTCCGGTATCCATGCTCTCCAGACAAAAGGATCCTGCATCATCTTCGTTATCAGCTACAAAAATAATGTTCTCCATCCAACCCGAGGAGAATAAATGATTCTCTTCGTATTGAATGATCTTATCAACAATATTGCTAAGGTCACTATCTTGTTTGACGGCTACTCTGCCTACGGCCAAATCAGGCAATTTATCATCGCCAACCAACAAGGCAAATGTATTATCT
>DASRZI010000122.1:0-3122 GCA_035686605.1 Candidatus Zixiibacteriota bacterium
AAACCTACCTTTCTTAGCCGGTCCCTTGCAGAGCCGCCGAAGCGGGTCAAGGAGGAATACGGCAAGCATGCGCGCCGTAGGAAATCCTTGACGCAACCATGCAAGGCGGATCTGCCAATAACGGGAACACTAAAGAATTATGGTGCAAATACGGAGGCGATAGATCTTGCTTGCCGTCAGGAATTGAAGCCTACCAATTGCACGACGTCGAGATAGTCTCGACGGAGTATCTTCTTCGCGATTGTGGTGCGACGATAGCGAGCGGCTGACTGAGCCAGAGCGAAAGTGCTCGGTCCCTCGGCCGGCAGCCTAAGGCTGTACGCAAGCGGCAAAGCCAGCGAAGCGTTGAGCCGTGGCGAGCAGCCGGCCGGAAAAGGGACGGAGCACGTAGCAGGGCGAAGGCGCCGCAGCGTTAATATTCAATCACACCGCTGAAGCCCTCTGTAAGTCACCGCATTGCTTTCATATGGTTTAATATAGATATGCCATTTCTGTCCAATAAAAGACCGGGGATTGCCCTTGGCACGCAAGGCCCATACCTGCTCGGCCGCGATCTTGGCTTCAGCAAATACACTGTTGCCCTCGATAAACTTGACACCCACCTCTATGTGGTCGGCAAATCGGGCAAAGGGAAAAGCAAATTTCTGGAGGGGCTGCTTTGGCAATTTGTTCAATTGGGCCAGGGTTGTGGCGTGATCGATCCCCATGGCGACCTGGCCAACAACCTGTTGAAACTCCTGGCAACAATCCCCCAAGGTCCGAACAAACAACCCTGGCTGGCCGACCCGGGAAATGCCGAGCGAGTCATCTACTGCGAGCCAGGTCGCGATGATTACTTCATCCCCATGAATGTGCTGACCAGCGAAACCGACAAACCATACACCGTCGCCAGTAACGTGATCGAAGCATTCCAGCGCACCTGGAGCGAAACCCTTTCGGCCGCGCCGCAGTTCAAAAATGTTACCCTACACTGCCTACTCCTTCTCATAGAACATCAGCTTACCCTGGCCGAGCTACCAAAGCTGCTGATGAGCACCGACTTCCGAACACCTCTCCTCGAACAGAGCCAACAAGAAGAGATTGTCGATTTCTTCAAACAGCGGTTTGAACAATGGGGGCGTGAACAGGCTGTCCGGATAGAAAGCTTGTTGAATAAAGTCACAGCCTTGACTCTCAACGATACTCTCAGGATGATGCTCGGAGATGACGAAAACCGCTTTAATCTGCGTGAGATCATGGACGAAGGCAAGATCCTCATTGTTAATCTGGGAACCTGCGATCACGAGACGCGCGATCTGTTGGGGAGTTTGCTGACTGTGCAATTGGAGCAGGCAGCCATGTCTCGGCTAGAGCTTCAGGAAGAGGACCGAAGACCCTGGTTCTGCGTGCTCGATGAGTTCCAACGCTTCGTGGCTAATGAAGGATCGGCCCAGGTCCTGGACCAAATGTTGTCTGAGGTACGAAAAATGGGCTTGCGTCTATGTTTGGCTCATCAAGGTTGGCACCAGTTGGGAAATACGCGCCTTGAAGGTGCACTGGACCAGGCCCAGATCAAAGTCATTTTTGGCAGCGGATCCAAGACGGCCAGAGTTGTAGCCGAGGAATTGTTCATGCCAGATCCGGAAAAAATCAAGCACGAAGTAACTGACCCCCAGGCCCAAGATCGAACGCATCCCCAATTCGAGAGTCTAACAGAGCAGAAAGAGATGTTTATACAGTCAATCCATGACCAGAGGCGCCGGCAGGTTCTTGTATTGCCACCGGAGGGAAATCAAGTCATTTCATTAAGGACTATCGATGTTCCTAATCCAAAGGTAAAACCAGAAGAACTTGACGAAGTGAAAGCAAGATTAATCAGCAATGTGGGCAAGAAAGTGCCGGCTTTTCATTCAATCGATCTGAACTCACTCTCAATGTATCAGCCAACGGAAAATCGCATTCCGGCCGCGAGCGGCATTGTCGCCGTCAACTGACCCGTCTGACCTGGATACTGTATATGTGAAGTAGGAACTAAGCTTCTATTATTTTCGCTACCGACCAATCGCCAGATAGGCTGAGTCAATGTCGTTTCCGCAGATACACTATCGAAAGTTATGAAGTAAAAAAGTTCGGAACCTCCTGCACGCTCCGCCTGGGCCGCCATGTTCTCCAGTCGCTTCTGACTTGTGGTTACAACAAGCCACCGGCCGTAATCTATCCCAAACCGTTTCTTGTAAGCCTGGCTTTTAAGATAAGCGACACCCGGCCGCACCTTCTCCCGGGCAAATCGGGGATTATCCTCTGTGCCCATGTCAATCTCCAGCAAAAAGGCCAGCTCTTCAGTAACGCCCGGACGGACGGCATCAGGTCGACGAATAGTAAAAAGACCATCAGGTATGACACGCCGTTTTCTTGTGGTGCCGCTGGCGGTCCTATATTCCACTTTATCCGGATAAGCCCAGAATTCGCTTTCCGGTGTCCAGTGGTGAAGCGATAGAAAATGCGATGCTTGGGTAGCATCGATGACATCTATCCGAAAATTGTTAACGGCCAAATCATGAGAGATCAACGACCATCTTGGTTGCCGGCGCCAGGGAAAATTTCTTAGCACTTCCCCACGTAACCCTGCAACGAAGGCCGCACCCTTCTCACCCAAAAAATAGATCGTTTCGCCCAGCGGCACCCGGTGTATGTTTGCCGGATCGGGCATGTTCAAGTACCCGTTATGAAAAAGCCCTCGTAACCGTTCACGCGGCCAGGTCCCTCTCGACCCTGAAAAGTACAGCCGCTCGATCTGCTTCAGACTCAATATGCCGTCGAAGGCATGGATAGTTTCCAAAATGTGCCGGTCGCGCCGAGTAAGGCGAAACGTAGGTGGTTTTGTCTTTCGTATGTAAGGCCGCTGTCTGATTCTCATAGGTTACTTTTCAGTATAGCAAATTAGTTTGACGCTCCTCTACCGCGCCATCACCCACCGAGCTATGACCTCCTTAAATCGCTTCAATCAACCATTATTCCCGCAGATAGGATAAGTTACCTTTTTCTCTTTAGACTTGGCGTAGCATGCGTTACATACGTCCAGAGAACACATTCTGTCGCGGATGAGCATTTGGTATAAAAAATAAAATGGTGCGCCGAAGGCG
>DASRZI010000123.1:0-8878 GCA_035686605.1 Candidatus Zixiibacteriota bacterium
GGTGGGATACTGTCGGCGAAGTGATCTGAGAGCGTCTCTATGCCAGAATAGTATACTTGGGCTGACAATCTTGAGAGAAATGACAGGAGGTTTCAGATGTCGCTCAAGCCTGAGTTGATACTAGAAGTGCCGGAATTGACAGAAGAAGTTGCTCGAGCTGCCTTTCCAAAAGGTAATCCCTATCTAACTTTAAGGGATAATCTGGGCATCATTTTCGAGTACGAAGACTTTATCGACCTCTTTCCTGAGCATGGACAGCCGGCTTTGTCACCCTGGCGACTGGCTTTGGTAACGATCATGCAATTTCGAGAGAACTTGACCGATCGCCAAGCAGCTGAGGCGGTAAGAAGCCGCATAGATTGGAAGTATTTGCTGGGCTATGATCTAACAGACCCTGGCTTTCATTTTAGTGTGCTAACTGAATTTCGCGCTCGTTTGCTCGATGGTGGCGGAGCAATTCTGCTAGACAAACTCCTTCAACGTTGCCGTGAGAAAGACTTCCTCAAAGAGCGGGGAAAACAAAGAACGGATGCGACACATGTGTTAGCGGCTATCCGTGTTATGAATCGGCTTGAACTCGTGGGAGAAACCATGCGGGCGGTCTTGAATGCCCTCGCCGTGGAAGTCCCGTTATGGCTAAGGCAAGTGGCCCCACCTGAATGGTATGAGAGATACGGCCGTCGCATAGAAGATTATCGCTTGCCCAAAAGCCAAGAAAAAAGAGCCGCCTATGCCCAGCGTGTGGGCGAAGATGGCTTCCAGCTCCTGGATTTGCTGTCGGAGGCGGATGCCCCCAAAGGAGCCGCTTCATTATCAGAGGTAACTACACTCCGCCTCACGTGGGACCGACAATACAGCCGAGATGAGGACAAAACGGATGGGAATTCCTCTGGTCAGGTTCGATTCAAAGGCAATCGCGAATTGGGCCGGGCCTCCGAGGCCATCGAATCTCCCTACGATACGGAGGCTCGTTACCGAAGTCGTTATGCTACCAAGTGGACAGGATACATGGTGCATGTCACCGAAACCTGTGAAGAAGACGATGTCCATCTCATCACCCATGTCGAAACGACTGAGGCCACGGTCCATGAATCTCAGAAGATAGAAAGCATTCATCAAGCTTTAGTCGGGAAAGGGGCACGGCCTGGTGTGCATTTGGTCAACTCAGCCTACATGGATGCTGAATGGCTCGTGCAGAGCCGTCAACAACACCAGATTGATCTGGTTGGGCCAGCTCGGTCCAACAACAGCTGGCAAACCAGAGTGGAAGGCGCGTATGATTTAGAGCAGTTTGAGATTGATTGGGATGAGCAGGTTGTTTACTGTCCACAAGGCAAACAATCTGGTAATTGGAAAGAGGGGCTTGATAATGTTGGTGCTGCCGTGATCTATGTCCAATTCTCCTCTATGGATTGTCGGTCGTGTCCTGAACGTTCGTTATGCACCCGCTCCAAAAGGAGACGCGCGATAGGGTTTCGACCTCGGGAACAATATGAAGCACTCCAACAAGCACGACAATGGTTAGAATCCGAGGAAGGCAAGCAGCTTTACAATCGCCGTGCAGGAATTGAAGGGACCATTTCTCAAGTGGTCAGAGCATTTGGGTTACGGCAGACGCGTTACCGTGGACTGGCAAAAACACATTTACAGCATATTGCCACCGCAGCTGCCATCAATCTTGATCGCCTTGTTGCCTGGTTTGATGACGTCCCTCGAACAACAACAAGAACCTCGAGATTTGCGGCTTTAGCCCCATCTTGACTTCGCCAACAGTATCCGGTCATTTTAATAGACCCAAACGAGGTTTTCCTTCAGACAGTTAAAAATCACTGTTCGGATGTCTGAGTTGAGGTATCGATTCCATCAGACCACGACAGCGTAATTGCTGGTTTACCAGGTCAGTTGAATCAATCATCGCCTTACTGAGCTCACTGCCAGACCAATTACACATAACCAACATGTTCGAAATCTTTAGTTTGTTGGAGTCCCGAGTCCTGGCATACTTTTCCCAATAAGTCGTTTATCAACTTATCCTTGTATTTCAACTAAGTACGTACAAATAAGACTTGATGGATTAACCATGACGGGCATCTTCAGCCGCATCACTGAGTCGCCGGGGCGAATCTTGTAAGCGCTATGGACGAACCCCGCATAATCTTTTTGCATGTACTTAGGGCTGGGAGAGAGGTATGAGGATTAGGATTAATTTCTTTTCCCTGATTGCGAGCATTTGATTTGCTTGACTTATATTTCATTTTACTGTAAAAAGGAAGTAAATGAAAGATTATAATGAGAAATGAAATATCGGAGCAATGAAAACCCATAAGGATCTCTATCTGCAAGAACGACAGAGCGAAATAGTGAGGCTGGTCTCAGAAAAGGAGCGTGTCTCTGTTTCTGAACTGAGTCAGCGCTTTGGAGTTTCTGGGGTAACAATCCGGTCAGATTTACAGACCCTCGCAAACCAAGGGCTGCTTGTCCGGACGCATGGCGGCGCTGTGCCCAACAATCAAAGAGTGACGATTTTATCTTTAACCGCTCGACTTCAGCTCCGGGAACAGGAAAAACGACGCATTGGCCGGGCAGCCGCCGAGAATATAAACGATGGCGATGCGATCTTCCTAGACACAAGTAGTACGACATTGGCCATCGCCAAAAATCTTAAGAAGCATCGTTATCTGACCATCATTACCAATAGCCTTGCTGTTGCCCAGGAAATGTTAGATTCTCCGGCATCGGAAGTGGTTATGACCGGCGGACGTCTGCGACGTGATACCGCTTCTCTTGTTGGAACTGATGGCTTAGAGATGCTACGCGATTTCCATATTCAAAAAGGTTTCTTCGGTGTCCATGGTATTACTTTAGAAGCCGGTTTGACCGATGTAAGTGTTGACGAGGCAGAAGTGAAGCGTCCTCTTATAAGTATGTGTCACCAGGTGATAGCAGTATTTGACTCGACCAAATGGGGCAAAATAGGATTGGCATCTTTTGCTGAACTGGACCAGATAGATCAGATAATATCCGATGATGCTCCAGTTCAATTGGCAGAACAAGTTCGCTCCATAGGGATAGAGCTCAAACTTGTTTAGAACAAAGTGAGCAATCGTTTGAAGGTCTGACCAGTCAGCAATGATTGAATATTTGGGGTAAAGATTGAATGGCTTCAGCAATAATAATGCCAAAACAGGGAAATACTGTAGAGAGTTGCATTATCGTGGAATGGCTGAAAGGCGTTGGCGACCAAGTTTTTGTTGGAGATGTATTATGCGTTGTTGAAACTGATAAAGCGACGTTGGAGGTAGAGAGTACCGCCTCCGGTTCTATCTTGTCACTTTATTTTGAAGAAGGGGACGATGTTCCTGTATTAACTCCGATAGCAGCCATTGGAGAACCTGGTGATGATATCGCTGGATTGGCCCCAGCGGGTGTTCAGGTAAGCCGACCTGGAACTATTGAACAAGATATTCCTATTGGATCTACACCTGTTCAACCAGGTGAGATGACGCAACTGTCTCAGGCGCCGGATCCCCCTTCAGTTCCACAGATAGCAGGCATCTCGCCACGAGCTAGAATTCTGGCCAAACAACAGGGTGTGGAATTGGCAAAAATTAATGGCTCTGGACCGGATGGCCGGATCATCGAGCGTGATGTTCTGGCAGTGCCTGCTCAATCCCATCTAACACCAGTGGCCAGACGCATGATGGATAACGGAGATTTTATTGTACCAGAGACGGGATCTGGCGTTGGTGGTCGGATCACCTCCAAAGATTTAGTTCCTGGGATTGATGCACCACAAGCCTCCCTGGTTGCCACCGAATCACCGATCAGGACGCAAGATGAGGTTCGTGAGATCCCTATCAAAGGTATCCGCAGGGTGATTGCCGAGCGGATGCTAAGCTCTGTGCAGACGACCGCCCAGCTCACGCTCAATACATCGGCCGATGCCAGAACGCTAATTTCTTATCGGAAAAGGTTAAAAAACAGCTCCGAAAGACTCGGATTGCGTGGGGTGACCATTGGTGATCTGATACTTTACGCCGTTTCTCGTACATTACCCGATTATCCTGAGTTGAATGCCTTGTTCAATGGCGAATCGATATTCCAGCACGATGCTGTCCATCTCGCTCTCGCCGTGGACACATCGCGAGGCCTGGTTGTACCGGTGATCAGAAACGCACATATTCTTGGCCTCAGGCAGTTTTCATTGGAGGCAAAGCGACTTGCTATTGCTTGCCAGGAAGGCCACATCACACCAGATGAACTTGCCGGGGGCACATTCACGGTTTCCAATTTAGGCGCTTATGGCATTGAGGATTTCACACCGATCCTAAATCCACCACAGGTGGGCATTTTGGGCGTGGGCAATATTAACCTAAAGCCGGTTGAAGTAAACGGGGAAGTCCACTTCTTTCCACACATTGGATTGTCTCTAACCATTAATCACCAGGTCGTCGATGGCGCCCCGGGTGCACGCTTCTTGCAAACCCTATCAGAGAATCTTTCTGATTTAGAGCTATTGATGGCCTTGTAGCTAGAGCCAGACCATTACCGCCAGGTGATAAAGAGAGCCGTTTGATATTTAAACACTTTACAACAACTTCAAGAATAGTGACATGAGGAAGACGATAAATGCCGAAAACCATCTTAGTTGACCCAGCTGACGTTCGCAAACCGTCGGTCCTTCATTTCCCGGAAATACCAATGAATGCCTACGTCCCTGATCCAAATGCAGAGGCACAGAAATACGGTACAGATAGCCTCAACCGTATGTACCGGGATATGGTCTACATTCGTGAGTTTGAGACAATGCTTGACCGGATCAAGATAGAAGGCGTCTACGAACGGGTTGAATACAATCACTTAGGACCAGCCCATCTGTCCGTTGGCCAGGAAGCGGTTGCCGTTGGACAAAGTTTCCACCTTACAGTCAACGACTTCATATTCGGATCCCATCGGAGCCATGGAGAAATCCTGGCCAAGAGCTTTTCAGCAATTGCTCAATTGAGTGATGATGAATTGATCCAGATTATGGAATCTTACATGGGCGGCAAATTGTTGCGAGCCATCGAAACCTATTCGAATGGCTCTGTCAAGGACGTGGCCGTGAATTACACACTATACGGGACATTGGCCGAGATATTTGGCCGGGAAAATGGATTCAACAAGGGCATGGGTGGTTCCATGCACACCTTTTTCCCTCCTTTTGGTGTGATGCCTAACAATGCCATCGTTGGAGGATCGGCCGACATTGCCACCGGCGCAGCCCTCTTCAAGCGGGTCAACCGACAACCTGGAATTTGCATCGCTAACATCGGCGATGCTGCTCTGGGTTGTGGACCAGTATGGGAAGCGATGAACTTTGCAGCCATGGATCAGTATCGCACTCTGTGGGATGAGGAATTAGGTGGCGCACCGCCTATCTTATTCAATTTCATGAACAACTTCTATGGCATGGGCGGTCAAACCGTGGGCGAAACGATGGGCTTTGGCGCACTCGTCCGAGTTGGCGCTGGTGTCAATCCTGAAGGCATGCACGCTGAACGCGTGGATGGATACAATCCAATTGCCGTTGCCGATGCTATCGAACGGAAAAAGAAAATCTTGTTGGAAGGTCGAGGACCGGTTCTCCTTGATACGACAACTTATCGCTATATTGGTCACTCGACTTCCGATGCTTCATCTTACCGGGATAAAGATGAGATTGCTCTCTGGAGAGAACACGATTCAATAGCAGGGTTCGGAAAATACCTTAAACCGAACGGCCATGCAACCGATAGCACATTAGAAAATATTCACCAGGATTCGGTTGAGCGAATTACCAATGCTCTGAGATCGGCATCATCGTTGGAAACATCACCAAGGATTAGTCCTAGGGGAAATAGTGTTGGTGATATGATGTTTTCTAACACATTCGTAGAGAGGTTTGCAGAAGGTGTACCGGAAGCATTGATTCCCAAAGAGGAAAGCCGCTTTAAGATTACGAGCAAGAAATATCGATTCGGACTGGAAGACGGAAAAGCCCTTCCCAAACTCCGCTGTCTTTCATATTCAGAAGCTTTGTTTGAAGCAATGCTGCACCGTCTGTATGAAGATCCAACAATGATTGCCTATGGGGAAGAAAATCGCGATTGGGGTGGCGCCTTTGGTGTGTACCGGGGACTCACAGAGTGCATGCCTTACCACCGGCTGTTTAATTCGCCGATATCAGAAGCAGCCATCGTCGGTTCGGCCGTTGGTTACGCGCTGTCAGGCGGTCGCGTTGTGGCCGAACTCATGTATTGTGACTTCATGGGCCGAGCCGGTGATGAGATATTCAACCAGATGGCCAAGTGGCAAGCCATGTCGGCAAATGTGTTACAAATGCCTCTTGTATTACGCGTATCCGTTGGCGCCAAATATGGCGCCCAACACTCGCAAGACTGGACCTCGCTGGTGGCTCACATCCCTGGTTTAAAGGCGATGTTCCCGGCAACGCCATACGACGCGAAAGGTATGCTGAATTTAGCCCTGAGAGGCACAGATCCTGTCGTCTTCTTTGAGAGTCAGCGTTTATATAAAGAGCCGGAAACTCTGGTAGAGGGAGGTGTGCCGGTTGAATACTATGAAGTAGAGATGGGTGAACCGGCCCTACGTCGCCCGGGACAAGACATCACCATCGTAACCATTGGAGCCAGCTTATATCGGGCACTAGAGGCGGCGGCCGAACTGGAAGAAAGGTATGGTCTTTCAACCGAAGTCATAGACGCTCGGTTCATCAACCCCCTTAATTATGAAACGATCATCGCTTCCGTTAAGAAGACAGGAAAGATAGTGCTCGTCTCTGATGCGTGTGAACGCGGATCATTCCTGCATACGATGGCCTCTAACATTAGTCAGCTGGCTTTCGATTACTTAGATGGGCCTGTAGCGGTTGTCGGAGCTCGCAACTGGATTACGCCACCGGCTGAAATGGAGGATCTTTTCTTCCCCCAGAAAGAGTGGATCATTGATACGATTCACGAGCGGATTCTTCCAATTCCAGGCCACGTACCCGGTACCGCTCAGGGTTATCACGAGATTCTAGAGAGGAACCGACTAGGTATTTAGTGCAAACGCCGTTTAGAATCAAACCAGCTGACTAAGTCCCAAGAGTCGATTCGGTAAATCACTAATCTCTTTACTGACTGAAGGCAAAAATAAGAGCGTTGTGAAGGGGGGTCAATCTAGAACCTCTCTCGAAAGTCTCAAGCGAGAAGATTACCCACAGTTCATTTGTGTTGTCTACGCAACCTTCAAATTGACACAACCCCACCCTCCGCAAGACCAATGAGCAGAGAGGCATTGGGATCAAATCCCTGGGGAGCTGCAAGACAGACCATGTTCTCAGCGAGCGCCGCGCCTGCTTTCAATTCACTCCAAGATTGGCCGCTATCCTCTGACAAAAGCAGTTTGTCGTGGATCAACGTCAATATGTCTCCTTTATCCGGGAACTCCGGTGATAGAAGGAGCGCATTTACGGTATCAGGGATATCCTCCTCACCGATACGTATCCAGTTACGACCGTTATCCACTGAGTGATATAAACCCTGGGATTCCGTACCCGCGAACAGTGTTCCGTCGTTCCGATAATTGGGCGACAAGGCGAGGCTGAGAACCGGGGCCAAGTCAATGGGGAAATCCACTTCGCGCCAGGCCCGACCCCCATTTGTGCTGCGGAATATACCCGAGTCAACCCCTGCGAATAATGTTTCATCTTCCGAAAAAGTTTTAGAGATGGTCAAGCAGATAATGTTTAGGTCCAACAGGCCGAAATTCCAGGCCGTCCAATTTCCACCACGATTGGAACTGCTAAAGATACCATCCTCAACTGTGCCCGCCAGCAGCACGCCATCTCGGTCATAATCAGGGGAGATAACGAGGGCTGAAACCAGAGGGGGTGGCGAAGGAAAATGAATCACATCCCACGTCTCACCCCCATCAAAGGAGCGTAAAATTCCACCTGCCACGCCGGCAAAAACAGTTCTATCCGAAGCGAAATTTGGGGAAACAACTACCGACATCGTGAGCAAGGGTGCAGTAAGGTTCAATGACTCATATGCCATGTTCCAGGTTATGCCACCATCGATTGAGCGGTAAAGACCCGATCGTTGTGCAGCAAAACAGATCCCATCTTGAGCAAAATTGGGTGAGGCAGTCACGGCGTAGGTGATGTCTGAGCCCGGCATCTCTTCAGTCATTGATTCTCCGAAGCATAAATCGAACGCGATAGTTTTCTGGATTATACAGCCTTAGTTCCAATGAATAACGCTCAGATTAGGCGATAATCAATTTTACCAATTGTGAAAGTACATCAACCGGGATCAACTACTGTGTTGGTAAAGATCCCAACCTAGGTAAGACGTGATCGCTTCTTGAAGTACATCCGCGCAATGGTCCCGGGTCAGCGCTACGTGGTGTTCAAAGCCGTTCTTACAAAGATAATTTAACAGACCTTGAAGATCCTCTACCTGGCATACGGCCGCGCCACCGTCAATTCCCACCGGATCGTCAGTAAAGTGACCTTCACCAAGATATGCTTTGATGGAACCCTCTGAATCAAATGTCGACATGCGGAAATATGTCATCGGTCCTGCAGCGACCTGGCCCTTTATGGCCCCAAAGCAGCGGTCAGGGCCTAAACTAGCCCCAAGGACGTCCAGGTTGGAGATTTCAACTTCTCTTCCCATAAAGCTTGCCGGGTAATTGCTACAGTGGGTGTTGATACATTTGTTACGATCATCCGCATAGTTGTTGTTCCAATCCTGAAAACCTGGCGGATTCCCAGAAGCCAGCAACAAGGTATACATTGAGATCGCTCCGGCAATATCTACCTCACAGGCACTGGGCATGAAGCGTTCGC
>DASRZI010000124.1:0-11583 GCA_035686605.1 Candidatus Zixiibacteriota bacterium
GGTCATATTGATCTGGAGCGAGGCTCGCGGCCGTCTTGGTATACAAGCAAAAAGAATAGCCTTCGCAGCCTTTGTTGTTTTGAGCTTGTTCGCCATCTACGTTCACACATACCACGGTCTATTCAACGCCGACGCAGCGGCTTGGAATCTCTTCGTCGAACCCTTGGCGAAACCTCCGATAACAGGGCTAGGCGATTTGTTCGATTGGAAGAACCCGCAGTTCCTGGCTACAAACCAGCGAAACTGCGACTTCACCTACCAACGCTATCAAGAGTTATTGCCCTACGACACGACGCTTGAGGAATACCAGTGGGGCGAACCCATCCGCTACACGGCCGACCAGGTCCAAGATTTCAGACAAGCGACCATTGTCGAGGCTGAAGCCCGTCTGTCCCCCAATCCCCCGCCGGACCCCATGACTGCTTCCAACAATTACCCACCGCGTGTGTATCCGCCATCGATTACCAGGCCCGGCAACCTTTCCATATTAATTGGCTGGCGGTCTTATGATAAATGGAGCCAGTTAACCTACCGCCGGTCAATTTGCCCAGAAACCCATTTTGTCTTCCGGTTGGATCAGGTCGAAGCCAGTGGGCCCTTTGAACTGGCGATTTTGGCCGGTGCGCTGGGCGAGCAGGAGGTTCGTGTGTTTATCAACGGGACTATGGTGGGCGCTTTCGTTAATAACAGCCCAGTCGAGCAGCCAGACCGGTTTATCGTTCCCTTTGATGGAGCTTTGCTAAAGCCCGGTGACCTAAACGAGATAACCTTGGAGCTGCCAGATGCTAGTCGACCCCGTCCTGGATCATGGCAGTATGTGGCTTTGTCATTTTTCCGGGCAGCCCTCTATCCAATAGAAGAGCCCCCGGACTGGGTGAATACCCCGCTGCAAACTCCGGCGCCGCCAGGCTACCCTTAAACTTCACGACCATCTCCAAGTGACGGTCACCTTGGAGGTGACAGTCACTATTTCTCTAGATTAGCAATACTGCTCATAAGTGACGAGGGGGTCAGCGGTGATTCAATCGATAGTGGCCATATGTCGATTTTTAAGAGGTTGAGTTCAACTGACGGCGGACAAAAGACTGGCCCGATCCGTTCCTACAGAGAGGTGAAAGCAGTTGGCTGCCTGCAATAGGCTTTCGATTTGGGCCATATTATGTGTCCAGACAGCTTCCCCGTCATAGAAGAGGCTGTTTTTCATCACTGCATTCCAGACTTGATCTGAATCGGCGGATTTTGTTACTGTGCGCTGCTTTCTGCTTCGAGAAAGCAAAAATAACGTGACTCGATCAGGCAGAAATGACTCGGTATGAACCAGGGCTGGATTGTACGCTCGCAGGTTGACGGCGTACTTCAGCTCACCGCGCACACGCTCGCGTTCCAAGAACGACTTCATCTCGGGGAAACTATCCAACATATCCGGCCTTAAATTCACCCGGCCAACCGGGAAGGCGAATATCCTTTGTTTTTCCTCTTCTTTACAGATATAGATCATGCTGTCGGATACAAGGTCATAGCCAGCAAGAACTAGATGCAGCGCGGTAGTAGACTTTCCGCTGTTGTGGGGTGCCATGAGAAGGTAGAGATGTCCCTGGCGTAAAAGCGCCGTCGCGTGCAGCATACCAAAACCCGAGGAGATGATGAAATTTGTGAGGATGGTATTTAGCAGATAGCGACCCAACAACGTCGGTTGCTCGGCCAATCCGGGTTTTACAACGGCCAGAGCCCTCTTTGCGTCCAAATCAATGTAGCAATATCCCCAACCCGCGAGATCGATCATTGCCCAAGATCCATGGCCCACATATTCGATTTTATCAACTAGGTTATCGGGCGGATTCTCGGGGCTGGAGACGGAGTCGCTAACGACAAGGTCGATGTGAAATGGGGGGATGTCAAGTGGCTCAGCGGTCGAATAAAGAGGTGCGACGAAATCGACTGCTGCTAGAATGCGCGGCTGGTTGGCGGTCATTACCACGGGACGGCCGCAAACGTGAAAAAGCCGTTCAAATTTTGGGCCATGGCGTCTCCTTCCCCAGAAATCCTCAAGCCCGTCTTTATGCCTGATGAACAGCATACTATTATCCATCAACAATTTCCTTCTCTTCATTCTGACGGGCCAGGAGCGGGCGAAGCCAGCCGAGATAAAGCATAAGACCACCAATAGCTATGATCCAGCCGCTGAGTCCAAAGATCGCCGTAACCTCGGCGATTGATGATGAGACTGATGCCAGCAGAGCAGTCTGTCCTAGAAGTACTGCCAGAAGCACTGCCACAAAAGGCCATGGACGCGTAGCCAAGAACAGGTTAAGCCAGATAACGCCAAGACCGAAGCCTATCATGGAAACGCCCATCCAACCCAATATGGCTCCAGCGTCCTTATAATCCGAACCAAAGATGATGTCCACAATCGCCGGTCCAAGGACGAAGTATAGAACGGTAAGTACTGCACCGGCACCTGCCACCAAGATCGCCGCCTTTGCTAGCAGGCTGTCCGGCAATATACCCTGGGTCACTTTGGCCACTACCCGTGGGTAAAAGATTACAATGACTGCACCAGGCAGGACAGACACTACACGCCGGAGAACCACGACCGAGGCGTAGGCTCCTGCTGCATCAGCCTCGAACAGCCGATTAACCCATATTAAATCGCTGTTCTGCAAGCCCATAAAGGCGGTATAGGCTAATAAGGCAGCCACCGACAGCCGCCAGCCATCCAACACCATGGAACGGGGTACCCTCTCTGTTTTCTTCCATACGTCCGCACCCAAAAAGGCTAGCCCTGCCACTAATGCAACCAAGCCCCCTATCGGTATGGCGATCACACCGGCGACCGCCCCACCTCCCAGTATTCCGATCAGCACAAGGACCGCGGTGAAGCGGGCCAAGGCATATACAGTCCGCGTTAAGCCAAAGGCAAGGAAGCGCTGCAATCCTTGCAGCATGCCGGCTACGACAGGTCGTGTCAAGGCTAGAAGCGCCATCATTGACATTGTTGTCGCAGCAGCCACGGGAATGTTGAGCCATCGGCCAATATATTGGCGAAGGAAAAAAGTGATAGCAATCAGGACAATACCGAGAATGATGCTCTGACGGAAATAGCCTTGAAAGATAGCCCGCGGAGTTATTTGCTCGTCCTCAACGGTCGCCGCGGCTACGAATCGGGCAACCACCGGTTGAAGCACTGCGAAGGCGGTGACCACGACGAGGAGTACGGAGTTTGCTGTCTGCACCACAGCGAAGCCGGCTGGGGGCAATGCCCTTCCCAGGTAGATATGGAAGAGAAAGTCGATCCCATTAGTAAACATATCCACCGCAAACAGAAAAACCAATTGCCAGATGGTTGAAGGTATTCGTGGGGACAGGAAAGGCCGTTGGCTGGAGGTCAATGACTAGCGCCTCGATCGCTTACTTGACCCGTCGGATTCACTCATCAAGCAGCGGTAGCTCAGGCCAGGCGAAACCTTGCCGATCGAGTTTCCATACCTCAATCTTACGCTTAAGGCTGAAGTAGAGTGTGTCCCATCCGACTAACATATATCGACCAGCGGTCTTAATGAGGTGAGTTGCGCGGATGAACAATGATGCCCCTCCATAACGTCTCTCAAGGTAATTTCCACCCGGAAACATGAAATGGATCAAATCAAGCAAGCGGATCGGCCGGAACACAATGGATGAATTATAGCCCAGGAGGAAAGACCAGATCTTGTTGGTTTTCTGGCCCTGAATCTTACTGATTTTGGCATCGGCTAGGTGGGACATAATCAATTTTGTAAATTGATTCGGACGGGTTACCGATAGTGAGGAGAGAAGCGAATCTGGAACAGGTACAGCAAGCTGATCGTGACAGATTTTCAGTACAGAACCCAGCGCACCGGCGGTGCCAGTCTCTTGTGCCAGGGCAGCCACCTGATCCCAATCTAATTCTTTCTGATAGTGGCCGACAACTTCCGCCACATCCAGATAATAAAGGAGCATATTGTCTGCTAAGATCAGCCGGGTCATATCGCCTCGATCGACAACGCTGGGTAGATATACTGCGTGCTTAACTAGGTGAATTGATAGAACCAGCAACTGGTCAGGCGGACTGAGTTCCTGCACCGGTAAACCCCAAAGCCGTCCCGGTTTTGAGCGGTTTAATAACGCATTGTAGTCGATAGTAAATTGTGTATAAGGGTGGTCTAACAACCAGTGAGGCTCGATCCAGATCGAGCGGTCGTGATTACAACGCTGCTGGTGCAGGTGATGTCGCTGATAATAGCGATCGTCCAGGAGCGGCCGCCACCAAGTGCCAAAACCCATTTCATCTTCAAGGATTGTTAAGGACAGGGGTATATCTGACCGGCGAACTAGGAGGTCGATGTCGGCCCCCGGCCTCATGCTGGATTGTCCGTAGATTATTTCGGAGAGCCACAGTCCCTTGATGACGACAACCTCGTGGTCGTGCAATACCGCGTGCTGCAGATATTGGCGCAGAGCATCCCCGAGAAGCTGGGCATTGTATTCGTGCCTGGCCACCCATTTCTTCAATTGATTAGCCGAGTCGCTTGATAGATTGTCCTTTAGGCAAGTGGTTCCCAGAATTCCGAACAGAAGCGTCTGCATCCGGTTGGCAAGACCGATCTCTACCACGATGTCCCAATTTAACGGACCGGTTTTTTCCAACATCGATGGATTACGCCAGTGACGGGCACATTGCCACAAGAAATCCTCTTCTGGCGTTAATCGGTATCCACTGGGCAATGAGTCCTTTTCCAGCACTGCTTATCTCCTGCGAAGACTCGGTTCCATGTATTGTTCAAGGGCATAGCCAACTAGCACTAGTCCAAGAACGGTCAAGGATATCATTATCCCAGTGGGAACGACCCACCACTTCCAGGCATCACCCAGAAACGCGCCACTAGCTTGGGCAAAGTAGAGCATAGTCCCCCAGCTCTTAGCCGAGGGGTCACCTAGACCCAGAAAACTCAGGCTGGCTTCGGCCAAGATCGCAGCTGCAGAGACCATGACTACCTGGACTAAGGCGATGATTCGCGCCGCTGGCCAGATGTGCTTTACGATTGTGCGGTTGTCGCTGCTGCCGGTGGCGATTGCAGCCTCAACGTAAGGTTGGCTAGTTGTCTCCAGAACGCGGGAGCGAATCAATCGTGCTGGAGCAGCCCATGATACTAATATGAGAATAATGATGATATTGCGAAAACTAGGTCCTAGATAGGCGCCGATCAATATGACCAACGGTAGAAATGGAAGTGCCAGAGTGAGGTCCACGACTCTCATCAAGAAGGTGCTGCCGATGTTGTCGTAATATCCAGCAAATAGGCCGACGATGCTCCCAATCGTCACCGCCACCAATCCAACAAGGACACCAGTTAGTAATGAGACACGTGCGCCCCAGATAAGCTCACTGAATAGGTCCTGGCCGATGTCATTCGTACCCAAAGGGTGTTCTCCGCTGGGTGGCAAGAATGGACGCGCTACCGTCTCTGAAGGGTCAAAGGGCGCTATTTTCTCAGGGAAAAGGGCGAATACTATTAAGACTAACAAGATGAAGCCACCGGCAAGGCCTACCACAGTGTACAGACCTTGCGAGAGCCGGGGCTTGCGCGAGGTGCGCATCGGAATAAGGTGGCCATAACTGACGTCCGTCTGGCTCATTCGTTACCTCTGCGCACGCGAGGATCCAGTCTTGTGTAAAGCAAGTCGACAAGAAGGTTGACGGTCAATACCCCAAAGGTAAACAGCAGAAAACCACCCTGCAGAAGAGGGTAGTCGCGACTCTTTACCGCCTCAAACATCATGCTCCCTAATCCTCGATAGTTAAAGACCGTCTCAATTATTAGGACCCCACCCAGTAACTGCCCAAAGTCTAAAGCCACAATAGTGACCAGTGGCAGCAAGGCATTGCGCGCCGCGTGGTTTAGCAAAACGGCGCGCTCTGAAAGACCCTTCGCACGTGCTGTGCGAATATAGTCTGCACCTACCACGCCAAGCATCGATGAGCGCATGATGGCAAAGGGAGTAGGAATATAGGCCAATGTGAGAACTGTGATGGGCAGTATGGCATGATAAGCCACATCGGTCACGCGACGAAAACCCTCCGGTCGAGGAAAGGAGTAAGAATCACCTACCGGCAGCAACCGCCATTGCACGGCGAAAACCGGAATTAGGATCATAGCCAACCAGAATGCTGGTATTGATCGCAAGGCAAACAACCCAGAAAGTAATCCGACATCACGCCAGGTGCCATGCCTCCAGGCTGCCCAAGTGCCCAACAGGGTTCCTATGATCGTGGCGATGGTTAGGCTAACGAGCACTAACATAAAGGTCCACAGGAATCGATCGGCCAATACCTTGACGACAGAAAGACCCCCGCTATATCGATAAGATTGACCAAGATCACCTCGAATCAGTTGTCCGAGATAACGTATATACTGCTCGCCTATGGGTCGATCCAAACCAAGCGACTCTCTCAATTCGGCGATATGCTCAGCGCCCATCTGGCGCACCGAATTCCCTGCAACCAAGGCCATTGGATCGCCAGGCATTGCTCTAGGCAAGAAGAAATTTAGGGTGAGAGCTAGAAATAAGGTGACGAAATAGGCCAGCAGCCTGTTGACCAAGCCAGTTCCAGGTTGCCGAGAATCAGACCGCATGGGAAAGTATTTGAAGGCGATCGCCCAAGACCTTGAACATACTGGTCCAATAATTCCTGGGGGTTGAGCCGACCGGGTAGGGAGACTCAGCCATGCGGTACGCGACGGGGATGAGCCATAGAGACCATAAAGAGTCAGCAAACTCCTGCCGCTTTTGACGCTCTACGCTAGAGTGTCCGGGGCTGCCCAGCCGCTCGCGTTCTCGCCAGTAACAGGAGTTGGCTTCCTTTCGATCCAAAACCCTGTGGCTTCCAAAAGGTTGCAGGAACATAAAACCCAGGTCCAACTCTTCAAGGCCCCAACCAACCATCTCCCAGTCGAGAAGGGTAACGTCTCTTGTATTGGTCATCGGTAGGCCACAATTGGGCGGATAGACATCGTTGTGCAGCACGGTGACCGGATGGGAGGAAAACATCTGTGCATCGTGCAATGTTCGCTCCAGCAGCCGGCCGAAGCCTGGCATCTTGGACCATATATTTTGAGCCACCAACTTCTCAACCATGTGCGGTAGTTTTTCAGCCGTCTCATAAAGACGATTCTCGTGTCGATCCATCATCCAACCCCGTTCTTCCAGGGAGGGCAATGCGTGCTGACCGTGTTCGTGAAGGCGAGCGTAGGCGTGTAATATCATCTCGATTTCACTTTGTGTCCAGACATGATCAGGCGGTGGAAAATGATGACTATTGCCCACATCTTCCATGATCACCACTTGGTGGGAGGAATCTGGCTCAATCCCGGCATAAAAGATGTGCGGATGCGCGATGTCAAGCCTCGGTAGAAGCAGCTGGTAGAAGCGTACCTCACGCTCATGACCCAATGGATCGTCAGGCCAATCATCGTCTATGCGTTTAATCAGTACCGAATGGGGTACCTGCGCGCCAATAGAATCGAGTCTTACTCTATAGGTCGCAGCTGGTGTAGAGCTGCGCTTTATCGGCTCTGCTGTTACGGACCTGATGTCTGAACTGACAACCGAGCGCAACAGAGAAAGTGACGGCTCATACATGATCATAAAAAGCACACTGCATGCTGTCACCTACCCTGGATTGCCGACGAATCGCTAGGTTCACACGATCAGAAACTTAAGGTAAAAAGGACCACACGGGCATGATACCCGTGCCGTTCATGTATTCCCAGCCGTTGTAATCTGATGGCCTGTAGCCGAAATTCCCTCCGGGGGACATGATGGCTATAAACGGTAGGTTTTCGGCTATTCGTTCCTGTATCTGTACCGCCAATTCCTCGGTACGCTCCGGGTCAGGATTCGAGACGTATTCGGCCATCAATTCATCCAAGATTGGGTCGGCAATGCCGGTCAGGTTCCCCCAACCGGTAGCACCAAAGTCGCCGTCTAGCAAACCTCGTATGAATCCGCGCTGGAACTGAACTCCACTGGACCAACCCCAGATAGCCATGTCATAGTCGGGATTGGCCACCGCCACGAAGTTTGGCCAGATCAAGGTTACCGACGTGTCAATGTCGAGACATTTTTGGCTCGCACCAAGACCAATATCCGCCAGCCAGCCGACGATCAGCTCTGTGGAGCGAATTTCAACGGGACTGTTGACATCGCACAATATCTCATAACTTGTAGGCTCACCTTCATATTCGCGGATACCATCACCATCTGAGTCAACCAGGCCTGCTGCCTCCAATAAAGCCGCAGCTGCGTCAGGATCGAACTCATGCGGGATGTTAATGGCCCAGGGCAAGTCAGGATGATACCAGCTGATCGGAAGCTCGACTCCCTCGCCTAAGAAAATGATTTCCACCAGGCTTTTGGTATCGATAGCTTTTGATATAGCCTCTCGTACTTCGGTCTGATCGAATGGTGGGCGGGAACCGTTCATGTAAAACACGTAATTAAAGAAATCGGATCCCTTGGCTAGAGCGATGTCATCACTGCCCTCCAGCTGCTGGACCTGGGCTGGCGGAACCGATGAGAGAACCGCACTGGCTACTCCGGTTTGTAATTGATTGAACTGCTGTGTGCGGTCTTTTACGATTTTGGCGATGATGGTATCCACGCTGGGCTCGCCCCGGAAGTAATCTGGATTGGCTTTAAAAGTATAAAACTCCCCAGGAATCACTTCTTGTAGTGAAAACGCGCCAGTGCCAATCTGGCCCTGGAATAGGCTCAGCTCACCGCTGACTGGATCTTGGTCACGCCATATGTGCTCAGGCAGAATGTAATACCCAGCCAAACCCTCGCTCAGAAAGAACGGCACTGGCTCAGAAAGGGTTATGGTTAAATCATGATCTCCGGTTGCCTCAACACTCTCCACAGCAGCCAGGTTAGGCGCCCTGCCAGCGTCCTTAAGGAAGTTATAGCTGAAGACGACGTCTTCGGCCGTGAACGGTTCACCATCATGCCAGGCAACATCGTCTCGCAGCGTTATTTGCCAGGATAGTCCATCTTCACTGGGAACAGCCTCAGTCGCTAACGCTGGGACAATCGAAAGGTCTGGCGCTCGGGCAAACAACGAGTCGTATACGTAGCCAACCAGCCAATAACCGATAAAGGTATTGAAGTTTGCAGGTGTAATAGGACCTTCGTCATTATCGAGCAAGATGACGAGGGGCTCTTCCACCACCTCCTCCGACGCAGTATCTTCTGCTGTCTCTTCCTGATCAATTTCGGCCTCTTCTTGGCCTACTTCGGAAGGATTTTCTGGGGTCTCCTCTGATACACTCTGGCCCTGACAAGAGGCCAGGATCACCATAAGCAGAAACGCGAGCAGGGCAATAATTATTTGGCTGTTTATTTTCTTCATCCTGTTTATCCTTCTTGCATAGAAAGGCAATAATATCAAGCGGCTCACTTGTCGAGATTCTCGAAGATTGGGAGTTTCGATATCTCCCGCCAAGGGTTGGTGTAAGTTTATCGGTAGACGGCAAATACGTCTACTCTGACGATTTTACCTTTTGGGGTAGTCAATCCACGCCGCCGTGAGTTTGTGTTCAAGTTTACTGTTCGCCGCCTTTGCCCTATCATATCCGGCGCAAGTGTGAATGCATGAAAAACCGCCTTATTCTGGTCCTCATCAGCCTTTTTGTTTTTGGATTGGTCCTTAACGCGACCAACTCCTCCGCCGGGTCCGATCCCAAATTTACGTTGTTGGTCTCCCAGTCTCTGGTTGAAAACGGCAACATTCGCCTAGACGCCTATCAGGATGATCTGATACTGAACGAGTCTATGCAGAGTCACGTTAGTACCGGTGTGATCGTCGAGCAGGACGGGCACCTTTACAATTACTTTCCCGTTGGCCCATCAATTCTATCCCTACCGGTAGT
Organism: Candidatus Zixiibacteriota bacterium; assembly: GCA_035686605.1. Lineage (GTDB taxonomy): Bacteria > Chloroflexota > Anaerolineae > Promineifilales > Promineifilaceae > UBA11865. The sequence continues at coordinate 9,948 of DASRZI010000124.1, forward strand.
GGCCATGGCTCACGTCGCAGGTATGGATATGCGACTCGTTGTGGATAATTTCCTGCTGCAAAAAGTCCTGGCTGGGTTCGCTAGTGTATTGATGGTCTGGATCATCTACAGCATCGGCCGCTGCTTTCTAGATGAGACCAGCAGCATCGTCATCGCGGCCGTGTCGATTCTGGGAACCGGGTTGATCAGCAGCATGGGAACGGCCCTCTGGACCGTCAACTTCAGCACAGTATTCATAGGATTGAGCGTCTTACTCCTTGCTCGCTTCGAATCTGGAAAGACGCCGACTGCTCATCCGGTAGTTCTTGGGATTCTCCTGTTTCTAGCCTTTTTCTCCCGTGCGTCGTCGGCTACCTTTATCATTGCCGCTTTGGGATATCTTCTTCTAAAAGAGCGCCGCCAGTTTCTTCTCACAGCCGCGACCTCCTTGCTATTCTTATTAATATTTCTGACAGGGTCACGCCTGGAATTTGGCACCTGGTTGCCTATCTACTATTCGACAGCTCGGCTTCAAGCCGAACGTGAACCGCTTTGGATCGGTCTGCTGGGCAATCTTGTAAGCCCATCTCGCGGCATATTCATCTTCAGCCCCTTCTTCCTGCTCCTAGTCCCAGGCGCCTATTTGGTAGGACGATTTCTTACCCGCCAGCTCCTTGCTTGGATGGCCCTAAGCTGGTTTCTAATGTCGTTACTGCTCACGGCAAGAGCAGCCTCTTGGTGGGGAGGGGAGTCATATGGACCGCGAATCATGACCGAGAGCCTTCTGGCTCTCATTCTGTTGGTCATCTTGATATGGAGCGAGGTTCGCCTGCGCCTTGGTGCGACGGCGAAGAGACTTGCCCTTGCAACTTTTGCTCTGTTGAGCCTGGTCGCAATATTCATTAACACCTACCAGGGTCTCTTCAACCCGGATACTGTTGGCTGGAATCAATTCATCGAACCGGTAGCTATGCCACCAATAACAGGTCTGGGAGACGTATTTTATTTTAGATACCCGCAATTCTTAGCTACAAATAGCCGTAACTGCGAATTCAGCTACCATCGTTATCAGGAGGTTTTGCCATACGATACCACGCTGAGTGGCTACCGGTGGGGTGATCTTATTTGGTATACGGCCGACCAGCCCTTAGATTTCAGGAAGGCGACAATTGTCGAAGCTGAAGCTCGATTGACCCCCATTACCACACCGGCGCCGGCGCCAAAATCTCCTTCCCATGTTCCACGGGTGTTTATGCCATCGATTACTAAGCCGAGCAATCGTTCCATTTTGATAGGTTGGTTGCCGTACAAGAGCCACCTGGGTTTCCGCCGTTCAATTTGCCCAGAAACCCATTTTGTCTTCCGGTTGGATCAGGTCGAAGCTAGTGGGCCCTTTGAACTGGCGATTTTGGCCGGTGCGCTGGGCGAGCAGGAGGTTCGTGTGTCCATCAACGGGACCATGGTGGGCACCTTTGTAAACTCCAGTCCGGTCGAGCAGCCAGACCGCTTTATTGTTCCCTTTGATGGAGCTTTGCTCAAACCCGGCGACTTAAACGAGATATCCTTGGAGCTGCCAGATGCAAGGCGACCCCGACCTGGATCGTGGCAGATGGAAGCTCTCGCATTCTACTGGGCGGCCGTTTATCCAACGGATCAG
>DASRZI010000125.1:0-4315 GCA_035686605.1 Candidatus Zixiibacteriota bacterium
ATTCAACAAATAATAGATCGACGAGAAGCCGATCGCCGTCCACTCCCGCATCCCCCGGGCTTCGATCACTTCCTCGATCTCATAGCCATGCCGCGGCCGCTCCGCCAGCAAATGTAAGATCGTCAGTTCCGCTTCTGTCACTTTTTTCGTCATACTATTCTATTACTAGAATACTATAGATTTAGATCATTGTCAAACATCTGTGTCAATGGCCGGCGAAAGCCTCAAACATCTGAAAGGCACACTTTAAACTCCTTTAACCTGCGAACAGGATAGAGAAGAAACCTCACCTAGTATATCGCCTCCTTCGATTATCTTACCTGATCCGTCTCCCCGCTTCGCCAATCCTAGCCAGGATTATCTGAAGGGTAATGACATTTGTCTGCAAAATCACGAGTTTCGTTACTTGATTACAACAAGCTTATCAATTAATCTGGCTGTCATTAGTGTCAGTTCGCGGCCGCATTTTACACAACCATTTCTCATGTTTTATCTGGATGTGCCGCTGTTCTTTCCCAGGAGCCTTAAAATGAAATCTTTGATCGGATTCCTGCTACTCGGCTTTTTTTTCATTGCCCCGATTTGGCTGATCCAAACAGTTAGTTCCGAATCCCTCTCGGCCGGTCCGAACGACATATTTTTACCCATTGTAGCCAACCCTCCGATATTGCTGAAGAACGGAAACTTCGAGGCCGGCATGACGGTGTGGAGTCAATATTCGTCCAATTATTGGTGGCTAATCGTTCATAAGGATGATTTGCCTATCAAGCCCCATGGTGGCGTCTGGGCCGCATGGCTAGGCGGAGACTACAATGAAGATTCTATCCTTTGGCAAGAAGTCACTATTCCCTTTGTCAATCCAACCCTTACTTATTGGCTTTGGATAGACTCTGAAGATGATTGTGGTTACGATGTTGCCGGCGTGACACTCAGCGTAAATGATGTTGTTGACGCATACTGGTTATGTGCAGCCAATAACACTGGGGGATGGATGAAGAGAACAGTTGATCTTAGCGCCTTCTCTGGAAAAACCTTTGACTTAGAGTTTGCTGCTTTTAACGATGACCTTTTAATCAGCAATCTCTTTATTGACGACGTCTCTTTTGGTCAGACTTCCCTGGACTCGGCCGCCAATGAACCCACTCATTTTCCACAGTCCAGCACCTACCAGGTTAAATCTGCCGATCTCATCACAATTCACGGCATAAACCAGAGGACCGATGATCTACAAGCCCGGCTTCAAATAATTTCATCCTTGACCGCCGAGGCAAATAAGGTCAAGTAGCCCATTGGTTTATCAGTTGTCATCCTTTGGCTGCCGGAAAAGTCAAATATCTGAGCGATTGTTGCCAGTCGCTCTCTTGCGGATCAAAGACATGCTTATCCTCCGCCCACCACAGCCTTCCAGCGCCTGGCCAGATGCCGGTCCAGGCGCAGCTCCTCTACCCCATCTCACCCCGGCCCATTCGAATTCACACCTAGTAGGGGTAAGGCCAGCGGGAAGGCATCCCCCAGAAACCGAAGGCAACATCACCCCCGCTGGCCTTACCCTCTACCCGGCTGGCGAAGCAACCCCCAGGCAACCTGGACAAACCTGTCTTGTTCACCAAGCGGCCGCCCAAACAATGTGTTAGTTTAGTAAGACCTCCATCGGAGCAACAAGACTTTCACAAGGTCAAGGAGGAATTCGTCAGAAAGTATATTTGAGTCGAGAACTTGATTATGCTCTCCGATCAAAGCAGCCTTAGAATCGCCTCGACGTCACTGGTTATACAAACCGTCAAGAAGTGTAACTTTATTCCTGGCATCCGCGCACTAGTATAGATAATTATCCGGTAGATTTACTTCCTCAACCTCACAAAACAGACGTCTTGCTCATGGCCTTGTTAGCCGCCATGAAGCTTCTTATTGTAATCATCGATGTCTTCCTTGGCTTGGCGCATCATCGGAGGCATAGCTTTGTAGGCCCATGACCTATAATTTTGCTGCCCTCTTTTCCTTTTTCGATCCTTGAGATATAGGTGTTCAAGGAAGGATACTTCGAGAGCATTCCTTACATCCGGCGAGCAATCTTTCCACATCTCAATGAAAGCATCTGTTATCTGGGCCCAGATCCGTGAATCACCAGAATCAATGACTGCCTGCGCCCAATGAGCAAATACAACAGTTATCTGCACATAGAGCACCCCATCCCAAGTTTCATCATGAAAATCCTCAGCCAAGTGAGGAAAGCGGTGCTCTAGGTATTTGATAGATGTTCGATGGTCGTACATATTGCCAGATGGCTAACAGCTATTCTGCCGTTCCTCGTGGCGGATTCAAACCGCCCACACGGATCAGCAACCTCCAAGAAGTGTTCGCTTATTCCAGGCGTTCGCTTCTTGCCAACCATCATTTACAGGCCCTTCTGCTGCGGGCGTTCCGTACAGGCGTCTTCAAACAGAGAATAGATCAACCCCTGGCGGCCGACCCAGACCGACCTATCACAAGCCTATGCTATAATAACTGTGTGGTTTGCCGTAGAGAAGGGTCTTTCCTATGAACAAAGATACAGCCACACCGGGTTCATGCCAACTTTGGGCCGCCATTTGTCGCATTATTCCGTCCACAACCCTCCGTACGTAGCGGCTCAATTGCCAGCGGCGAGTTCACCTGCTGTGGTTTAGGGTTGATCCCCTTACTGCCCAGGTGGGCGATAGCTGGGCGTCTTTTTCGCGGCTGCGTCGATCTCCTCAGCCGTCAGGAGCACCGTAACCTTGGCGGTGGCGGTCCCGGCGGCACTGACTATCAAGGAGAGTCCCGCCGCCGTGACATTGTCCGGGATATCCGCAATGACGAAGAGATCGGTGTCACCAAAGGCATAGTAAAAGGCCTCCACCTTGCCACCGACCGACTCAAACAGCTTCTCAACAGCTGTGCGGCGACTGGAGCCGCCCTCTTTGAGCAACCCCTTGATTCCTTCACCAACATAGTTGGCTTGAACGAGATACTTGGGCATTTGAACCTCCTCTAGCAATAGGCATGCACCTCCTGGGGGGTGCACTGACGAAGGATGATAAGCAATTCATTTGAACCACACTCAATAACCGTAAAACTCAGTCTACGATAATACCATTCACTAACGCCAATCAGCAAATGCTGCTAATGCACTCATATTCGTTTTTGGTGTGATCTTTGTCGTGGGAGCAATTGGTTGGTATTGATTTTTTCGCCGACCAGGTTAATCGCCGCTATTTATCCCCTTTAGTACATCTCTCTCCCAAAAGCGAATAGATCAACTCTTGCCGGACGACCCAGACCGACTTGTCACACTTCCGACAGTGGGCCTCATAACCGCCGGCGGTGGTGTATCCACTTCGACGAATGGCCCCAAGTCATGCCCGACCAGGGCGGCGTTGACTTGACATTCGAGGATTGCGGCGCGGGCCTGATTGTAAATCATAATAATGTTGTACATTCGTAACTAGTCAACGCATTTATCTCTGTCTATCAATCTGCCACCCGTGCTGGCAATTATTGCATTTTAAGTGTTGAACTTCGTTAATCATGTGCGTCTTGCGACCCGACAGCCACTTCTTACAATTCAGACAACAGAGTTCACCAAAGAAATCGTACTTCAGCGGTTCCTTCTCGCTCGGTATGTTGTTGAATCTCTTAGCTAACCCCCCTCAGGATTTATAATGTGAGTAATTGTGGCAACGGAAAATAACAAGAACCCCCCATATACAAAAACAAATGCTAGAAGTGGAACCTTATAAAGCCCCGTAAGCATGTTCTAAAGCCTTCCATGTCACGGTAGCCAGTTCTTCAAGGTTAGCCACTTTCGCTTCTTTAAGTATGCGCTGCTTTGTCTTGTCGGACAGTTTGCTGGTCAGTGCCAGCAGTATGTTTAGCACTTTTCGCTTTTGTTCCGTCTCGTATTCTTCCCTATCGCCGTAAAGCCCAGCACTTTGGTCTACTTCCACTATGGTGTCTACCACCATGGAAGCTAACGCCTCAGCGAGTTCTTCTTTGACGTCAGTCCATCTTCCTTTACGTTTCCCGGCCCCACTTTATCCGCCATCTATTGGCATAAACCCGATTGACTACTATATTATTCCGGAAGCATCCAACTATCATCTGGAGCAGGAGCACCACCCAACATGACCAACTCAGCCAGCGAATACCAGCCACTCGCCGAACACCAACGCCTCGCCGAACATCAGGCCAGGAAAGCCAACTGGCGCAATTGGGGCCCCTACCTGAGCGAGCGCGCCTGGGGCACCGTCCGCGAAGATTACAGCCCCGATGGCCGGGCCTGGGAATACTTCCCCCA
>DASRZI010000126.1:0-7534 GCA_035686605.1 Candidatus Zixiibacteriota bacterium
CTCTCCAGAACGGCTGAAATTATATCGTAGTTGCAGGCAGCGTGGGAACTGAAAGCCAGGATACAGCGCTTGCTCTAATCAGCCCTCTGTCGCTGAACCATACAGCTCAATTATCTTTTGAGTATGTTCGGAGATGGTATAGACAGGTTGTATCCCAGAACGCAGTTGCCGCAAGAGATCGGGATTGTCAATCAGCTTTTGAAGGGTTCCTCTTAGCGTTTCCGGGTCGTTCGGTGGCACTAACAATCCATCAACGCCATCATTTACTCGGGAACTCAATGCTCCAATGCCAGATGCCACCACCGGTACGCCGGCGGCAAACGCCTCCTGGACTATGAGAGAAGCAGTCTCGTACCAAAGAGAAGGCACGACCACAACATCAGAATCAGCCAGAACCAACCATAGTTTGTCGCGCGATAATCGCCCTTCGAAATGTATTCCCTGGTGTTGAGCCAGTTCCCGCAGCTCTCTAACGTACTCGGGGAATGCCGTCTGATCCCCCCATATGGAAAGGGATGACCTCTCTTCTTCCAGCCCATTGAAAGCTTGAACCAAAACATGGACGCCTTTCTGCCAGGACAACCCTCCGACATAACAAACGCGCAGCTCATTGTCCAAAGATTCTTTTCGCGGAAAGGCATTGTCTGGAGGATCGATGCCGTGGGGAATTATTACTATCCTATCGATATTCACACCCTGTTTTCCATACGTGTCTCGGACGAAAGGGGTGGGGGCGATCAGATTCGCTGCCCCTTTCAAGGCCTTTGAAACTCTCCTGTCACGCAAAGCAAATACCGGTGCGATAGACAGAGATAGCAAGGTTGAATCCCATAGATCCAATCTGGCGAGAGCACATCGGGCACAGTTTAACCACCACGCGGGACCTTCGCACAAGGTATTGTCGTAATTCGTCAGCAACTGGGCATTTGGGCAGAAGTACCAGTAGTCGTGAAGCGTAATTAGGTACGGAATCTCATTTTCTAGTAGCTCGTCCACCAGAGAGGCCGGCAGACCTATCATGTGCTGGATGTGGACGATATCTGGTCGTTCTCTATGAAGTACACTGGTGAATGCATTCTGAATACTCGCATTGAAGAATGTGCTTCGAAACCTTTTGCTTGGACTCTGCTGACCGGCTGGGAAGCGATAGATGCGCAGGCCGTCTTCCTCAGCGGGCTTTGGCCAATCTGAAGAGACTTCTGAGGGCACGAATATGGCGACCTGGTGTCCGTCATGAAGCTGGCCCAGAGATAGTGCCCGGGTATATAACTCCGTCCCTCCGATATGGTCTGGCATGTACTGGTGAAGCACGTGAAGAATTCGCACGTTAGATATAGACCTCGCTAGGTTTCTCTAAACCCTTTCTGAGATAACGAATCAAGTTTAGCTTCCTGCCTTGACACTGCAAACTGTGCTAGAATGCGGCCCGATATTCAGACCGAAATGTGTTTAAATTTTGCTGGCCCATAATCGCGACTATCTGACGTCGTTTGTAATATTGTGCGCATACTTCATTTAATCCAGCGTTACCATCCTGCTCGAGGCGGGGCCGAAAAGCACCTCGAGGAAATCTCCACCTATCTTGCGGCAACCGGTCACCAAGTTACTGTCGTTACTACAGACGCTTTGGATTTCGAGCTGTTTTGGGATTCTAGTTGCAGGCGAATCGCAGCCAGTAGAGATACGGAGGGCGGAGTCGATATTCTACGATTTCCCGTAAGACATGTGGCTCTTTCGCCGCTTGCTTATCCGGGCATAAGACGTCTGTTGTCGATTATGTCCAAGGCAGCCATCATTCCAACCAAGTGGATGATGAGGTTAGCTCGTTATACTCCATGGGTTCCTGACTTATGGCGTTGGATAGAGGAAACAGAACAGACCTTTGATGTCGTCGCTGGAATGACGATAGGTTTCGAGCCGATAATGGCTGCGGGACAATCCTTCGCCCACAGAATTGGGGCGCCATTCATCTGCTATCCTCTCACCCACCTCGGGGCCGGTCCGGAACCTGGCATCGATCCAATCAGTCGATTCTATACGATGCGGCACCAGATCAAAATTGTCCTGGATAGCGACATGGTAATAGCTCAGACGGCTGCCGAGCAGAGATTCTTCACCGATCGGGGATTGGCAACGGACAAGATCCCAATCGTTGGTCCGGGTGTTGACCCGTCAGAGGTGGTTGGCGGCGACGGCGAACGATTCCTAGAGAAACATGGGATAAAGAATCCATCGATTCTTTTCATTGGCTATCTTTCCCGAGATAAGGGAGCCCTCGACACCATCGAAGCCACACGACGCCTTTGGCATCAGGGATATAAGGTGGACCTGGTGCTCATTGGAACCATCTCAACAACATTTCGCTCCTATATGGACAAGCTAGTTGACTCTGACAGGAAGCGAATTCATCTCCTCGGTCCCGTTGATGATTCCGAAAAAAGAGATGCTCTTGCCGCGGCATCGATGCTATCCATGCCTTCACGTACGGATTCATTCGGTATCACTTACCTTGAAGCCTGGTTATATAATCTTCCAGTCATCGCATCTAGAACATGGGGCGTTATGGATGTCGTCGACGATGGCAGCGACGGTCTAATTGCGCCTTTCGGTGATATTATCGCCTTGGCAGCAGCAATGAAGACTCTGCTAGATAATCCGGGTAAGGCGCGAGAAATGGGGGAGGTTGGACGAAAAAAGGTGTACCAAGAACATCTTTGGGAGAAGAAGCTGCGAGATTTAGGAGAACTCTATCGGGAAATTACTGCCTAGCATTTCGTCTTGAGAGTTGTTACTGGACAGCCAATTAGCGTGCGACATCCACTGTCTTGGTAAGTAGAAAATACGTGTTCGTACTATCGGCGACTGATGAAAGCTAATCGATAATTATCGAAAAGCCCCTTGTAGACCGACACAGAGACCGAGGCATAGCCAGGTTCCGACTCCTCGCCAATCACCAATCCTTCAAAATGGACCTCTCCCACGTCATGGATTCCATCTGCGAAACCTCCTGATGCATTGACAGTGACCAAAACTGAGGCGATTTCACCAGCGCGAAGTGTGCCTGTCGTTGGGGTAACCGAGATTTGACCAGAAGTCGTGGCACTCCAGTTGAACGCACCACCCATGGGATTGGACACGACGATGGCTCCTTGAATCGGACCTGTATCTTCTTCCCCTCGATGGATGAGGAGTTGGTCGGGATCGGCGGCAACAAAGGCTTTTCTCGGAATTCTTCCATGGTGAAGGGCGTCATGTCTGAACATTGGCCAATCAGCTTCGTTCGTAGAGTTATTTAAATCCCAAGCCCTTGCTTTGCTGTTGGTCGCGACTAGCTCCAACTTTCCATCATTGTCGATATCTCCGAGGGCAGGGGTGTTGGTCAACATGCCGTCCCCGTAGTAAACGGGCTTACTACCGTTTGGGTAGGTTGTATTCGTTAACTGTTGGCCATTTCCATCCACAACATTTAAGACCCAACCCTGGTTGAAAAATATCTCCATTTTTGAATCCCCGTCATAGTCGCCCAGGACCAGACCTGTAAAGGAATGGAACGTAACGGGAGATCCACCCCATAAGTCTAGAGGCGACATCGGGAATCCGCTTACCGGTGTTCCATCGACATGCCAGGCATATAGTTTCCTGTCACCGCCCATGGTCACGACCTCAAGGCCGTCGTCACCGGCGATATCACCGATAGCGGGCGACATCATCGCAACACCACCCATGGCTTTTCCTCCCGACCAGCCGGGAAGGTCATTGGCATTGCTATCAAGGCCTGCCAAGCGGAATCCGAAGGTAGGATGGTCAGGACTTTGCGAATAGTAGTAGTCGCTGAAGCCAATGAACATCTCGTAAGCACCATCCTCATTGACATCGGCCATGGCTAAGGATGAAACCATTGATTCAAGGAAATATCGCGGGAACCCGGGCAGACGCTCACCAAAGCGATTGACGGCGTAGATGGCGCCGCCGCAATATCCTGGAGAACCGTCACTTGGAGGCGATTCATAAGGACAAACCCAACCATTTGCATCCCCGCCATATCTTTGGTCAAAGTTGCCTTCACCTGTGCCGGTAACGATATCCAGGAATCCATCGCCATCGATATCTGCTAAAGATGCTGAGGACCAAACATCATCGGCCAGTAGCCCATAGAGATTGGGCCAAGCGGGAAATCTAAGGCTGTGATAACTATCAGGTGGAAAACCTGCTAGAAGTGTTCCGTCATGGTGCCAGGCATAAATCCGTTTGTCGAATCCTGCCGAGACAACTTCCATATCGCCGTCGTTGTCAAGATCGCCCAATGACGGAGAGGCGATGATTGTATCAGCGCAGTCTACGGGTGGCGTATGACCATCAAAAGCCAATTTTGGCCAGCCCGGTTCCACATTGCCATTGTGGTCGACAACAATAACGCCCCCTTGCGTGCAGGTTTCATGTCTCAATGTACCTGCACCGACGGCTATTTCAGGAAATCCGTCAGCATCGATATCACCCACTGCTGGTGAGGAGTGTATCTCATGCGTACCGGGCTGCATGCCGAAGCTAGCAGCTATGTCCGTTTGCCAGAGCCTGACTCCGTCATGCCGGATGGCGACGATGAATCCTTTGTTGGTCACTGCTACAATGTCAAGAAATCCGTCACCTGTCAGATCAGCCAATACCGGTGAGCCAAAGTGGCAATTAGTGTGATTTCCTCCAGGGCAAAGATCGGCGGGCAGTTGAACGGTCCACTTTGCCGGCTCGAATCCCGCCAACGGCTCAGCAGATCCTGGTTGCGAGGCCGAGACCATCACAATGAGCAATACTACCATCGCGCCGGCACCGAGCCGGAGTTTTGCCTTAGCGGAGGTGGACTCGATATTACTCACTATTTGTCACTCTTAGTTAACCTTTTGAATTTCGTCTCGTTTCCCTAAAAAGTACACATTCCTTATGCGGCAAAGACCCGAATCATACCCTCAGGCAAGAATTGGGCAATTGCCACACGCAACCATTCATAATTTCTGTAAGTTGGGGCGAATTCTGGAAAGATCCACATTCCCTCTGCATGAAAACGGGCAATCCTTCGCCGTGATCAATTCAATTGTCTATGACACACAAAGTGCTGGGGGGATGTTACTGCTATCCCGTCGACTAGCTGGACAGCGCCAAGGTCGAATGAGGTACTTCTTCATCGGACACGCATTCCAGCGTTCGATGACCAGGTATTTTCTTCCTTTTGTTATCAGTAGTTTAGGGTCGCGCTGATCTAACAACAATGGGAAATGAGTATTGGGTAATATGTCACATACGGGTGTTTTAACAAGGGTAGAGAAACAACAATTGCTATAATGGGGGCGGTTTTACGAGGGCCAGACAAACCGATGTCCAATACACATCGCCCAGTTGGCAGATCACGTGTGGTTTAATGTGGTTAAAGGCGGGATGACTAAAATCTACCGGCTGAGCCAGAGTCTCATCGCTAAGTGAGTACTCAATATCTTCGAGCAAAGACAGGCCGCTGCTATCCACCAAGTATTCGATCAACTCCGAGGGACTGTAGTAATTCTGATGTCGAGCACCATTTAGAATCAGCTCGGTTGTTATGATGACGATCCCCGCCGGCTTGATTACTCTGCCCATCTCTCTCACTGCTTGAGAAGCCGCTGCCTTGCTGCCAAAGTGTTCTATTGACGAGAAAGAGAAAGCAAAATCAAAGAACTCGTCAGCGTACTCCAGATTCGTGCCGTCCATATGCTCGACCGTCAGGTGGTTTTTGCGGTAAGGGATTTTCGCATATTTTTCTGGTGACGTTAGCATGTCACCATGGGCAGTTAAACTTGCGAAGCTGCCTTGACCATAAATGTCGGTAGCGGTCACCATCTTTACCCGATTTGCCAGATAAAACATGATTTGCTCGGTGCCAGCGCCCACGCCTAGTGCGGCAGCGTCTTCATGAAGTAAACCCATTTGGTCTAAAGTGTAGAGGCCTTGCGCCCATTCCCAAGATTTACGGTGGTAAATCCCCGATTCAAAAGGTTCGCCCATCTGATCGAGGTATCCCAGCCACTCTGTTCCGTACCAGTCATGCACGTCGCATAATTTGCATATTCTCCGGGACAAATGAGGAGGGCCTGGGGGGGTCTCCTGAAGTCTCAGGCGAGATCGCTCCAAGGGCTTGGTAACTGGAGGATAGTAAGGTGCGTATGTTTTGTAGAGCCACTGAGGCCGTGACGGTCGTAATTCGCCTTGTTTGTTCGCAAGACAGAATATGTACTCTTCGTTCAGCCTTCCCCGTTTGAGCAGGTGTGTAAGCACACGAGCACCCCGTATCCTCCAATCCGAAGAGCTTTCATTGCCAATTGATCGACTGTCAATGCGCACTATTTCAAGCCCATGAAGATCGGCAAAAAGATCACTTATCTCTGGAGTCGTATATGGGCGGTTATTCCGGTCGATTATTGATTGTGTGCTGTATAGAGCGAATGGATTCTGCGAAAGCCATACTTTCACCATATTGCCATAGTAGGCGGCATTCGGCGAACATAACAGCAGCCAGCCGCCATGCTTTAATACTCTGGATATCTCAGCTAGGACGAAAATAGGATTCCTCGTCAGTCGCTGCAAAACATCGAATAATATCGCGCCATCAAAGACACCGTCTGAAAAGGGGAAAATCGTATTCTCAATGTCAAAGGCGCGGTACGATAATGTGTATTTACCTTCTTTAAGCGAATCAGTGATTTTCGCCGTCAATTCATTTTGGGGATTTTGACCCGCCCAGTCGACGAAATCGACCAGAGATAACTGGTAATTACCGTAGCGGGTTAGCAAAGACGATAGGAAGAATGGCGAGGAGCCGACCTGAAGAATCCGGCCAGAGTCAGCTGGCAGGTACTCCAAGAGCAGATGAATCTTCTCCAGTGAATCTGACAGTTCCTTCTTGACAGTTTCAGCTGCGTGCGCTTCAACCCGCCAGCCAGTAAGGTATTGGCTCAAATCATCCAATGTGAAATCGCGGATCCCTTTTACCATCATGGGTAGACCGATAGCCCCAGAGCTCGCCAATAAATTCGGGTGCTTAATGTCATGCTTACTTTGCAGATATACAAAAATGTGTAGTTGGGATACTCAAATCAAGTTAACTGTGTATTTCTAGCAATTTCAGATAACGGTTCCATCGTTCGTGGACCTTTGGTTCGAGATAATCTCGGACTCTTCGCCGCTGCCCGCGAATCACTCTTTGCCGGAGATCATCGTCCCTAATTAGAATATCGACTACTTCCGCCAGGGCTTCGTAGTTCTTATGCCTGAAGAGCACGCCAGCATCTCCCAAAGTATAGGGGACAGCTGTAGATGAGTAGGCCAATACAGGTAGATTGAAGTACATGCTTTCTATCAGGGGTTTGCCAAATCCTTCGTGTTCACTCATGGATACATATAAATCAGCAATCTGATAGTAAGCGATCATCTCTACCTGCGATACATGCCCGGTAAAGATGACGCTATCCCCGAAGTCCAACGTAAAAGCAAAATCACGAAGCCAGGAAGA
>DASRZI010000127.1:0-19841 GCA_035686605.1 Candidatus Zixiibacteriota bacterium
CCTATCTGGGAAGAGATGCGAGATGTGGCCTTGAAGACTGATCCGACATTCCTCCTGAACGTTACCCTTAACTCCGGCAGAGAGATCACAGGCATCTTCGCAGGCGATATGCTTGAAGCTCACGCAAGGGGTTGTGCATTCGTCAAAAAGACTGCCATGGTTGAGGTCGAGGCGCCATACGACATCGTCCTGACGACCAACAGCGGATACCCACTCGATCAGAATCTCTACCAATCGGTGAAGGGAATAAGCGCTGCCAGCAAAATCGTCAAGGAAAATGGGACGATAATTATCGCCGCGGCCTGTGAAGACGGCTTACCTGATCACGGGCAATACGCGGACCTGTTGCGGAAAGCCGGTTCACCCGCCGGTGTCATAGAGATGATCTCCCAATCAGGATTTTCCGTCCAAGATCAATGGCAGGTCCAGATTCAGGCCCAAATCCAGCAGCGAGCGGATGTCTTCGTCTACAGCGACAACCTATCCGATGAGCAGATCAGCAACGCCCTGTTCAAACCTTGCCGAGATATTGAGGCGACAATCCGGGAATTGCAGGAGAGATATGGTAGAGATTCCCGGATCTGTGTTTTGCCTGAAGGCCCGCAGACGATACCATTCCTGGCGTAGCGGCCGTTGAAGCAAGGACAAGGCTTCAACATCTCATCGATGTGCTGAGATATACTGGAATCTCCAATGGATGCTGTGATAACCCAGGGATGAAGGTGGGAACTAGAGCGATCCTGATGGAAAACCGATGACCTCAAGGGGGCCCAGGTACGTTCTCGGTGCAGATATTGGCACCAGCAGCTGCAAGACCATTCTGATTGATGACTTTGGCCGGGTAATCGCATCAGATTCCGAGCCTTATCCCTGCATTTACCCTGAACCGGGCTTTGTCGAGCAGGATCCTGAAGCCTGGTACCAGGCCTTCTGCCGGACGACAAGCCGGGTTTTGAACGAAGCCAAAGCCAATCCGAGAGCCATTGAGGCAATCTGCATTGTCGGAGTGACTCATAATCCTGTGCTCCTGGACACAGATGAAAAGCTACTGCGAAATGCCATACACTTCTGGGACAAGAGGAGCGTCGAGCAGGTTGGTCAAATAACAAAGAAATGGGGAGATGAAGTACGATTTCGAACGCTTAATGAGCCCGATCCCTTGTGGACTTGGCCCCAACTTCTCTGGATTCGCGACAATGAGCACGATATTTGGGACAACATCGCCCATCTGCTTTTTACCAAGGATTATGTGCGCCACCGGTTGGTTCCGTCCCTTATTACTGACGCTGTCGATCCAGCAGGGACGCTGCTTTACGATCCCCGGCGGTTAGAGTGGATTAAGAGCTTTGTCGACGATCTTGGACTCCCGTATTCATCTATACCTGAGCTGAGACCACCCGAGTCGATCGCCGGTGGTTTGTCCCCAAAGGCCGCGGACGAAACAGGATTAAGGGCAGGCACACCGGTGCTGACTGGGACGACAGATACGGCCGCGGAACTGCTTGGGGCAGGGGCCGTGCAAAGCGGTCAAGCGGTGGTTAAACTCGCCAGCGTCGGCCGGATCATGATCGTCCTGGATAAGCCCCTCGATCATCCAACTATCCTGAACTATCCCCATATGATCCCTGGCCTCTGGTACCCTGGATCAGTAACCAAATACGGAGCCAGTGCGTACAGCTGGGCGAGGAAAGCCTTCTGGAGTGAATTTGAGGAGGATGGCATATATCGAAAGATGGACGAGTCGGCTTCCGAAGTACCCCCGGGAAGTGAAGGAGTTTTCTTTCATCCCCACTTAGCCGGAGAATACGCCCCT
This sequence comes from Candidatus Zixiibacteriota bacterium, assembly GCA_035686605.1. Taxonomy (GTDB): domain Bacteria; phylum Chloroflexota; class Anaerolineae; order Promineifilales; family Promineifilaceae; genus UBA11865. The sequence continues at coordinate 1,814 of DASRZI010000127.1, forward strand.
CAGTGGGATACAAAACTGAGAGCAAGCTTCATCGGTTTATCTGTCCAACATACCAGGGCACACTTTACCCGGGCCGTCCTCGAAGGAGTTGCTTTCCAAATCCGAAGCGCGTTGGCTCAGGTGATGGAGCATGGCGGCATGTACAATGAGGTGAGACTTATCGGCGGAGGTGCAAAGAGTAGAGTGTGGGCCCAGATTATGGCCGACGTCCTGGCAGTTGAGCTCTTCGTCCCAGAACAGAAATCTGCTGCTTATGGCGCCTGCAAGTTGGCTGGAAAGACGGTTGGAATGTTTCAGCAGGAAACGAACGCCTTGACGAAGATGGAGAAATTCACACCAGATCCCGAGGCTCAGTCGTTGTATGAAGAGTTCTACGCTGGATTTCAGGATCTGGAACCGGCGCTGGCAAAAATCTCCCACCATATAGAGGATCTCAGCTTATAATTGCTTGGGGATGATGGTCCGAGGCTTATTGCTAATTCGTGGAGGCGAATTGATCCAGTCGAACAACCGGCAATCATCCTGACGATGCTAGTCTACTAATCCCGTTAGTGAATCGACGCATGTCCGGCATGTAAACGGAGGAATTATGGCGATCGAATCCAACAAGAACGAGCAGACAAGATTAGCCATTATCGGCTGCGGCTCGATGGCCCAACATCATCTACGTTCTATTCTGGGTGAATTCGACAATACTATTGTGCCAGTTGTCTGCGAACCTTCAGCCGAAGCGTACCAGTCGACAGCGGAGTTGTTTATCCAAGCAGAAAGGGAAGTCCCCAGGAACGAGCCAAACCTTGAAGAGCTGCTGGCGTCATACGGAGACATGTTAGACGTGGCCTTCATCATTACGCCCCATGTCTATCACCATGACCAGGCCGTCGCATGCCTGGAATCAGGGCTGGATGTGCTTCTGGAGAAACCCATGGTGATGAACGCGGCCGAGGCTCAGAGCCTTATAGACGTATGCGACCAAACGGGCAGGTTGTTGACGGTGGCTTTCAACGGAAGCCTCTCACCCGAAATTCGCACCGCGGCGGCGATGCTGCGATCAGGCGAGCTCGGAAGCATCTTGAGCGTGAGCGCCACTGTCTGGCAGAATTGGCGTGATTACACGGATGGAACCTGGCGCCAGGTACCGGAGCTGTCTGGAGGAGGGTTTCTATTCGATACCGGGGCTCATATGCTCAATACGGTCGCTGACCTGGTTGGTGAAGAGTTTGTGGAGGTTTCTGCCTGGCTCGATAAACGCGGCGCACCTGTTGAGATCAATGGTGTCGTCCTGGCCCGGCTTGCTTCTGGCGCGCTGGTATCGCTGCACGGTTCGGGGGAGACTGTTCCTTCCTGCGCCTCCGATGTACGCGTGTTTTGCGAAGAGGCCATTCTTCGCACCGGTGTTTGGGGTCGCTGGTTGGAGATTCTGCACCGAGGTAGCGATGAATTCGAACCGGTGGAAATTCCTCCTTCCTCTGGAGTCTGGGAGCAGTTCCTAGCCGTCAGAAGCGGCCTGGTACCGAACCCGTGCCCACCTGAGATTGGACTGCGAATGGCTCACCTTTGGGATTCGATCAAAGAGTCAGCAGCCCAGGGAGGTAAACCCGTCCCCTGTATCTAACTGAGCATATCGACTGACTGCGCGCATGGTACGGCCGTGAATTCGTGTTCCGCAGCAACTGAAAGCTCAACCATCAGGGATTTGAGCGAGGTCTCGGACCTACGGAGCAACATTGGTAGATGCCATCTGTTCTCTTGCTTGATGGACATCCAAGGCGGCAAGACTGCCACCTCCAATGTCGATAACGATAAGGCCGTCGCCCGCCGTGTAGGCGGTGGAAGGATGCTGGCCAGATGATCGGGTTCCCCCAGTAAAAATCCTCGTAAGCTCTGCACTTTGGGCGTCAACGTGGAACACTGATATCGTACTCGTCGCGCCTTCCGTATCGTTGGCTATTAGATAAGGTTGGCCGTCGAGAGTCACCAGCTCGACAGCGCCATCTACACGGTTTGCATATGACCGCTCCCACAGCAGCGAACCATCGGAATCTAGGAGGATCAGCCGGCGGTCTCGTTGATCGGCATGAGCAACTAAAACGGCTCCATCAGGTAAAACGACGATATCACCCATGCCGAGGATTCCTGATGAGAGCTCGTACAGGAGTTCGGTCTCTCTTGCTGCAACATCCAGCAGGCGGATCCCGTCTTCTCCGTAAAGATAGGCCATCTCTCCATCAGATGCCAGGTGACCAGTCAAGGTCTCGTTCCAAGGCTCAGGCGAGGATCCGTCAATAACCCATACCGTGCGCTCCCGCCCCGAAGTGGTGAACAGCAGACCCTCATCGGTCTCAATCCAATCAACTGGGCGAGTAATAGGCTCTAGTTCCCATGCAAGACGGCCTTCTGAGGTGACTCCGATCAACCTGTCCCGGGTAAACAAGGCAACGCCGCCACCAGGAAGGGGCATGAGGGTGGGAAAGCCTACGATATCATGATCCATGGTCCACAGTGGCTCATCGCTAACTTCACCAGAAAGACCATCTTCGTTGTTTGGATCGGCAAATTCATAAGCGTGGATCTGTCCAAATTGATTTGTCGTATATACAACTGGAGCTTGGGAATCGAGGACGGCATCATCAATCCGATCTAATTCAGCATGATTCCAAAGCAATCTGCCATCGGTGACATCGATCCCGGTTAATCTATCCTGCTCCACGCCAACGAGGATGCGATTTCCGAAGATGCCGATGCCCTCGGAATCAGCGGCCACGGGAGGTCTTGCCCACAACACACCGGGCGACGAAGCAATCCGTTGGTTCCAGATATACTGTGAAGGTGGCTCCCAGCCTGCCGTGGTTGGATCTAGCGACCAATAACCTCCCATGGTTTCGTAGGGGTTGTGGTGTCGAATCTCAAAATGAAGGTGGGGAGTCGATGTTGGCCGGCCAATTTTAGCCAGCAATTCACCTCGCTCGGCGCATTCCCCACTTCGGATGGCGAAACTCTCCGGATCGAGATGGCCATAGAAAGATAAGATCTTGCCCCCATCTGAAAGCGTATGCTGGATAATGATCACTCCCTGGTCTCTTCCCCAACCAAGCGGTTGGGCAAAGGTAACCAGGCCATGACCTATGCTGAAAACAGGCGCTCCGAAGCTAGAGTGTCCGCGTGAAGACCACCAATCCTCACCTGTATGAAATCCATCGTATCGACTTCTGAATACTCCGAAATCCTGTCCTCCACGGGCAACGTTTGAGGCATCCGGCGGATTGATGGGAAAATCAAGGACATCTACAATACCGCAGGGTGCATTTCCCTGGTAAGAAGGGGTAGTAAGGACGGCTGCCCTTGGATCCCCCGAGACTTGAAGAGGTATAGCAGTTGGCGTCGGCGTAAAGGTAGGTGTAGGAGTATTTGTGGGAGTTGGCGTGAATGTTGGGGTGGAGGTTGATGTTGGCGTTGGGGTTGGTGTGAAAGTTGCAGTTGGGGTCGCCGTTGCAGGGATCGCCTGCTCGGCAACGTTCTGACCGTCAGGATCCGGTTCGGGAGATTGATCCCGGCAACCGGAAACGATAAGCAGTGCTATGAGTGCCAAAAGTACACGAGGCATAATCGCTGATTGTATCCTTACAGCAGAAATTGGACAGCAAGATTAATCACTCTTTCACCAGAAATAAAGGACTGAAGCGTGACTGGAATGCGGGCGGCTCCCATGTCGAGGTTATTTAGGGTGCAGCCGAGATTAGTAGCTCGCCGTCTGGCAGTACAGAGTCCGGTGACTACTTATTTCACCTGAGAAATGAGCTATTCAGCCAACCTGTCTCGTGAAATCCAGCTGATTCAGGGTCGCCTGGCGACGGCATTTGGGGCAAAGACCCCACGACTCGGCGCTAACAGGCACTTGCTCTTTCAAAAAGGCCATCGGCTCAGGGGCAAAAGGTTCTCCGCATTCTGGACAGGTGTGTAAAGGGACCGAGGTATTCCAAGTAGTAAGGAAGCGCGTACCATCTATATCTTCCATCTGGACCGCGCCTGTGGGACAGACGGCGACGCACGCGCCGCAGCCGATACAGGCTTCTGACTGAATGCGAAATGGGGTTCCGACCTCTCTGTTTCCACCCCGATCGATAAAACCAATGGCGGCAGCGCCAATCAAGTCGCGGCAAACCCGAACGCATAGCCCGCATAAGACGCACAGTTCGTCATTGTCTCTATTTGAAGAGAAGCGGGTTGTCATCACTCCCGCGCCGGTCGCCAGCTCTTGAATCACTTCCGATTCAGGACACCGGGCAAGCATAAACTCCAGCATCATCTGGCGTACCGCGAGGGCTGCGCTTCCGGTCGTTTTTACCTCAATTCCATCTTCAACTGGATAGGTACAGGCGGCGACAATCTGAGGCTTATCACCATTCGAGCTAGGAGAAACTGATTTGCCCTTGGTCACTTCAACTAGACATAATCTACAAGCGCCATATGGAGGCAGACCGTCCCAATGGCATAGAGTGGGCAGCTCAATACCTTGCCGCCGAATCGCATCCAGAAGCAATGTCCCATCGGTAAATTCTCGCTCCTGGCCGTCAATCACTATAAATGCCACATTACACCTCCAGAACCATTGGGCACTTTCCAACCGGACACCGCTTCTCGAGAACGTGGGCTTCGTATTCGTCTCGGAAATATCGAAGCGTCGAAAGCACTGGATTCGGTGATGTTTGGCCTAGACCGCACAGCGAACCGGCTTTCACACTCTCTCCAACCTCTTCCAACAGGTCGAGATCACCAGCTCTCGCCTCGCCATGGATGATCCGGTCTAGGATCGATCGAATATGCCGGTTCCCCTCGCGGCAGGCGGTACATTTTCCGCATGATTCGATAGTCGTGAAATCCAAGAAGTATCTAGCCACATCAACCATGCAGGTAGTCTCGTCGAGGGCGACCATTCCACCTGAACCCATGATGGATCCGGCCGCTTTCAGCCGTTCATATTCTATGGGCAGGTCGAATTTCTCAGCCGGCAGACAACCTCCCGATGGCCCGCCGGTCTGGACTGCTTTGAGGGAGTGACCGTTTCCGCTTCCCCCACCGATTCCACAAAGTAGATCATGGAGCGTCATGCCGAGGGGAACTTCTACCAAACCTGTATTAGCGATCTGGCCCACAATCGAGAAGACGACGGTGCCTCTATTCTCTGGCGAACCGAAGGATGAGTACCATTTGGCGCCGTTGGTGATGATCACCGGCACGGCTGCCCATGTTTTCACATTGTTGATTACAGTCGGTTTTCCCCAGAGACCCGACACCGCCGGATATGGAGGCTTAGGCCTTGGTTCGCCAATGCCACCTTCAATAGATGAGATCATGGCTGTCTCTTCGCCACACACAAAGGCTCCGGCGCCCCGGATGATCTCCAATGAAAAATCGAAACCCGATCCGAGAATATTTGAGCCAATAAAGCCATGATCCCAGGCTTGCCCAACTGCGCCGGCCAGGGTCGCTATTGCCAGCGGATATTCGTCGCGGACATACATATATCCCTTATTGGCTCCGACGGCATAGGCGCCGATAACCATCCCCTCGATAACGCTATGGGGATCGCTCTCCAGAACTGTCCGGTCCATATATGCTCCGGGATCACCTTCATCACCATTGCAGATGACGTACTTTGTTTCTTCTTGGGCATCGCTTGCGACCTGCCATTTCTGACCTGTAGGAAATCCGCCACCGCCACGACCGCGCAAGCCGGACAGCGAAACTTCTGAGATTACATCCTGCGAATCCATGGAGTTTAGGACTTTCAACAATCCTTTATAGCCGCCATGAGCACAGTACTCAGCCAGACTTGCAGGATTCGTTAAGCCGCAGTTTCGCAGGACGATTCTCTTCTGAGGCTGGAAGAAAGGTAATTCTCCAAGGGAAGGTATATCTTTTAGAGCTGGTGTTCTCGAAAACAGTTTTGGTTGGTCCGATTGAAGGGTGCCTTCTTTTTCGACAAAGGCCCAGGGCTGCAGCCGGCCTGGAAACTCGTCGCGAGACAACGAATCGACCAACGCCCGAGCACGAGGACGATTCATCTCAGAGAACAGGATCCGACCGCCACCGGGAAAGCGGACATCGACTAGTGGCTCCTTCTGACAGCAGCCGATGCACCCTGTTTCCTCGAGAATGACATCCATATCGCGCTGCTCAAGTCGTTGGGCCAAGGTTTCGAAAATCTCTTGTGCTCCCGCTGCCCGACCACAGGTAGCCATGCCAACGGTAATCTTGATTTTCCCTGGATAGAGTTTCGCTCTTCCCTCGGCAGCTAGGTTGTCTAACATTACGTTTTTCGTGCTGCTCATTGGTCAACCTCTATCTGTTTATCTGAGCGATACATTTCCAGGATCTCCATGAGGTCGGCCGGCTCAAGCCGCCCGTATGTTTTTTCACCTACCCGTACGACTGGCGCCAGGCCGCAGGAGCCAACGCAGCGAACGCTCTTTAGTGTAAATAGGAGGTCTTGCGTCGTTTCGTCAGGCTGGACGCCAAGTTCGGCGATCAGGTTTTCCAGCAGCTCGGCCGCTCCTCGCACGTAACAAGCGGTTCCTTCACAGACCTGCAGTTTGTGTTGGCCAGGAGGTGTATGGCTGAATGAGGAGTAGAAGGTTGCCGCGCTGAAGATCTGGCTTAATGGAATGCCAAGATCCGTCGCGGCTTCGACTACTGCCTCGGCCTGAAGATACCCGTGACGCTCAGTAATCTCATGGAGCGCACCCAGCACGGCCCCCGCCGATGGCTGCCGGTATTTCTCAGAAGGGAGCATGTTATTTTCCTTAGAATCAAATCATGATGTAGTTCATCAAGATCTGATTCAGGCTCATCTTCCAGCAAGGCCTATGGAAAGGGGGTTTCCCTTTCCACAAGCCCAGCTACACGGTGTATTTTAGATGCCTAATCCTTGCCGTCTCTCTCTGATGGCCTCCATCATTTTCGCCGTCGCCACCGTGGGATCTGGTTCCACGATGAAGTATCCACCCAGCAGCTCCTTGACTGTTTTGGTTAGGACCTCAACGACCAGCGGACTGCCCGTGATCGGCGGAACCACGCCCACATGGGTTGGCAGGCCCATGGCAACCGCCCAGGTGCCGATGGAAATGGCTTTCTCCATGGCTGCCTCCGGCGCGGTGGCGATGACTGGTAGTTTGCTAACATCGACGCCCAGCTTGTTGGCGATGGCCGTGGCAATTGACGCGGCCCGAGTGTTGTCCACGCATGAGCCAGTGTGTAGAGCCAAGGGCAGCGGTCCACCAAGTCCGGCTGCCTGGCCAAGGGCAGTCAGAACAGCTTTCAATCCTGGTCCGGCGTACTTTTCCGTCGCGGCAGAGGTTAAAAGCCCATGCCGAGCAAAACTTCCGGCAGCGCAGCCGGTACAGAGGATCAGTACATCCTCGGCCGCCAATTTCTTGACTAGATCGACGAACATCTTGTCCTGGGTGACCTTGACATCGTTGCAGCCGGCAAACAAGCACACGCCTTGGATATTGCCGTTTACAATATTGTCAATCAGAGGTTGGAGCGGGTCATCGGGATTTATCAGAGCCAATACTTTGATGATTGACTCAGCTGATAGGCCGGCCATTGCATCATTGACAACCGGAGGAATGTCAACCCGATCCGGATCACGCTTCTTAAAGGCTTCAATCGCTAAACTTAAGATCTCGCGGGCCTTTTCTCCGGCGTTTTCCTCTCGAAACTCGACGTGCGTTGCTCCAGTTATCTTCGCGATTGGCATAGTGGTTATGATCTCGGTATGGTAGCCATCGACGAATGGAAGGCTGGGCATGATGCACTGGTAATCGACAACGCAGGCATCCAGGGCACCGGTCAGGACGGCCAATTCCTGGGATAGTGAATTTGTCGCCGATGGGATCCCGTGACGCATCATGACCTCGAGCCCTGTACAGCAGATGCCGACCAGGTTGATACCTTCGGCCGCCCCAGCCGCTACAGCATCTTCCCTCATGAACTCGGCCTGGGCGACAATAATCTCGCTGAGCACTGGATTATGCCCATGAATGGCCACGTTGACGGCGTTCTCCTTCAAGGTCCCCAGGTTGGCTTGAGCCATTATTGGTGTGGGAGTTCCAAATAGGATATCTGATAGATCGGTGGCCAGGAACATGCCGGTATAATCGCCTACCGCACATTTGATACCACCCAAAAGGATGTTAACCGCATCGGCATCAACGCCGTTTGTCGTTCGATGCATCACTTCAGCCACACCGGAGTCCAACCCATTAGGAACGAGGCCAAACTTCTCGAACAGCTCCATGCGAGCAGGTGTAATAGTAGATTTCAACCAAACTGGAGGATCTTCCCTTTCCGAAAACTCATCCAGGGCCAATTCGGCCAATTCACCTGCTAGCTCATTCACTGATTTGCCGTCTCGTTCGATGCCAACCCGATCAAGGACGGCAGCGAATTTCTCCTCATCCTGGATCGCATAATCCGGGGCTTGACCCCGGCTTAGCTTCAGCATGGTATGGGCCAGATGCTTGGCATGAGCAGAGTGGGATGCCGTTCCTCCGGCAATGCTCCGAGCCAGGCCACGAGCGACGATTACGTCGGCATTCACGCCGCAGATCCCGAATTTTGGACCTGTGACACCGAAGGGATCAATCCGGCATGGTCCCTGGAGACAGTGTCTGCAGCAAAGCCCGGTCTCGCCAAAACCACACTGGGGAAGTTGGTCTTCGTAGCGATCCCAAACAGTTTTAACTCCCTCCTTTTTGGCTTTCTCGAGCAATAGAATTGAGTCAAGACTAATTGAACGTTCCATTTGTCACTCCTCCACAGCATGTACCAGTGTTGATTCGCCGAGAGATTTGGCCTCGTAAAGGGCCGCACTGGCGCGAATTCTCGATTGATGGGCAAAACCATCGCCGGTTTCAAAAACGATTGCTCCGGTCGGACAGGCGGAAACACAGGCCGGTACGTCCAAATCCGGGCACAGATCGCACTTCAAAGCCATCGTTTTGCCGTCCGGCGCAGATGCCCGGGCAATCATGCCGAAAGGACACATCATGACGCACATGCCACAGGCAATGCAGGCATGGGTTCCTCCGACATTGGTGACCACATCTTCTTTCGAGCGATGCATCGCCTTGGGGATGCAAGCTGCAATGCAGGGCGACGGGTCGCAATGCCGGCAGGTCATCGGCATTTTGCGGATGTTTTCGGCTGAACCATTTACCGCCTCGACGTATATACGCGTATGCGGTGGATGTGCTTCCAACATGGCTCCCAGCAAAGTCTTGCTTTGGGAATGCTCCACCGCACAAGCTATTTCACATGTCTTGCAGCCGGTGCAGAGCTCCGGCAGGACAAAGAGCCTTTTCATGCACACTACCTCCTTTTCAAAGGCCGGATCTCAGCAAGAACTCGTTTCAGTTTAGTTGAGCTTGCGGGCGAATATAGATTGAATTTGTTCCCCGCTAACTCAAACCACCCAGGTGCACAAGCAATCTGGTAAAGAACCGGCGCTGATAAAAGCGCGCATTGCCTCCTCAACAAAAAACCGAACAGCGATTCCACGGGCGTGGTAATCTGTTCGTTCGGCTAGGCTTATCGACGTTTCCCTCCGATGAATAAGTGTCATGAACGCCAACAATGTCTATCATAGCAGATCCTATGGCCCTATTTCAAGATCAATTCGAACCAATATTGGTTTAACTCAATCCACAAAATACTAACTTGAGCGTCGTAAGGATAAGTTTGATTCAGAACTCGGATCAGCCTACCTATAATAGGGACGATTCAGAACTACGCAGCAGCTTCTTGTCCAAAAAAGCAATCGGATCTAAATTCCTTCGCTTATCTAATGGTTACCTGCTAATATGTGATTTCCAATTACCCTTGCAATTGCGATACAACTTACTACCTGAAAGTGACGGCTTATAGAGAGTCACAGATTTCCGTTTCATATGAATCGATTGTTGTTTGATGGCCGGAGGAATACATGGTCAATGAATCACTAGATCTGTGGGAGCATCCTGTCTCCGAGAACATGTACATGTTGGTCGGATGGCGCCAATGGGCTGATGCTGGTTCCATGTCCTCCGGCCTTCCAAGATACTTGGTGAAACAGACGACTGCGCGACAGATTGGTCAGATACGATCTGAGGGTTTTTACCTTTTCCAAGTTCCCGGCACCCATGATCTCGTTAGACCCGTGGTGAAGTTTAGCGAGGGATTAGCAGAGTCTATGCGGACGCCGTCAAACGAGTTCTATTACGCTGGAAACGAACAGCAAGGTGTCATTATCTTCATTGGAGATGAACCTCATATGAATGTTGAGCAATACAGTGAGACGTTTCTTGAGGCAGCCAAACAGCTCGGTGTGAAGCGAATCGTCGGTTTCGGCGGTATCTACGCCGAGGTACCGCACAACAAAGAGCGTCTCGTATCGAGTATCTATAGCTTGGGGCGCTTAAAGGATGAGGTCGAAGGATTAGCAGTCAACCTCTCTGACTACCAGGGTGGGGCAAGTATCGGCTCCTATATCTGCAAGCGAGCAGGGGAACAGGAAGTCGAATACGTCTCCTTCTACACATTCGTCCCTACTTATGATCTATCGGGCATCAGCCAGATAGGCAACTCGATACGCATCGAGAATGACTACATAGCCTGGCTCAATGTGATGCAGCGAGTTAATTACATGCTGAAGCTGAGTTTTGATCTGGCAGACCTGGAAGCCAAGGGGGAGAGGTTAATAAAGGTTGTAGATGCCAAGATTGAGGAATTAGAGAACGTATCGCCGCAGCTTGGCATCCGAGACTACATCGATCAGGTTGCCGAGGCGTTTACCGAGGTGCCTTTCCAGCCACTGGACGATGTCTGGGAACAGGAATTCCGGCGTTTGTTTGACGGTGGTGATGTCGAGGATTAGCGAACGAGTTATCGACTCGCGAGGCGGAGCAGTTTCTTCAGACTAGACCTTCAGCTCGACGATATCGCCATCTTCCAGCACATGGTCACGGCCGACCAATTGGCCATCGAAGGAGCCGCTGCCCCAAATCCTTGCTGATCTGAACTGATCATAGAAGTCTTTGTGGATCTTTCCCGCTAGTTCTCCAACAGTCGTTCCTCGTTTCACGACAAAAGGGGCAGTCAAATCGGCATCGCTGCCGGGTGGTTTTGAGTAAATTCGCGCGATTTCCAAGCTGTCGAAAGCCGTTTCTTTTAGCTTGTCAAGATTTCTGCCAGTTAAAGCAGAGACTGCAATCAAATGCCAGTCGTCCTCGAGAAGTTCGCACAATATCTCGAAATCTTCGTCGGTGCTTGAATCATCGTTCTTATTCACAACAATCAGGAAAGGCAGCAGTCTGAAACTCAGCTCGTCCTTGTATTGCTCAGCAAAGCATATCGGCCCAATTCGATACTCTTCCAGAAGTTCGATCGCATATTCCAGTTCTTCCAGCGGATCACCCTGTAGGTCAATGACCACGATAACAAGATCCGCTCTGCGAATCAGATCCATCATCGCCGGTTCGACATACTCTTTGTTTAAAGGTGGCGTATCGACAAGCTGGATCTGGGCCCCGCCCACATCCATCATTCCTGGAGAAGGCGACCAGGTCGTGAAAGGGTATTCCGCTACTTCCGGCGAGGCGTTTGTCAAAGCGTTGACAAGAGCTGACTTGCCGACGTTGGTTGGACCAATGATCGGCATCTGTCCGGCACCTTCTTTTGGCAGGTGATAAGCGGAGATATGCCTGCCTACCTTCTTCTGGGCATGAGCGTCCGACTTCATCTTGGAGAGACGTTTACGGAGATCGGCCCTCAGTTTATCCGTACCTTTGTGCTTCGGTACGATGCTGATCATTTCCTCGAGTAGGGCTAGCTTCTCAGCGTGCGAAATCGCTGCTTTAAATCGCTGTTCAACCTTGGAATACTCTGGGGGTAGGTTAGTTGGCATTGGAAGGAATCATACTTTGCGCATTTTCCGGATGGCTCGCTGCTTCCCGGCCGCCATCCCTGGTTGTAAAGACCGTTCCATTATACACTGTGCGGTAGGAGTGTCGCACGCATTAAAGGAATATTTGAAGATGTCGCCATTCGTTCTTGTCTTTAGAATGAATGGCCAAGCGTTGAACGTTGACGATAACACAGCGGCCAATCTTTGGGGCATCCGCCAGTGAAATTCGACTTAATATTTTCTATCCAAGGATATGGTTGCCTTCTTTCCCAGCACTGTTTATGCTTAATTAAACTGCACCAGCAGACTGCACCAGCAGACTGCACCAGCCAACTTTTTGCGAGCAATCACCGTTTGCTATCATCTAGAGTCCCGAAAAAGTGTGCTCGAGCTACTAGATAATAATCATACTTGGAGGTGATCGATGGGCCAGGTCTACGATGGAAAAATGCTCTGGCATCCATCTGAATCTGTCATCAGGGATGCCAACCTGACCGCGTACATGAACTGGTTGGAAACAACTCTCAATCTGAGCTTCGAATCATTTGCCGAATTGTGGCAATGGTCAGTGGATGATCTGGGAGCATTCTGGAGAAGCATATGGGACTATTTCTCGATCGTTGCCTCCAGACAATTCGAATCGATAATAACGGATCATTCAATGCCGGGAGCCTCATGGTTCGAAGGATCCAGGCTTAATTATGCTGAGAACTTCTTCGCCCGAAAACGAATTGACCAACCAGCCATCATATTCACCGACGAGAGTGGATCGCAGGTCGAAGTAAGCTGGTCGGAACTAGAAGTCAAGACCAGGGCACTGGCGGCGGCAATGCGAGCTTTTGGCGTTGGTCGGGGAGATCGCGTCGTAGCATTCATGCCCCATATACCAGAGACAATTATCGCCCTATTTGCTACGGCATCTATTGGAGCGATCTGGTCCAGCTGTTCACCAGATTTTGGAAGTCGAAGCGTACTGGACCGTTTCCAGCAGATTGAACCAAAACTTCTCATCGCCGTGGACGGGTACCAATATGGAGGGAAAGTCTTTGACCGGCGAAGTATCCTGGCCGAGATGCAGTCAGGATTGCCGTCAATAGAGAAGACGATCATCATTTCTCAAATTCCTGGAGAAGAGGAGACAAAATCAGCGGACAGCAGCATTTTCTGGCATGAGTTGATTGACCAATATGGCGATGCAGATGAGCTTGCCTTTGAGCAAGTACCCTTCGACCACCCTCTATGGGTGCTCTATTCGTCGGGAACAACCGGTCTGCCAAAACCAATTGTCCAAGGGCATGGCGGGATCTTACTCGAGCATTTTAAGATGGCTGCCCTGCACCTGGACCTGAAACCCGCTGATAGATTTTTCTGGTACACAAGCACTGGCTGGATGATGTGGAATTTCCAAATCTCTGGCTTACTCCTGGGTTGTACCCTGGTTGTCTATAATGGCAGTCCCGGATTCCCGGACATGAACGCACTCTGGAAGCTCGCCGACTCCACTGGTATCACCTATTTTGGCACCGCCGCAGCCTTCATTAGTGCATGTATGAAAGCTGGAATCTCCCCATCTGAGACATTTGACCTCAGCCGGATCAGGGCTGTGGGTTCAACTGGATCTCCATTAACAGCTGAAGGATTTCAGTGGATCTATGACAATATCAATCAAGATCTGGCGGTCGAATCGGTGAGTGGGGGAACTGATCTCTGCACCGCCTTTGTTGGGGGCTGTCGATTGCTCCCTGTATATGCGGGCGAGATTCAGGTTGCGGCCCTCGGGGCTAAGGTTGAATCTTTTGACCAGAATGGCAATCCAATAGTGGGCGAGGTTGGAGAGTTGGTTATCACCAAGCCTATGCCCTCGATGCCCCTTTATCTATGGAACGATCCGGGAAACGCCCGCTACCTGGATAGCTATTTTGATGTGTATCCCGAGATCTGGCGGCACGGAGACTGGATCAAGTTTACCGAGCGAGGAAGCTGCATCATATATGGGCGGTCGGATTCCACGATAAACCGGCAGGGAATTCGAATGGGTACCAGCGAGATATACCGGGTGGTTGAGTCGCTCCCAGAAATTATTGATGCCCTGGTGATTGACCTGGAATTACGAGGTCGCGAGTCTTACATGCCGCTATTCTTGGTCCTGGCGGATGGAATAAGCCTGGACGACGGCCTTCGCGCCAAGATCCTGAAGAAGATTCGCATGGATGTTTCGCCCAGACATGTGCCCAATGATCTTTATCAAATCAAGGAAGTTCCATATACATTGAGTGGCAAGAAAATGGAAGTGCCTGTCCGGCGCATCCTGCTGGGACAACCGATTGAAAAAGTTGTTAATCCGGGAGCCATGCGTAATCCAGAATCCATTAACTATTTTGTTGACCTTGCTGAACTATTGGCGAATCATTGATATACAACACCTCTTGGACGGCAAAATTATTGATAGGAACTTGAAATCGTTCATCTAGATTGACCCGTGTTTTCCATGCTGGTCCAGCGTAAACGCCGACCATCAATACTAGTTTGATCTGTGCTTATACTAGTCATCTGAAATGCAGCAACTCGACCTCTACGTTGGCAACTTGGATTGCGATCATGATGCTTCCGCTATCGAGCGTGGCATGGATGGAACTCCGGGACTGGACCAGATAAGGATCCTTCCCAAATCAGCCAGGGTCTCCATGGTGTTTGATCCCGAAATCATGGATTCCGAGAAATTGAAGGCGAAATTGGCTGCACTTGGATTCCCTCCTCAGGAGGGGATGGCGATGCCAGAGCAGCCAAAGCACTTTAGGAATCCCAAGGTATTGGCATCTATCACCTCGGGCTTCCTGCTTCTGACCGGCTGGATAGTGAGTCAGACCTCGCTGCCGGTCTTTGTGCCCACCGTAATACTCGCGGTCTCGATTGTCGTCGGGGGCTACTACTTCGGGCGGGAAGCGATTGAGGGCCTGTTATTCGATCGCAGAATTGGCGTTGAGATGCTGATGAGCGTAGCAGTGATCACCGCCGCCGTGATGGGACAACCGGTCGAGGCAGCTATGCTTGTCTTTCTATACTCCATAAGCGAGGCGGCCGAAGGCTATACCGAAGAGAAAACCCGTTCCTCAGTCAGAGCCTTGATGGACCTGGCCCCAAAGACGGCCATCATCATGATGGATGGCGTCGAGCATGAGATACCGGCGCAGCAGCTGGCCGTCGGGGACCACTTTGTCGTACTTCCAGGGCTGTCAGTTCCCACGGATGGCATCCTCACTAGTGGCCAATCGTCGGTCAACCAGGCTCCGATTACAGGAGAGAGCACGCCGGTTGATAAAGAACCCGGCGACATGATCCTTGCCGGGTCCATAAACGGAGAAGGCGCGATCGTGGTCCAAGTTACCAATACGTTCGCCGACAACTCTCTTTCACGGATTATCAGCATGGTCGAGGAAGCCCAAGAGAGGAAGAGCAATAGCCAACGATTCATCGAACGATTCGGAAACAGGTACAGTCCAGCCGTCCTCGTCATGGGCTTTCTGATCGCTTTGATTCCTCCCCTTATATTTGGCGACGGCTGGGGGCTGTGGGTAACTCGAGCGACCGTATTTATCGTAGCCGCAGCGCCCTGCGCCTTGGTCATCTCGATCCCGGTTACCATGGTGGCTACCCTAGGAACGGGCGCCCGCAATGGGGTGTTGATCAAGGGCAGTAAATTTGTCGAAGAGCTTGCCCGGATTAAGGTAGTAGCCTTGGATAAGACGGGCACAATCACGATCGGAAAACCGGAAGTGACGGATGTAATCGTGCTCGACCAGGAGAAGACGAATGCGGCTGGAATCATATCCCTAGCCGCGGGAATCGAAAGGCGAAGTGAACATCTTCTCGCCAAGGCAATCGTAGCTCACGCATACTCCTCAAGAATTGAACCGGTCAGCGTCAGCGACCATCAGGCTCTTACCGGCGCAGGGGCCACAGGTTTGTGGAACGGAAACAAAGTCATTATTGGCAAGTTGTCCCTTTTTAAGGAGACGCCGGTAGAAAGGCTTACCGAGGCTCGAGATGCGGCTAGTAAACTGGAAGACAAGGGTCAAACCGTAATCGCCTTGGGGGATAGCCAATCCATTTTAGGCTTGATTTCTCTGCGCGATCAGATCCGTCCGAATTCAGTTCGGGCTGTCGAAGGACTGTACAAACGAGACATTTCACATGTTTTAATGCTGACTGGAGACAATGAGAAAACAGCCCAGGTAATCGCCCAGGAAACGGGTTTAGATGAATTCTTCGCCGGTCTCACGCCTGAGGATAAGGCTTTACAGGTTCGCAAATTGGTTAAAGAGTACGAACATGTAGTCATGGTTGGAGATGGTGTCAATGACGCACCAGCCCTGGCTGAGGCGACAGTTGGGATAGCAATGGGAGCGGCAGGTACGGATGTCGCCCTCGAAACGGCCGACGTGGCTCTTATGGGTGATGATCTGGAAAAACTCGTCTATGGTCTGGATCTATCCAAACGGTGCCAGGCTATCGTCCGCCAAAATCTTGTTCTGTCGATCCTCATCATCTCGACATTATCCGTCGGTGCGGTCTTGGGGATGTTGACTTTGCCCCTGGCTGTCATCGGGCATGAGCTCAGCGAAATCATCGTGATCGGCAATGGAATGCGGATGCTCCGGTCTTGACAGTCGATGACCAGCGAGGTGGAGCTACGATCAAGCGTTGAACGGCTCGTCCAGCCGTCCAGTATAATGTCACCCTAGGCAGATGACTTTCTTCACTTAGCTGATTCGAATAGCCATATATAGTGACACTAGTTGAATTCGATGTACTAGAATATCTATCGACTGTGTTTTTGGTTGATATTCGGTCATTCAACTAACTTCAAATTCCTTGTTTGGACTATCTGGTGAACCATTGATTTCAAGACCGCGTATGAAAGCCATAATTTACGAACGATTTGTTTGATCAGGGAATAGAGCAAGGTAGGCAACACCGGCAATGGATGGCAGACCGAAAAGGTCCAAGGAGGTTATCTGATGGAATATACAAATCTAGGCCGCACGGGTGTAAAAGTTAGTCGCCTTTGTCTGGGAACGATGAACTTCGGACCTTTCACAGAGCAAGACGACAGCTTTGCCATCATGGACCGGTCGTTGGAAATGGGAATCAATTTCTTTGATACGGCCAATGTTTACGGCTGGGAAATGGGGAAGGGTGTCACAGAGACGATCATAGGCGAGTGGTTCAGCCAAGGTGGGAAAAGAAGAGAACAAGTTGTTTTGGCGACAAAGGTCTACGGAAAGATGGGCGAGGGTCCAAACGATCGCGGGCTGTCGGCCTATCACATCAAGAAGGCTTGCGAGGACAGTCTTCGACGGCTCCAAACGGATCACATAGACCTGTACCAGATGCATCACATCGACCGGGATACGCCATGGGAAGAGCTCTGGCAAGCGATGGAGCAATTGGTCCGCGAGGGAAAGGTGCTCTATGTTGGATCCAGCAACTTTGCGGCGCTTCACATCGCCCAAGCTCAATGCTCTGCGTCTGCGAGAAATTTCCTAGGCTTGGTTTCTGAGCAAAGCCTTTATAACCTGAGCGACCGCATGATAGAGCTTGAAGTCGTTCCTGCCTGTCGAGAATATGGAATAGGCATTATCCCATGGAGCCCTCTGGCGGGAGGCATGCTTGCCGGAGCGCTGCAAAAGGCAGAAGAAGGTAGACGATCCCGAGAATGGGTCCAGGAGAAAATCGAGAAACAACGATCACGACTGGTTGACTATGAAGATTTTTGCGAAGAACTGGGCGAGTCGCCGACCACTGTTGCCCTGACCTGGCTGTTGGCTAACAAACAGGTAACTGCTCCGATCGTAGGACCTAGGACCATGGAACAGTTGGAAGGAAGTTTGCGATCGCTGGAGATCACCTTGGATGATGATTCTTTAGCCAGGTTGGACGAGATCTGGCCTGGACCGGGAGGTGAAGCCCCAGAGGCATACTCCTGGTAGCCGGGTCAGCTGGTGCTTTTCTGGACCCTGTGTTTGGATACCATACCTCAAAGGACCGAATATTACAGGCGGAAACCACATGAACAAGAGT
>DASRZI010000128.1:0-2136 GCA_035686605.1 Candidatus Zixiibacteriota bacterium
TGCCAGTTGCAGGATGAGAAATGCGGAAATTGATTCTTTTGCTGACTAGCGCATCGCCGCTATTTCACGATACCGGAAGCAATCAATTGTGTGATCGTTAACAAGTCCCACGGCTTGCATAAATGCATAAATTATTGTCGGACCGACGAAGTTAAAGCCTCTTATCTTGAGGTCCTTGCTGATCCCCTCCGATAGCTCAGTCTTCGCCGGTAGTTCAGACATCGACTTCCGCTCGTTTTGGATAGGCTTGCCGTCCACGAATCCCCAGATATAGGCATCAAAGCTCCCGAACTCCTCCTGGATCTTCAAGAAAGCCTTAGCATTCTTCACGGCCGAATTGACCTTCTGCCTATTCCGCACGATGCCGGGGTTCTGCAACAGTTCCTCAATTTTGGCCTCATCATAGGCCGCGACCTTGGCAGGATCAAAATTGTCGAACGCCTCTCTGTAATTCTCCCGCTTGTTCAATATCGTGCTCCAGCTCAACCCCGCCTGGGCGCCGTCGAGAACCAGGTCCTCAAACAACCGCCTATCGTCGTGCTTTGGCTCTCCCCATTCCTCATCATGATATTTCACCATGATGTCATCGATGTCATTCCAATCGCCGGTCCACTCACATCGGACTGTCATGTCATTCTCCAGTGAAAGCGCCAAGATACGAATTGATATGCTGATTAATTAATTGATGGTTTGCATTCGCATGCAGTGATACCCGAAATGAGTCAATGAGCAAGTCGGAGCGTGGCCCACAATCCGGTGTTGAGCACACACCCCCACACAAGCTGTACTGTGAGGTCTAGCCATGTATCCCCTGCTAGAATACGATCTCATAGCCTCCAGCGATAATAAACGCCAATATCCAGTAGCGTACCATCTTAGCTAGGAAGGCGAAGACGAGAAAAGATCTAAACCTGATGCCGAACGCACCAGCCGCGGGAAGTATTACCCAGGTTAACACGGGGAGGAACGAAATTAATATAAGGGGCGCCCCCCAGCGAGCGAAATATCCATGGACTGTATCCCACCGGTCGTCACTTACCTGAGGATTGTGTGACGTCAAAGGATGTGGGACCAAAAAGGGTATAGAATTAAGGGACACTTTCCAGCCTAATAGAGGTAAAGGAGTGACCGATGCCCAGGAAGAAAAGCAACAAACCAACAGCCGAAAAGACCATTCGCAATATCCGCCGGAACAGTCGCCGTAAGTATTCGGGAGAGGAGAAAATCCGTATCGTTCTGGAAGGGCTGCGAGGCGAAGAAACAGTCGCCGAATTGTGCCGTCGGGAGGGGATCAGCCAGAGTCTGTACTATCGTTGGAGCAAGGAGTTTCTGGAAGCAGGCAAACAACGTTTGGTCGGCAACACAAAGCGGGAAGCCAGCACCGAAGACGTGAAGTCACTGCGCTCTGAGAATGAGCAGCTCAAACAGCTGGTGGCGGAGTTGGCGCTCAAGAACCGGGTGCTCAAAAAAAGTGTGACTGGTATGGAGAGCGACTGGGAAGTATGATGCGCTACACACAGGCTGAAAAGATGGAAATCATCAACCTGGTCGAAGCTTCAGAGCTGTCGATTCGCCGGACGCTGCAAGAGTTAGACGTCCCTCGAAGTACCTTCTATCGTTGGTATCAGCGCTATCAGAGGGAGGGCTATGAGGGTCTGGCAAATCAGAGTCATGCTGCCCTCCGCTTCTGGAATAAGATCCCGCAACAAGTCAAGGACGAGGTCGTCGAGCTGGCATTGGCTGAACCAGAGAAGTCACCACGCGAGCTGGCTTGGCAGTTCACCGATGAGCATGAATACTACATCTCCGAGTCGAGTGTTTATCGTATCTTGAGGCAGTTTGACCTGGTTACTAGTCCGGTCTATCAAATGATTCCAGCAAAGGACAAGTTCGAACGGCTGACTAAGCGAGTTAACGAAATGTGGCAGACTGATTTTACATATTTCAAGGTATTGGGCTGGGGCTGGTACTATCTATGCACGGTGCTGGATGATTACTCGCGCTACATCCTGGCCTGGCGTCTGGCCCCGACCATGGCCGCCACGGATGTTCAGGAAACGCTAGACCAAGCATTTGCCGAGACTAACCTGACCCATATCAAGGTCCGGCACCGACCCAGACTGCTCTCAGACAATG
>DASRZI010000129.1:0-5401 GCA_035686605.1 Candidatus Zixiibacteriota bacterium
GTTTGCTCCAGCCGGTATTCGTAGACGCGCTCTTTGGCGGCCCGCTTGGCGGCGTCAGTGTGCTGGCGCACGTGGTACAGGAGGGCATTGAGCAGGTTGTCGTGCAGCTGCTGGTAGCGGTGGTAGACGAAACAGAGCAGGTAGATGAAGACCAGTTGCTCGTCAAGTTGCTGCAGCCGGAAGACAGAGTAGAAGTTGACCAGCGAAGCATAATACTTGACGCTCTCAGGGGAAATCTGCATGAATTGCAGCAGCGCCTGGGCGAGCCGGTAGAGTCCGGCAATCTGCTCGCCCCGCCGGATTTCCCGCGCCATCGCCTCATAACCGAAATCCTTGGGCTCCCGCTTGAGGCGAGTGATTTCATACAAGCCGTGGGGATTGGTCAACAGCTTGCGGATCGCGGCCACGTCGGCCGCAGCCAGGTGCTCGTCGGCGATGCGGATTAGGCGCTCTTGCTCGCGCGCCAGCGCCTTGCTGACGATGTCTTGCAACACGGTATAGCCGGGCGCGACGATGCGCTGCTCGGCCAGGTATTGCAGCAGGTTGCGCAGAACGTAAATGGGTTTGCTGGAAATCCTGGCCGCCTGTTCGGCCCGCCTGGCGAGCAGCCGGCGTTCCGTCCGCTTGCAGGACCGGAAGCGGAACAAATCGAGGATGACCCCCTGCTGCTTCAGCCGCGTCCCTTTCGCGATCTCCAGCTCGGTCAACGGAAAGTCCGGGAAATACGTGTGCTGCACGTAACTCGCGTCGGCGAAGACCTCTTGGAGGGTGAAGGCGAAGAATTGTTGGCGGGCCTTGAAGTATCCCAACTGCAGGATATAGAAGATGCGCGAGGAGAAGGTGTGGAACTGCTCCAGCGCCTGCTTTTCTGGCTCCGTAAGCGAGAAATAGAGGACGCGCTCCTCATGGGTGAATAGCGGACGCTTGTAAATCGACGCAATTTCCTCCTCCCCCAGAATTTGCAGCCGGCGCGGCGCACTGCCCTTGGTTTCCTTGTCCATTTCAATTTCCCTGGCGCATTGCTTTCTGAAAAGGGTCCCAAAAGGTGTACTCTTGGGTACCCTTCAAATATCGTGTACCATTCTATGTACCAAAAGGCGATTTTCAAATTGTCTTAGAGATTACGGAACGTAGGTGAGGTTGCTATGGCACTTATCGGCTATGCACGCGTTAGTTCGGTGGGTCAAACATTGGCTGTCCAACTAGACAAGCTCGAACATTGCGACAGAATCTTTCAGGAAAAAGTTAGCGGGGTCACTGATAAGCGTCCCCAGCTCCAAGCCTGTCTGGAATACGTGCGGGAGGGAGACACAGTAGTGGTAACAAAACTGGACAGACTAGCCCGTTCAACATTGCATCTTTGTCAAATTGCGGCTGAACTCGAACGCAAGCAAGTTGATCTGCGGGTGTTTGACCAGAGTATTGACACCTCAAGCGCCACAGGTCGACTGCTCTTCAATATGCTTGGTGCAATTGCTCAATTTGAAACAGAGATTCGGGCCGAGCGGCAACGCGAAGGTATTCGGAAGGCTAAAGAACGCGGAGTTAAGTTCGGTAACAAGAAGCGCTTGACCCGGCAACAGATCGTCGAATTGCAGGAGCGCCGTCGCCAGGGAGTGCTCATCAAGACATTGATGCAAGAATACGGGCTTTCTAAAACTAGCATCTATCGATATCTAAAAGAAGAAACGATATGAGCAAGTCCGCTAAACTCTGTATATCTTGGTGGTGCAAACAGGAGAACTTTCGACCGGTATCCATGTTTGGTCTGAAAATCGCATTGGAACCGATTCCTACTGCACATTCCAGCGCGATTAGTCATGTTACCTTATAAAGGAAGCAACCGTGATTTCTAATGAAGCGTTTCCAAGCCCTCGCATCGTTGCCCTGCAGCAAGACCTGAAAAAAGGAGATAATGCTGCACTCGATGCTTTTTGGAGAGAAATACGCCGACAAGGCACGCCACTCGTCGAAAACATTCCTGATGTGGGCGAGTTTGTTTTCGTTACATTTATATGGCAAGGGACGAGGACCACATCTAATGTAGTGGTACGGTGTGATGATTTTCGCTGGACAAATATCGTTGGCAGCCCCGGTGTTCGCGAAAACGCAATGGCGAATCTGCCTGGCACAGATGTCTGGTACAAAACCTATCGCATTAGATCCGACTACTGTATTGATTACCTGCTCTCGCCAAACGATCCGGAACTGCTGGGAGCAGAAACCGATCCCTGGGTAGACCGCTGGCTAGAGGTAACCTCAACCTGGCAACTTGATCCGCTCAACCCTCGGCAAATCAGAATCGCTTATGACGAAGAAGACCATCCGGAACGGGAGGAAGGGCTCGCTGGAAGCACCTGGATGAAGTCGCTCAATTCTTATATTGAGTTGCCCGGATATGATCCCAACCCTTGGTATAAGGAACGGCAGATAAGTCCAAAAGGTCAGGTCGAAAAACATCGCTTCTCTAGCTCGATCCTGAGTAACACACGGTCGATATTTACTTACACCCCGCCCGGTTATACAGCAGCCGAAGATGAACCATATGGATTATTAGTACTGTTCGACGCTTGGATATATCATCAGGTGATTCCGACTCCCGTTATCCTGGACAACCTGTCTGCAGAAGGACTCATTCCACAGTTGGTGGCTGTCATTATTGACCAACCCGATCTGCGAGACCGGGACGAGATGATCCGAAATCCTCCGTTTCTGAATTTCCTGACCCAGGAATTACTTCCCTGGGTGCGCCAAAACTATCACATAACCTCCGATCCAACACAGACCATTGTGGGGGGATCCAGCCTGAGTGGGCTGGCTGCTGGGCTCACTGCACTGCAACATGCTGATATCTTTGGCAAAGTCATCATGCAATCGGGCGCTTTCAAATGGAATCCAGATTTTGGGCGGGATATTCCTGCCGGGGAGGAGGAAGAATGGCTGGCTAGCGAGTTTACCTCAAGACCCATTCTGCCGCTTCAATTCTACCTGGACGTCGGCCAGTTTGAAGACCTTCTCAGCCTTAATCGAAACATGCGGGATGCCCTGCTGGCAAAAGGCTACCCTGTTCATTATCAGGAATTCTATGGCGGGCACAACGTGTTGTGCTGGCGTAAAACACTGGCCGATGGTTTATTAGCACTGATGAGATCAGGCAAAGATTGAGCAACGAAGGCTTCTTTGATTGGGGCATCTTCAGAAGAGAAACCCTCTCTATTTTATAGCGGCGAGTTGTTTCGAAATGCTTGACATTTTCTGCATCTAACAGAGGAGGTAATCTAATGCCATATGCAAACAATGCCGGTGTGAGAGTCTATTATGACGTTGAGGGTAGTGGGCCGGCTTTGCTTCTGGCCCATGGTCTTGGTTCGTCAGGGGAGGACTGGCGAGAATTGGGCTATGTAGCCCAGTTAAGAGATAGCTGCCAGGTCATCATGGTTGACGGTCGCGGGCATGGCTCGAGTGATAAGCCGCACGATCCGCTGGCTTATTCAGCTGCTGAAAGGGTAAGAGACTATATCGCAATTCTTGACGATCTCGGCATTGAGAAGGCCAACTACTGGGGTTATTCATCGGGTGGGGTCGTTGGCTTTTGTGCGGCGAAATACGCCCCCGATCGGTTTTCCAAGGTCATTATCGGCGGTCTAGATCCTTACCCAAGCGATCACGATATCGGGGATAGGAATGCGCTTACGAACAAGCCTATGCGAGGCCTGCCGGAATCTGATGATCCTATTCGAGCAGTACTAGACACAGGCGGAGAAGCCTGGCTTCACTTTTGGCAGAGCAATATGGACGTGCCGCCTGCGATGCGGGAACGACTGCACCAAATCGATTCTCAGGCTCTCATCGCCCTTTGGGAGCAACCTTCTCCATGGCGAGATGAGGTCTTACCGTTGCTGGAGAGCTTTCCTTTTCCGTGTCTGCTCTATGCCGGCGAGGCCGAGTGGAACTACAAGGGAATGAAGGTCGCTTCCGAGGAAATGCCGCGAGCGCGATTCATTTCTCTGCCGGACTATGGCCATTTCGACATTTTTGCCCACCCCGAGCGTATCATCCCCCAGGCCAAAGACTTTCTAGAAAAGAGCTTGGCTTCTTAAATGGCGACAATATGTTGCACTAGATGAAATATGACTTGTTTCTTCTGTTACTCATCAGCGATTGGAGAAAATTGTGATCACTCATAGCACTGACAAGATTGATGAATTTGTTCGAGGAAGGCTATCTCCTTACCAGGTTCCAGGAATAGCGCTAGCGGCAGCACATAGCAATGATCTTTTTATGAATATTATGCTGGACAAGCTGATCTTGAGATCGCTGCACCGATAAATGCAGATACTGTTTTCGAAATCAACTCCATAGCCAAACAATTCTGTTCAGCGGCTGTTTTGTCACTGGTGGAAGAAAATCAGATTCGTGTAACAGATAAGATTACCGAATATTTTTATGATGAGCAGCGGAAGTGGGTCGCGATTGAAATTAGACACCTCCTTTCCAACACATCAGGTATAAAGAATTACTACGCTTTGCCTGAAGAAAATCGACCCACCATAGATACAGTCCAGGAGTGCATTCAATTTGTGAATCGGCTTCCTCTTGAATTTCAGCCGGGGGATGGTTGGTCTTACAGCAATACAGGCTATATGATGCTGGCTTCTATTGTCGAACAGGTCAGTGGTTTAGCCTATGAAACATTCTTACAAGAACGGTTTTTTCACCCACTTGCTATGAGCGCGACAAAAGCCAATGATCCTCGCCATAATCCAATCGGAAATGCCAAAGGTTATATTTTGAGTAATGATGTGTGGGGGGAGAATGAGAGATCCTCATTAAGCAAAGGACCACCAGGACCAGGAAGTACATTATCGGACTTGCTCCGCTGGAGTGCCACTCTAACAGAAGGACGTCTACTCGAGGAAAGTAAATTGGCCGAAATGTGGTAACCTACATTGCTAAATGATGGGCGAACAGCCAGGATCATCTTCCTGGAAAGCAGGTACGGATATGGTTGGTGTATTAGTGAACTTGATGGCACAACAGCCCGTTGGATTCCCGGAACAGGGTCAGGATTTACGAGTATATTGATGTATTTGCCGGAGCAGTCGCCAACAGTTGTTGGCCTGTGCAATGGATCCAGAATGCCGGATTACAATTGGTTTAATCAATTTGCTTCGAGATTGGTCAAGCTGTTAATCAAGTAACTTCAGATCTAGATCGAGATAAAATCACCACCATTGCCACTAATGTACTATTTCGCATGAAAGTGGGTGATACCCAATGAAGGAGTACGAGCTCTCGAAGTCTAGTGTCTACCGTTACCTGAATGAGGACACCTCTCCTACAACGCTTGACTCCGGCATTCTGGATTGAACCTTTTTGAGGGTTTATGCAAAAATCCCCA
>DASRZI010000130.1:0-2228 GCA_035686605.1 Candidatus Zixiibacteriota bacterium
TGAAGCTGAAGTTCTTGCCGTATATGGTCGTTCCCCGATAGGTCTAGGCGCTGAGTCGAGGATTCCTCTTGAAATCTATACTACAAGAGATACCTTGGCGGAAGGCGTCATATGGAAGGTGGACGATATCAATCAACTGCCTGAGGATTCGGCGTTGACGCAGCTCATCCAGGTCGATGGTATCCGAGCTGTTTTGAGTGCACCGCTTACAGCTTCGGGAGAACTGGTGGGATCGTTAAACCTGGGATCCTATGAACCGGCATGCTTTGATCTGGTGCATCAGGAAATCGCCAGTGAAGTTGCAAACTCCTTGGCAATCGCCATTCATAGTGCCCGGCTGCTGGAAACTGTGACTGGACATCGGCAGGAATTGCAGCGTTTGTCTAACAGATTGGTAACTATTCAAGAAGAAGAACGAAAACAAATTTCATACGAACTGCACGACGAAATCGGGCAGGTTTTAACTGCGATCACTTACAATCTTGCTGCTATTCGCCGTGATATACCTGAAGAGGTGGTATATCTGAGGGCAGAGGCCAGACTAAGTGATACCGAAGAACTTGTCCGTCAGGTCATGGAACGAACGAGGAGCATGTCCCTTCGACTTCGTCCAAGTATGCTGCAAGATTTAGGACTGGTGCCAACTCTGAGATGGTACATTAACCAATATGGAATTCGAATGGATACGGAGGTGGAGTTCACAGCCGACTCCATAGATCCGGAACTTCCGGAAACCATTGCGACGATGCTTTACAGGTTTATTCAAGAGGGTCTTACAAATGCAGCTCGCTACTCGGGAGCAAATCGAATTGCTGTTACACTGGTCCATGATGATGGATGCATTCGAGCAATCGTAGAGGACGACGGGATAGGATTTGAGCCGGACGGAGCCATAGGCATTCAATCCCCTAATACCGGTACGGGACTGTTGGGCATCAGGGAGAGAGTTTCCTCCCTAGGAGGCCGGCTTGATATCGAGACCACCTTGGGCGAGGGTACAAGATTGATAGCCGAAGTTCCTCTGGGGGAGAGCGATGAAAAGAATTAGGGTATTGCTTGCCGATGATCATACCTTGGTTAGAAAAGGGCTTCGGGCGTTGCTTGACGAGGCGCCGGAGATCCAGGTCATCGGTGAAGCTTCGGATGGCAGAGATGCTGTTGCCAAGACAAATGACAAACAACCCGATGTGATTCTAATGGATATTTCTATGCCTTTGCTCAGCGGCCTAGAGGCAACTCGCCAGATCATGGAACGCAATCCTGATGCGAGAATCATCATCCTCACAGTCCACTCAAATGAGGAATACTTACTCCAGGCGCTTAGAGCCGGAGCAGCTGGCTATTTGCTCAAAGAAGCCGCTCCGACCGATCTCATTAGGGCGATCAAAGTCGTTCATCTCGGAGAGGCCTTTCTCAGCCCAAGTATCTCACGCAACCTCATTAAGGACTATGTGGAAAAAACGGAACTGCTGACGATGGAGACGCGGTACGACCGGCTATCAAATCGGGAAAGGGAAGTATTGCAGCTTATCGCGGAAGGGTATCCGATCAGAGATATTGCAGCGCACCTTTTGATCAGCGAAAAGACCGTCCGGACACACCGTGCGAATTTGGTGAAGAAGCTAGACATTCACAGCACGGCCGAATTGACCCTGTACGCCCTGAGACATGGTCTAATATCGCTTGAGTGACTAAGAAACGGAGCCAACTAGGCATTTTTTCCCTACAAAATCAGCATTTCGCTCACTGACTTTGCGCAAAAAACGGGCTATGATATGTGTTGGCCTTTTATACTTACCCGAATGCTTCGAGAAGCGACGAGCAAAATCGCCTGGCTTGATGCATCAATTGTTGCTTACTAAGGCGGCCAACTAAACGACTACGGCGTCTCTGAGAGGGCTGATCGCAAACCTATTCTAGCGCGGCTTCCGAATAGAGGAAGCTTGCACAACCAGGCGTCAGGTTAGCGATAACCAATTTGGGGGATAAAAAA
Organism: Candidatus Zixiibacteriota bacterium; assembly: GCA_035686605.1. GTDB lineage: Bacteria > Chloroflexota > Anaerolineae > Promineifilales > Promineifilaceae > UBA11865. The sequence goes on from DASRZI010000130.1 coordinate 1,994, forward strand.
GGGGGAGCCAAGTGGGGGTCTATCTCATACTGTATGTGCACTTACATGTTGCCCCCTGTTTTACCGTTGATCGCGAGCTCTAAATTCAAATTGTGACGGATGATCTCTGCCTTGGCGTGCATCGAAACGATCATCTCCGCCAGGCTCAGGACAGCAAAGTGCGTTGCCGGAGTTGGACGAGGAAACCCTGTTTCTCGTAATGTCAGAATGTAGTCGTCGCCGCTCTTTCTCTTGA
>DASRZI010000131.1:0-10714 GCA_035686605.1 Candidatus Zixiibacteriota bacterium
CTTTGCTCCACGTCGCCGGCCTCTACCCGCGACTGTCTTCTTCACACCCTTCCGAGTGCGAGCGTTCGTTCGCGTCCGTTGTCCATGGACAGGAAGTCCGCGTCGATGTCGAAGACCTCTGTAGCAGCCAATTTCGGTCAGTCGCTTGATATTCATATGCCTTTGGCGGCGGAGCTCACCTTCGACAATGAGCTCGGAATCGATAATCTGACGTAGTCGAGATACCTCTACTTCTGAGAGGTCCTTTACCCTGGTATTAGGATCTACCTTAGCCTTCCCGAGCACCTTTTGGCTAGCCGATCGACCGATACCATATATATAAGTCAGACTGATTTCTACTCTTTTATCACGCGGTATATCTACACCTGCAATACGAGCCATTTTCTCTCCCTATCCTACGCTTACACGAAATTTGATATTGCCCTTGGCAACTCCATGACGCGTAGTTCTATGCAATTATCCCTGGCGTTGTTTATGATTCGGGTTCGAACAAATTACCCGGACAACGCCTTTGCGTTTGACCACTTTACACTTAGGACAACGCCGTTTTACTGATGATGATACTTTCATGATATCTCTCCAAATACAGTGGAGCTATCGGTGTGACCTAGGCCACACTCCTAATTACATTTATTAAGTCAACCTGAATCTCACCGATGGTGCGTTCTCCATCGACTTCTACCACAAGTCCCTTATCGTGGTAGTAATCGAGAAGCGGCGCTGTTTGTTTAAAATAAACCTCAATGCGCCGTCGCTGTGTTTTTTCGGTATCGTCGTCTCTCTGATAAAGCTCGCTTCCATCCATATCGCATATCCCGGGCGTCTTTGGGGGGCCAAAAACTTCATGAAATACATGACCTCTTGCCCTGCAAGTCCACCTGCCCGCCAACCTCTTCAGAAGAATCGTAGAGTCGACATGGATATACGCCACTATGGCAATTTTCTGGCCCATATTATCCAGCAAGATGTCGAGATCCTCAGCCTGTGCCATGGTCCGCGGAAAGCCATCCAAGATTGCTCCTCTAGCAACATCTGGCCGTGCGATTCTCTCTTTTATCATCGCGACTGTAACTTCATCCGGTACTAAATCGCCTCTATCGATATACTGCCTTGCTAATCTGCCTAGATCGGTATCGTTGGCAAAGTGCTCGCGAAACAAATCGCCACTGGCGATCTGTGGTAATCCCAACGCTTTCTTTAGCAAACGTGCTTGGGTTCCTTTCCCAGCACCAGGACCACCCATTAAGATAACGAATAACATGGGAGCTTCCACAACAAAGCCATTATAATGACATGCCCTCATAATGGCGCATCAGAAGCTGCGCTTCAAGCTGCCTCATGGTGTCAATAACCACACCAACAACAATAATCAAACCAGCACCGGTAATAACAACCGCGCTTTGTTCTATTCCTGGAATTCGTAAGACCCTTCCAACCAACTGGAGGATACCAGGCATAATCGCTATCGTACCCAAGAACAGCGCGCCTACTAGGGTGATGCGCCGTACAACCTTCATAATATAATCGTTGGTCTTTTTACCGGGTCTGATACCAGGAATAAATCCACCTTGGCGCTGCAGCGTCTCCGGTAGCCGCTGCTGCTGGACCATGACGTCAGTATAGAAAAACGTAAATCCTACCACCAAGATGAAGTAGATAAACCAATAAAGAAACGTCGTCTGCTGGCCAAACTGAGTGCTAATCCAGGTAGCCACTGTATCAATAAAATTTCCGCTTCCCGTGATAAAGAATTGAGCAATCAGCGCCGGGAAGGTAAGGAATGACTGGGCAAAGATAATCGGGATCATGCCTGCCGTATTAACCTTAAGCGGTATGTAGGTGCTTTGACCCTGATATACCTTCCGCCCTCGGACGCGCCGGCCGTACTGGACCGGTACGCGCCTCTGGCCCTCTTGCACGACAACAATTACAAGCACTGTCGCAATTGTAATAGCTAAGAATGCCACGAAAGTGAAGATCATCGTTGTCTGCTCAGGAAGACTAAAGATTCCTATCAAATTGGAAGGAATACGGGCGACGATGCCGCCGAAGATGATCAATGAAATACCCTGGCCAATGCCATCCTCGGTGATCTGCTCACCTAGCCAGATAGCAAACATTGTTCCACCGGTCATGGCCAACAAAGTCGTTAGGGTTGGCAGCAAGTCGCCTTGACCTAGACCAAAATGGGGCAGAATCTGCTCCAAGCCACCGGGTATGCTGAATCCAATCAATCTGATCTGGCCAACGGCTTGTAGAATCGCCAGAGGAACAGTGATGTAATAAGTGATCCGATTTAACTTATTCCTGCCTGATTCTCCCTCAGCTGACAATTCATTGAAATAGGGAATGATCGGCGTTAGCAACTGAATGATAATTGAGGCCGTTATATAGGGATAGACACCCATGGCCATCACAGAGAAGTTGCTCACCGCACCACCTGACAGCAGGTTAAGAACTTCGATAAGTCCCCCACCCTGTCCGCTTTCGATATAGAAGAGCCAGGCTTCCAAATCAACGCCAGGTACTGGGATGTTAGCTACCAAGCGATAAATCGCCAGCATAGCGATAGTAAACAGTATCCGCTTGCGGAGGTCAGGTAGTGCAAATGCTGCTCGCACAGATTCAATCATGCATGTATCTCCATTGACAAGTCAGATTCGTAGCCTGATTTTCGCAGTCCTTTAGCCATCATAGCGCTCAACACTATCTCTCGGTGACGAATTCAACTGTTCCGCCGGCTTCTTCTATCTTCTGTTTAGCCGTGGTTGAAAAACGATGTGCCTTGACATTTAGGGCAACCTTGATGTTGCCGTTTCCGAGTATAACGATTGGATCGCTAGCTTTCTTAATGAGACCGTGAGTCAATAGCAATTCGGGATCTACCTGAGTTCCGGCTTCGAACTGGGCTAAATTGCCGATGTTTACCGGTTTGTAGTAGATCTTATGGATATTGGTAAAACCCCGCTTGAAAGGTAAGCGCCGGACCAACGGGAGCTGTCCACCTTCAAAATACAGTCCTTTCCCGCCTCCACTGCGAGCGCCCTGGCCTTTCGTCCCTCGGCCAGCGGTTTTGCCTTGTCCTGCCGCAATACCTCGACCTACTCGCTTACGCTTCTTCGTCTTACCTTTGTTTGGACGCAGATCGTTTAACTTCATGTCATTCTACCTCTTCAACGACGACTAAATGGTTAACCTTCCTGATCATACCGCGGATGACATCATTGTCGTCATGCACGACGCTCTGATTCAGTTTCCGAAGGCCGAGGGCGTGAAGGGTAGCCCTTTGACTTCTCTCATATCCTATAGAGCTTTTGGCGTATTTTATACGAATCTTTTCAGCCACGAGGCTCAACTCCATTTTTATACTATTTGCGCCGGGTCCAGAATGGTGTCACGTCGGCAACATCCTTTTCCCGATCAGCAGCAACTTGCCTGACACTTTTTAAGCGCCCAAGACCTTCCATAGTAGCCTGGATAACGTTAAGAACGTTGTTGCTTCCCAATGATTTGGTCAAAATATCTCGGTAGCCTGCTGCCTCGATGACTGCACGAACACTACCTCCAGCGATAACACCAGTGCCAGGAGAAGCAGGTTTAAGCAAAACCTTGGCAGCGCCGTGCCGCCCAACTATCTCGTGTGGAATAGTGCTGCCGACCATGGCCACTGGTTCCATTACCTTACGCGCCGATTCCAGCGCTTTTCTAATTGCGTCGGGTACGGATCGAGCTTTTCCCATCCCGAAGCCGACATTGCCTTTGTTGTCACCTACGACAACTACAACCCGAAAGCCAAAGCGCCGGCCGCCCTTGATTACTTTGGCGACGCGCGTAATATCAATTATTCGCTCGTCAAACTCGTCTCGATCCCCGAAGTTCTGTCGTCGTTGACCCATTTTTTTCTCCAATCCTAATTAGAACTTAAGTCCGCCTTCGCGAGCACTTTTAGCAAGCGCTTCTACGCGGCCGTGGTACTGGTAACCACCTCTGTCAAAAACGACGGTGCTGATACCAGCCGCCATCGCTCTTTCAGCCACGATTTTTCCTACGATAACCGCCTGTTCCTTCTTCTGCTTTCCACCGACTAAGGGCAGTATCTCCTTATCGACCGTGGATGCAGCAACCATTGTTATGCCCTCGGTATCATCGATAACCTGGGCGTAAATATGTTTGGAACTGCGATAGACATTTAAACGAGGCCGTTCAGAGGTACCAGATATCTTCATCCGTACCCTTCTGTGCCTTCTTCTTCTTGCTAGTCGTGCTTTAGCTGTCATTCTCAAATCCCTTAAGTGGACCGCAACACATCACATATGGACGGTCTCTATTTGGTGGCCGTCGCCTAATAATAATCCGCTTTAAACCTTGGCAGTCTTACCAGCTTTATGGCGAACATATTCGCCTTCATAACGGATGCCTTTGCCTTTATATGGTTCAGGCGGACGGACCTTCCTAATTTGCGCACTGATCTCACCGACTACTTGTTTATCAATCCCGGTGACGATTATTTCCTTTCCCCTTGCCTCAAGGGTAAATTGAACATCTTCAGGTGGTTCGATTTGCACCCTGTGCGAGTAACCGACAATTAATACTAGTGCGTCATCGGCCATCTCTGCCCGATAACCTACACCTACGATCTCTAATTTCCTTGTGTAACCTTCACTCACGCCGACAACCATGTTATTAAGCAAAGCTCGGGTTAGACCGTGTAAGGCTCTATGTTGGCGAGAATCACTAGGACGTTCAACAGTCAATACTGAATCATCCTGTTTGATGGTCATGTCCGGATGAAAGCTCTGAAATAGCTTACCTTTATCACCGCTGACCACGACTTCTCTTCCAACTATATCGACTTTAACGCCCTTGGGTAAGTCGACAGGTTTTCTTCCGATACGCGACATGCCTAACCTCCGCCTACCATACTTCGCATATGACTTCGCCGCCCTCGCCAATTTGGCGAGCCGCTTGGCCAGTCATTACGCCCTTAGAAGTTGTCATTATACTTATCCCCATTCCGCTTAATACCCAGGGGACTTCGTTCTTTGAGACGTAAACACGTCGTCCTGGACTGCTAACTCGCTTCAAACCTGTTATTACAGAGCGGCGATTTCGTCTATCGCCAAGATACCTCAAATTCATTCGAAGAATCGACTGTGGTTCCTGGGGGATGAGCTGAAAATCATCAATATAGCCCTCTTCCTTAAGAACCTCGGCAATCGCTAATTTGATCTTCGAGGTAGGTACGGTCACAGACTTGTGCTGGCGCATAATCGCATTGCGCACCCGTGTTAACATATCAGCAATCGGATCACTCATTGACATAATGTATGTACCTCTACCAGCTCGATTTCACAACGCCGGGAATGTTTCCTACTAGTGCTTGCTCTCGGAAGCAGATCCGACACAGACCAAATCTACGCATATAACCGCGGGGTCTTCCACAGACATTTCCAGAATGTGGATCTCTCCACTGACAACGATTACGAACTCTTCCCTTGTATTTGCGTCGCGTTTCGCGAGCAACCATTGATTTCTTCGCCATTCCCTTCTCCTTGATCTGACCTCTTAACCTAGGGTATTCCGAAAAGGCATACCCAAATAGGCCAAGAGGCTACGGCCTTCATCGTCAGTCTTGGCGGTCGTGACGATGCTCAGTTCCATACCTCGTATCTTGTCAATCTTGTCGTACTCGACCTCTGGAAATAACAACTGCTCGGTTAATCCAAGCGAATAATTACCTCGGCCATCAAAAGACTCTGGGGATATACCCTGGAAATCTCGAGTTCTGGGAAGCGCCACGTGAATCAATCGAGCTAGAAAACTCCACATCTTCTCCCCACGGAGAGTTACTTTGATTCCAATCGCTCTTCCCTCGCGCAACTTGAATGCAGCAATTGATTTCTTCGCCCGAGTAACCACTGGACGTTGACCTGTTATTTGCTGGATATCGTTCGACGCGAACTCTATCGCTTTGGCATTGTCCAGAGCTTCGCCGAGTCCAACATTGAGGACAATTTTCTCTAAACGCGGCACCTGCATCACGCTGCTGTAATTGAAATCCTTCATCAGCGCAGGCACAACATCTTCTCTATATAATTCGTTTATCGGCTTTACTACCATGGTATAGACCTCAAGACCTATAAATTCCAAATAATTAAACTAATGTCAGTCGATATCCTCGCCGCTTTTCTTAGAGTAGCGAACTGCTGCGCCATTATCATCGCGACGAATCCCAATGCGGGTCGGCTCTCCAGTTTTAGGACAAACTAGCATGACGTTCGATATATTTATCGGCGCCTCAAACTCGATGATGCCGCCTTGAGCCGGTGTTCTACCGCCGGACGGCCGCGGTTTTTGGTGTTTCTTGACGATCTTTACGCCAGAAACAACGATTCTTTTTTTGCCTGGATGTACTCGCAATACAGTACCGCGAAGACCTCGATCGTTTCCCGATATGACTTCGACTTGATCACCAACTCTTATCCGCATCTTGTCACCTGTAATAGATAAATAAGCACTTATATGAACCTAGAGAACTTCTGGCGCCAGAGACATAATGCGAGAGAATCCTTTCTCCCTTAGTTCTCGTGCTACTGGACCAAATACTCGTGTACCGATGGGATTCTGTCCATCGTGGTCCAACAATACGGCTGCATTATCGTCAAAAGCTATATGGCTTCCGTCTTCTCGCCTATATTCTTTCTTGGTTCGGACGATGACAGCTTTCACAATGCTGCTTTTCTTGACCGGCGAGTTAGGCACTGCTTTCTTGACGGTGGCTACTACTACATCACCAATCCCACCATATTTCCTATGAGTACCTCCGGAAACCTGAATCACCAGAATCTCTCGGGCTCCAGAATTATCTGCTACATTAAGACGGCTTTCCTGCTGGATCATCTTATACGCCTCTTATTAGTGAGTTCACTCAACAATTGAAACGACTGACCAGCGCTTATTCCGGCTGATGGGCTTTGATTCGATAATCTGGACTCGATCACCGACCTTGCAATCGTTCTTCTCATCGTGGGCTTGATATTTCTTCACCCGACGAATTACTTTGCCATAAAGTTTGTGACGCTTGGTTGTCGTAACCGCGACGATGACAGTCTTATCCATCTTGTCACTGGTAACCACACCGTTCAGCCGCTTTCTTTGTTCTCTCATCGACTTTATCCTGCTTCTTTACTCTTGATAACGTCCACTAGGCCATCGAGCGTCTTGCTCTACGACCACTTACCTTCTTCTTATTGAGGTTTACCGTGGTTGTGACCAGTTCATTATCATCCCCATCGAAAAATACTACTTCCCAAACTGACTGTTCGTATTTGAAACGGGCTTCGGCGGACCACTTTTCTTGTCCAGCAACCTCAGCCACAATATTTGGCTGAGCGAGAGCGGACTTCACAGCTAGATCTCGTTGATTCAGCACGGTCTCAAGTTGGGCTATCTCACGCCGAACCCGCTTAATCTGGGATAAATCATCAAGACGGGCAGAAGCTTGCTGGAACCGCAAATTGAATAACTCCTCGCGGCCGTTATCAAGCATCTCCTCGAGCTTCTCGTCTTTTATATCTCGTAATTCAACTATGCTAGCCATTACTAGCCCCTTTCTCTCGAAACAACCTGGGTTTTAATCGGAAGTTTGTAGCTAGCCCGCCTTAATGCCTGGCGGGCAATCAATTCCGATACACCTGACAATTCAAACATAATTCTTCCGGGTTTTACCACTGCCACCCAATGGTCAACAGATCCTTTTCCTTTTCCCATCCTAGTTTCTGCAGGTTTTGCAGTTACCGGTTTATCGGGAAATATTCGTATCCAATATCTTCCACGGCGTTTCATTTGCCGGACCATCGCCCGACGCACAGCTTCTATCTGGCGGCTGGTTATCCATCCGACTTCAAGTGCCTGTAAACCAAAATCACCTTGCAGCAGTTCAGTTCCGCCCTTGGCCATTCCTCTCATTCGACCACGAAATTGCTTGCGGTACTTCACCCTCTTTGGCATTAACATGATTGCTTCTCCAACAATTGCTGAACCTTTGTCAGCACTTTGCACCGATCTCTCGAAACCCTAGCGACTCCAGTTGCCCGAGTCGTTCCGAAGATCGTCCTTACTCACTAATGTAGACGTCCGTCGCCTCGCTCTTTTGGGGTAGGATGTCACCCTTGTAGATCCAGACCTTCACACCTATTCTGCCAAAGGTCGTAAGAGCTTCTGAGAAACCATAATCCAAATTAGCCCGAATTGTGTTTCGAGGAACTCGACCGTCCCAGATTTTTTCGGTCCTGGCCATTTCAGCACCCGACAAACGTCCACCACATTCAATCCGTATGCCTTGTGCGCCTTGACGCATAGCCTGCTGCGCGGCTCTTTTCATCGCCCGGCTATGTGAAATGCGCCGATTTAATTGATTGGCGATATTCTCGGAGACCAGCTGGGCGTCCAAATCTGGATCCGCTATCTCTTCTACATCAAGTTTTACGGCCTTCGATGTTAAATCACGCAGCTTACCGCGGAGCTCTTTTACGGTTACGCCTTTTCGGCCAATCACGATTCCAGGTTTCGACGTATGAATAATGACCTGAACCTGGTTAGGAAATCGTTCTATCTCAATTCTTGAGATCCCGCCTCTGGGCAACTCTTCAAAAACGAGCCGCCGAATGGCAAAGTCTTCTTGAAGCAGCGCTCTATATCGGTCTCCTTCAGCGTACCAGCGTGTATTCCAATCCCTAACGATATTTAGTCGAAATCCAATCGGATGTACTTTTCGTCCCAACGTCGCTTCTCCTTAAACTATGAACTCGGTAACTTCGCGTTCCGCTAGAACTACAGTGATATGTGAAGAACGGCGAATAATAGGCTTGAAGCGCCCTCTAGCGCCGAATCGGCCTCCATAAGGAGCCAAACGGCGTCTCGGTCCATCATCCGCATATATGTTGCTTATAAATAGTTCATCTATCTCCAGGCCATAATTCTGCTCGGCGTTGGAGACTGCTGACTGAACCAGCTTATATACGGGCTCGGCTGCCTTCTGAGGCATATACCGGAGCAGTTCCAAGGCCTCTTCAGCATTTTTACCCCGAACGAGGTCGACAACGAGTCTAACCTTCTGAGGTGAAATCTGTATGTACCGCGCTACGGCTTTGACTTCAAACGCTTCTGCCATGATTACTGTATTCCTTTCCGCTCCGCTCTGCCCACATGACCGCGAAAGGTTCGTGTTGGGGCAAATTCGCCGAGCTTGTGCCCGACCATGTTCTCGGTGATGTATATGGGAACATGCCGCCGTCCGTCATGCACTGCAATCGTGTGACCGACCATCTGTGGAAAAATAGTGCTTGCTCGGGACCAGGTTCGAATTACCTGTCGTCCACCTGCAGCATTGAGTTTCTCAACTTTTACTAAGAGCTTGGGATTGATATACGGACCCTTCTTTAACGAACGTGACATAGTCTCGTCTCCTACCGGCGCTTCTTCGTTCTTCTTCGGAAGATATATTTATCTGTCGATTTATTGCGGCGAGTTCGCTTGCCTAAAGCTGGCTTACCCCAAGGTGTCTTTGGACCCGGCAAACCAATCGGCGATCGCCCTTCACCACCACCATGGGGGTGATCGTTGGGATTCATCGCTGAACCACGAACCGTCGGACGGATGCCCATATGACGTTTCCGTCCAGCTTTCCCTAATTTGATCTGACCGTGCTCCGCATTTCCAACTTGTCCGACGGTGGCTAGGCAATCCTGTTGCACAAACCGCTCCTCGCCAGAAGGCAATCGGACTGTCGCATAAGTTCGACCTTCTTTTGTCAAAATCTGGGCCGAAGTGCCAGCTGCCCGAACCATCTGACCACCTCGCCCGACCTGCATCTCCAGGTTATGTATAAACGTTCCCTGCGGAATGTTCCTTAACGGCAGCGTATTGCCAGGTCGAATTTCGGCTGATGGACTGCTGACAATGGTATCGTCTACTCGCAGCCCCATGGGTGCGATAATGTACCTTTTTTCGCCATCAACATAGTTGATTAATGCGATTCGTGCTGACCGATTCGGATCGTATTCTATCGATGCCACCCTTCCAGGTATTTCGAATTTATCTCGTTTAAAATCGATCTCGCGGTATCGACGCTTATGCCCACCACCGCGATGCCGGATGGTTATCTTTCCTCTCGTATTTCTTCCAGCTCTTTTTCGTATTCCAGTCGTCAATAGTTTATAAGCGCCAACGTGCGTAATTTCTTCAAACGTTTGGCCACTCATATCCCTTCGACCGGGCGAAGTTGGCTTGTAAACTTTTATTGGCATAGTACCTCCAGAGACAGACCATAGGCCTTGCTGTGCGCAGGAATAAACCCCACACTACAGATAAAGACCATCGTCTCTGCTTATATAACTCCTTCAAATAAATCGATGGAATCACCAGGAAGAAGGGTAACAATCGCCTTCTTGTAGCCCGGTTTCCTCGTCGTCATTCTTCGCCAACGCTTGGCCCGTTTAGCAGGCATGTTGGAAACCCTTACTTTTTGAACCGAAACATTCGGCCAGGCAAGCTCAATCGCTTCCTTAACTTGCAGCTTATTGGCCCTTGAGTCAACTACAAATGTGAATTGGTTATGCTCAGAAGCTAGATAATTGCTTTTCTCGGTAATTACCGGTCGTCGAATAATTTCTCGCCAATGCATTGATTATTCCTCTTCATCCACTGCTTCTGA
>DASRZI010000132.1:0-4783 GCA_035686605.1 Candidatus Zixiibacteriota bacterium
TGTTGTCATCCGGATCTGGATCGACAAAGTCACCAGGCCAGTTCAAGCTCGTGCCCAAGGCTTCTGAATTTGATTCGTCCTGCCAGCTCAGCCAGCCAAAGTTTCCCGAGGGATCGGAATTGAGATCCCTGGCCCAGTAAAGATGACCCGGTTTCGCGTTCGAGAGGCGTGTACCGGGAATATTTCTATAGAAAGCATTGGGGGAAACCGACGTTGTAGCGACGGTCCCTAATTGGTCGTAGGTTGGCGGCGGATCTGGATACTGCCAATCGCCCGGAGCGGGAAAGAGATCAACTGGCGCGAATGGATATGAGGCTGAGGCCAGATTTGGGCCTCCTAACTCAGTCCAGTTAGTAGGGTAGATGGAGAACTGGTCCAAACGGATGGCGATGGGTAGGATGGGACAGCCTAAAAAGGCCGGCTTCTCGTCGACCCGCATCACCGTCAAGCCCTGGATAGTCTTCAGACCGGTCCACTGCCAGATCGGTATGCCGAGAATACTGTTGATATCATGAAAAGCTGCCGTGGCCACGACGGCCAGGTTCTGGGTATTCGCCCCCCCTTCTTTGAGGTCGGCGATCATGCTGTTTTGAACCTCGGTGATTGCCTGCGACCATTCAAGCTGGCCGATCACGTCAAAGTTGCCATAGGAGTGGGTATGCGTAAAAAAGTTGAATCCGGCTCCCGTACTGTCAAACCTGGCGTTGATCGACCACACATCCCAGAGTTCAGGTGAGAGATTCAGCGTTTCGGTGACGGTGTTGATAGCCACCCTGCCCATGTCACAGGCGGTGCCATCCAGGCATTCTAAAGTTACCGGATCGACATCCGCCCAGTTGTCTTCATTGAAATTAGTCGCACCAAACCCAGCCGAAATTCGGGAGGCCGTTGTGACCCGATTCTGGGTAACCAGCAAATTGCTGACCTCAACCAGGCCAGCCATGATAAAGAGCAATATCGGAAGGAAGAGAGCGACCTCGACCAGGCTCTGCCCCCGGTGTTCGCGCCGTCTCAGTTTTCTAAGCCATTGTTTCATCGTACTTCGACCTCTTCATCTCTGGAATCGATTCAACGACGTTATTACTCTTTCCATCCGGTAACACAGTTCGAAGTTTCAATCTCGTTTCTACTATACAGTGCTGAACATCGACTTGTAATAGGTCAAACAGACTACTCAAACTAATTTGATATTCCTTAAGACTGCCATCTTCGCCTGCCTGGATACTCCTGCAGATGAGATCACTGGACATCAATCACTATCAAGTCCATATCGTTGGCTGGGACTGGATCGTATTCGAATCCATAGACCCAGGCTCTGTTGGTGTATACAGCTTTGGATTTCCGTGTAATTCCAATGTCGATCACAACTGGCGTACCAATACTGACCGAACCGATGTCGCAGACAATCATGCCCGCATTAACCACGGTACATCCGGCGTAGTTTGATCTTAGTTCGTCTTCAGCATGAACGATTCTGATTGTGTTGGTAACGATCACCCCAGATGCATCTGTAGGACCGTTGTTGGCTACGGTAAGCGTGACAGTGAACCAGGTATCCTTTGCTACTTGGGCGGGACCAGAGACCGATATCTCCAGGTCCGCTACAGATCCGACTATAGTGTCGATACTCACGCTGTTGTTGGAAAGATCTGGGTCATAACGGCTGCTGCTTACCTCGGCCACGTTGGTGACCTTGATTCCGGCGCTTGAAACGACGACGATCTCGATTGAAATCGATCCGGGGAAGGGAATGGGCGGCAGGCTGCTGCAGACAACTGAATGCGTCGACCCATCATAGGAGCAGCCTGCGTTATCGGAATCGTACACCACCCCGGCTGGCAGGGAATCAGTTACAACCACGCCTACTGCAGTCGAGGGTCCATCGTTGAAGATTTCGATTGTGTATGTGAAGGGAATACTCACGTGAGCGGGGCTGCTGGTCTTGGTGATCCTCAGGTCGGACTGCAAAACGCTGACCGAATGGTCGTCTTGGTTATTATCCAGATCCGGATCGTGCTGCTCACCCGCAACATCGGCCATATTCAACACAGATCCTGCCTGGATTGGCCTGACCGTAATATTAGTCGGAACAACAGCGTTTGCGTCCACTTGACCAAGCGTACAGACGATCACCTGGGCAGTTATCTGGCTGCAGGATGGATCTGCGCTTACGTATTCCAGACTGTTTGGTAGGGTGTCTGTGATGACTACCCCAGTGGCGTCGCTCGGACCGTCATTGGTTACTGTAAGGGTGAAGTCGAACTCCTCAAAGACGGTCACCGAGGCTGGACCGCTCTTGACGATAGATAGATCTGACTCTGTGATAGATGTGGAGGTTGAATCGGAGTTGTTCTCCGGCTCTGGGTCGAACTCGGCACCCGTGACGCCGGCTGTGTTGAGGGCCGTGCCAAATTGGATAGCCTCGACCTGGATGGTGATCGTGAGGGCTTCTCCTGCCGCCAAATTGGCCGCGATGCAGGTAACCGTTCCTGATTCATGGAAGCAACCAGAGTCGTCTGCCAGGTATATGACCTCGTCAGGCAGCGTGTCGGTTACTGTGATGGCTGTGGAGTCCGATGGGCCAATATTGGATACAACCAATTGGTAATCGAACACTTCGCCAACGGTGACCGAGATTGGAGCTGTCTTGGTTATAGCCAGATCTGCTGATCCCAACACCGTGCTTGTCACCGAGTCGGTATTGTTAAGCAGGTCCGGATCGAAATCATAGGCTGAGACGGTAGCAGTGTTCTCAAGATCTCCAGTCTGGCTGGGGATGACTGTGATGTAGATGGGCTCTGCTGAATCCTGGTCTGGGATATCACTCACGTCACAGACGACACTATGATCGGCAGCGTTGTAAACACATCCAGAATCGTTGGAAGGGAGGTATGCCGCTCCAGCCGGCAGCGTGTCGGTGATCACCACATTGTGAGCCGCCGTCGGCCCGCCATTCTGGACCTCCAAGGTATAGACCAGGTATTCGCCAAGATATGCTGGGCTGGATGCCGTTTTGGTCATCTGCAGGTCGGCCTGGCTGATCAAGGTTGTCACGCTGTCCGTGTTGTTTGATGTATTTGGATCCCATTCCACAGCGGTCGAGGTCGCGCTGTTAACGACCTGGCCAATCTCAAACGGCGTAACCCAGATAGTGATCACGGCGCTGGCTTGAGGCGAAATTTCAGCCACACTGCACAAGACCGTTGTGCCTATATCGGGGGCGCAGCCGGCGCTCGCCGAATTAAAGGTGACGGTAACGGGAAGCGTATCCGTGACGACCACATTAGTCGCCGTGTATGGACCGCCATTGTTGATAGTCAGAGTATAGGGAAGCGTGTCAGATATGGTTACATATGGTGGAGCTGTCTTGACCATTGCAAGATTGGCAGCCGGATCAACGACCGTCTGAAGTGTATCCACATTATTGTCCGTGTCTGGGTCGGTTTCCATTCCGTCGACCACAGCTACGTTTGTTATCAAACCCTTTTCATTCGGGATGACGTTTATCGTCACCATTGCCGTCGTCTTGGACGCTATGCTAGGCACGTCGCATGAAACCGTATGGAGAGGCCGGTCATTGTATACGCAGCCCTGATCGGCGCTGTCGAATGTCACTGTCACCGGCAAGGTGTCCGTGATCTGCACTCCGTGCGCTGTGTAATCTCCGTCGTTATACACAACCAACGAATACGGCAGAACTTCCCCGGTATAGGTGAAGTTGGGCCCTTGCTTATCCATGACAAGGTCGGTCGGGGCGTTTACGAAGGTCGTCACGCTGTCCGAGTTGTTGCCACTGTTCGGATCGAACTCCGTGGCTGAGACTGTGACTGAGTTGGTATGATAGCCGGTGTCAGAGCTTTTCCCTTTGAGTCCGAAAGCAAATGATTCGCCAGGTAGAAGTGGATCAAGGGTGCAGGTAATTATATTATTTGATGTGTCACAATATGAAGGCGGAGGATTGCCAAGTAAGTCAATTTCCAGCGGAAATGGATCTACGATCGTAATATTTGTTGCAATCGATGGTCCATTATTTGTCACTTCGATATCGTAGTCGATGAGTGTATTAATACTCTGCATATACGTAGGACCTGTCTTAGTTATCGATAGGTCGGCTGACGATAAGACCGTGGTGGTCAACACATCCATGTTATCAGTTAGATCCGAATCGTACTCTTGGGATGCAACATTTACCCGGTTGACGATGGTTCCTTCTATATCAGGTGAGACTCTGACCTGGATCCAGCGCACCGCCCCTCCCAATATATCGAGGGTGCAGTTAATCTCATGGTCCACCGGATCGTAGGAGCAATAATTGCTCGAAGTTACGTATTCGAAGGTTGCGGTAACCGGCAATGTATCGGTTATCTGAACGCCACTGGCATTTGATGGGCCATTGTTCCTTATTTCGAGATTGTAGTTGAAGGGGTATTCACGGTAGGCTGTACTTGGCCCGTGTTTGATGACTTCGAGCTCGGTTCTCGGAAGAATGACCGTCAGGGCGTCGTCTTCATTATCGTCCGGATTGTAGGGATCATCCTCTTCGGCGCTGACTTCCGCCACATTCCAAGAGTCGCCCGGCCTTTCTGCCGCGGCAACGACCGTAACGACATGTGTCGCGCCAACGGCCATGTCTCCAAGTTCGCAGTTCGCGTAGCTGTTGTTAATCGTGGTGCACTCGGGGCTGCCATAGCGCCCGTCGGTATCTCCTTCATGGTAGGGAAAAGAATCCCAAATCTCAACGTCCTCGGCGATAAATGGTCCGTCGTTATGTACCTCGAGGGTA
>DASRZI010000133.1:0-2629 GCA_035686605.1 Candidatus Zixiibacteriota bacterium
GAGGGAACTAAAAAAGTCAATGGAAGATGCTCATTTTGGTTCAAAGACCGTGATGGAGGATCTGGAAGCAGAAGTGGATAACCTCAACAAATTGCAAGACCAAATAAGGATCCTTTTTCATAATCTCACCGGGGCCATCCCAGAACCGGAGATTTGGTCGGATAATATCCGGAAATTGGTTCGGGCACGAGAGGAATTGCAAGAACAATTGAATCACAAAGAGCTTGAGTTGGTAGCGCTTGGTGTTTCCGAGGCTGACTATCTGCCTGAACCGGCCGCAGTCGAATATCATAAACTAGAAATTGAGGTGCTCCAAGATCAACTGGCCAAGGCAGAGGCTGTATTGGCGGAGAAAACAAACGAACTTAACAGCCTTAAACAACAGATCAGCGGCATCACTAGGGATGATATTTCGACCAGCTGGGATTCTTTGATCCAGAATCTGCAAAAAAAACGAGAGGACACGTCGGCTGACTATCGCAATGAAACCGCTAAGATAATCGCCGGCATCCTGGTCAACCAACAGTTGGACCTCATCCGGGCTGAGGAAGAAGAAAAAATCCGCGAAAAACTGGAGTCGCCGCTAGTATGCCAGGCTATATACGATGTCACCGGCCGCTACAAGGGCGTTCACTATGATAATGGCGCCATTTCCCTGAGTGATGAATTTGGCCAGTTTCCGTTGGCTAACCTAAGCACCGGTGCTAGAGAGCAGGTATTGCTGGGTCTCAGACTCGGGTTCGCCTCCCACCTTTTGGGCAAAGACAGATTGTTCTTGTTACTAGATGACGCTTTTCAACATGCTGATTGGACAAGACGGGAACTTTTACTAGATAAGATGATTAATCTGGCTAAAAGCGGATGGCAAATAACCTATTTCACTATGGATGACCATATAAGGGATCTGTTTGAAACGAAAGGTCAGGCTCATTTTCCAGGGGAGTACCGGTATTACGAACTCCCGGCTTGAACAAATCGATAAAATCTGTTGGAAGGTAAATTGCGAGGTATCTTACATATGACTTGAATATTAGTTCTAGCTTTCGCAGTACATTGTCGAAGGTCAAGAGGAGGAATCTACAAGCAATAAGTCCATCAGTTCAAAGTGGATTAGCAACATCAATGTAAGTCGGCAGAATGGAACAGGCCACACCATTTGTCTATCGATGAAAATCAATTTTGAGGCATGATCCTATGGTAACCGGCTTTGAGCTGGTATTACAGTTCGTTACTCGGCAATATTTGGAGGTAGATACATGGTACTCAAGCAGAATATGTGCCCAGCATGTGGAGGACAGGTGCAAGTAGCCGAAACGGCCACGCAGATTACCTGTGCATATTGTGGCAGCATTCTAACGGTAGAACACAAACAGGATCACATTGATCTTTCAGTTGCTAAAAAATTGGAAGAGGCTTTTCACGATGTTGGTCGGGGCACCCAGGAATCTATTCGTGAAGGTACTGGAGTAACCCAAGCTGAGTTGCAAAGATTGCAGATTGGACAACAAATATCGTCGTTACAAATACAATTGTCCAATATCCGATCTGAAATTCGTGCCCTCGAACGCGAAAAAAGATTGTCACGAAATGCGAAACACCAACTGAAGGAACTTCGGCAGGAAGAAAGAGATTGCATGCTCCAGATTAACTCTCTGCAGGCAGCTTTAGCACCGAATGTTTCACCGACTTCAATATCTGAATCCGGTACTGCCAAAAAAATGAAATCGTCCAGTCCGCCTTCGCCGATGCGCAAAGGCTGCATTTGGGGATGTTTGACCTACTTAGCTGTGGGAGTAATATGTGGGGGCCTAGGAATGGCGTTTGATTCCGCATTTTTTGAGGCATCAACTGATTCTGAAGGTTACGGCCCCGTCTTCTCTATCGGAGCCATTGTTGCGTTTATTATGGGCGTAGTCGTTTTCCTACGAATCGTTTATCCAGATGCATCTTTCTGGAATCGACTTCCAGGGCCATTCAAGACCGAACCAGCGCCCGTTAGTGGCGAATTGGAGAAAAATCAAGAGCAAAGCTAATTGTCTCGAGCCCAACCACAATTATTTTGAGAGTGGCTGGGTTTCAGATTATTAGCTCATTACTGTTCCCTGAAGAGTTGATTTATGCAAACCGTTTCGCGCTCCAGCTTCACCACTGTAACCACCGAAGGGGCCATCCTCCCGGCCGATCTCCTGCAGCGTATCGTCGACGGCCGCGAGCTGGAAGGCCTGCGCCCGGAGGATTACCACCTGGCTCCCAGCGAGCGCCTGAACGAAGCCATCAGCCGCAGCTGGAACCGGCTGCTGGGTGTTTGGGAAGGTTTCAACGAACAGCGACTCGGCCTGCCGGAGGGGGACCGGGGCACGACGTTAACCCGCGAACGCTGGCTGCTCATCCTGCTTCAGGAACTTGGGTATGGGCGCTTGCCATACGCAGGGTCTCTAAGCGTGGAGAACGAGGATTCGTTCTCCCAAGCTAAAGCCGATCAGGCTTCAGCCACTTACCCCATATCGCATGAATATGACCGAGCCCCGCTGCATCTGATCACCTTCCGCCAGCCGTTGGATCGGGCTGACAGCGAGCGGGCCGAGCGCTTCCGCCGCAGCCCTCACTCTTTGCTGCAAGAATTCCTCAA
>DASRZI010000134.1:0-3358 GCA_035686605.1 Candidatus Zixiibacteriota bacterium
GTTTCCCGCCAGTTCAACCGGACCCGAGTATTCTGGCCTGGCATCTTGGAGTAGTCCCAACTGGAACCAGGTATACCTTCAATCTCACTGTGACTATCGCCTCAGATTATCTCGGGACGGCCACAAATGAAATCCTAATCCGGACGGAAGTCACCGAGACAATGACGTACAACAATTATGCTGTGGCAGAGACCAATGTGATCACTCCGGGATCGCCTCTGGTTCTGATAGATGCCGTCTACTACGACGGCTACGAAACGAACGAACCTGACGAAGCGGTTCGATTAGTAAATATAGGAGGTGGTGTGGCAGACCTTAGTGGATGGGCGCTCACCGATGGTTTGTCCTCCGTATACTTTCCTGACCTGGCATTTCTACCTCCCGGTGAGAGTTTGTGGGTAAGCAAGAATGGAGCGGCCTTTCTAAACCATTTTGGTTTCTTCCCTGGCTACGAGACGATAGACTCACATACTGGCGTTCCAGATCTGATTGGCTCGTGGCCTGGATTTAGCAATGTGGGGGATGAAGTCATCCTTCGGGACTCGTATGGGCAATCCCAGGATGCTCTGGTGTACGAAGAGGGTGATATAAACCTGTCTGGATGGAGCGGTCCGGCCGTCAATCCCTACACCGTTCCAGGAGTGTTCGCGGAAGAGGGGCAGATTCTTTATCGGATCCGTGATCAGCTTACGGGTCTGCAGATTCCCGACACAAATCAAGCAGCAGACTGGGCACAGCAAGAAGGTGATGTCTTCAGCGGACGGAAAGTCCAATATCCTGGATGGGATATTGACCAATTTTTCCAGACGCTCCAGATATCAGAAACAGCCAACTTTGTCATTGCTATTGCGCCTGATAATGCTTACAACCTGATTGCCAGGGAAATCAACAAAGCTCAGAATTCGATCAAAGTCGCTACATATACATTTAGGCATGCTGGTATCGGAGATAGCTTAGTCGCCGCGCTATCTAGAGGAGTCTCGGTAACTATTCTTCTGGAAGGCGGACCCGGAGGCGGGATCGACGATCAGGAAAAATACATTTGCATGAAGTTGGAGGAAGCAGGTGGTCAGTGTTGGTTCATGATCAATGACGAGGATCAAGATATCCATGACCGGTACAGGAATTATCATGCAAAGTATATGATTTTTGACAATCAAAGCGTGCTGATCAGCACAGAAAATCTCAGCCCTGACAGCCTTCCCGACGACGATAAAAGTGATGGGACATGGGGTAGAAGAGGAATAGTGCTCATGACTGATTCAAACGGGGTCCGGGAGCACATGCAAAGTATTTGGGAGGTCGACCTGGATGCTAGCCAGCACCGCGATCTATTCCGCTGGACGGCCAATCACCCTCTGTATGGCAATCCGCCTTCTGGCATGGTTCCGATTACAGCAACTGGCGGTACCTCTTATACAATTAGATATCCGGCCCCAATTGGTTTTATCGATCGGGTAAATATCGAGGTGATTCAATCACCGGAAAACAGTTTGCGAAATATTGACGGACTCCTGGGCTTGCTTAGAAGCACCGGAGAAGGTGATACGATTCTGGCTGAGCAGTTGTACGAACCACCTTATTGGGGAGCCGCTGGTAGCGATCCTAATTCTGATCCAAATCTTAGATTGAAGTCGATGCTAGATGCCGCGAGAAGAGGCGTCAAAGTGCGTTTACTGCTTGATGAGTTTTTTGATGATCCGACCAGCTCCAGCAGCAACTGGAGTACCTGCCGGTATGCCAACGAGGTGGCAGCTTCCGAAGGCCTCAATTTCAGGTGCGCTTTAGGTAATCCGACCGGTCTGGGATTACACAATAAGATGGTTCTTGTAGAGAGAAATGGCGCTGGTTTCATCCATATCGGCAGCCTAAATGGATCGGAACTTTCGAGCAAGGGAAACCGCGAGATAGCCCTTCAGATCCAATCTAATGAAGCCTTTGAATTGCTGAAAGGCTTATTTGAGGGCGACTGGCCAAACGGCGGATTTTTACCGATCGTTTTCAACAGCTATAAAGGTCCATCCAACCATGTGTTGATAAGCGAGGTTTTGTACAATCCTTATGGCATGGACGACGCTGAATTCGTTGAAATCGCCAATCCTACTGGATTCCCGATTGACCTAAGTGGGTTTAGCCTTGGGGATGCCCTCTATCGCTATGATTTTGAGGATGTCAGGCTGTTTCCCGATTTAACAATAATCGGCGCCGGCGAAACAATCGTCATAGCTACGACGGCGACTGGCTTTAACTCTCTATTTGGGTTCTCACCGGACTTCGAGATTCTTGATACCGATCCACTTGTCAAAGATCTGATCGATAACCCGGACTGGGGTGATCCGGATGCCTTTCTTCAGCTGGGCAATCTCGGGGATGAAGTCATCATCAGAAACAGAGCCGAAGAGATCGTCGATGCCATCGGCTATGGGCAAGGCAGCGTTCCTGGAATCGTATCCTGCCATCTTGTAGCGAGTCCGAACCATAGTCTAGAGCGATATCCTTCTTGGAGAGATACTGACAACTGTTTATACGATTTCCGCGACTGGCCTTTCCCGAACCCGGGTGACCTACCTTAAGTTCGCTTTCTGTAAACCTTTGACGGCTGTTCACCCCAATTCGGAGGGCTTTACCGCCTCCATTTCCCAAAGAATGACCACAACAAAGAACCATATTCTCCCAATAAATGCCCTTGATTTTTTGACATAAATGAAGTATTATGTATACTTAGGAAAGAGGTAAGAAAGATTGGTAGCCCTATTTCCTCCAAAAGTCGCGTTTTGGGGAAATACTGATTATTGCAACTGAATCGTCTTTGCCGATATTGGCTTCCTGAATGCCTTCGAGGTGAATCATATGGTCTCTGTCGGTCTTATCCATATGTCGTGCTACTGTGGCGCAGATCTCTTCTACGTTGGTAATACAGTAGACGGTGCTCCTCCTCTGGATTTACTGGAACGATTCGAAGCCCATCTGGGCGCTGGAGAGTTCGGATTCTTCAGCAGCGCCAACGGTGAATTTGGCGAGTGCCCTCATTGTGGCCTGTTATTCGAACTACCAGACCCAACTGTCCTCGATTGGTTGCCATTCACGGATCAATTAACCTTCACCAATAAGGTAGCAGAGCTCCGCCAATCCGCTTTCAGCATAAACCAAGGCGCATCGCAGCAGACTTACGTTGCTGGTGACCGAAGTATATTCTGAAGTCAGATCAAAGAGTCCCCCTAGCATCCCCATTTATTCCTCTGTAACGCCCTTGTAGATTGAGTTAGCTCTCTTGGAAAACCAAAAAGACAAGCCCCACTTCTATGCTGGTGAGAATCGGCTTCCCTGTGTTTATGCGAAATAAAAAACATCCGCGTTA
>DASRZI010000135.1:0-6735 GCA_035686605.1 Candidatus Zixiibacteriota bacterium
CTTACTGTCTCATGCCAAATCATTATCATTTTCTGGTGCGGCAGGATGGCGAACAGCCGGCCGGACTATTGGTGCAAAGGGTTTTCAACAGCTACTCAAAAGCCTATAACAAACGGTACGGTCATTCGGGTACCCTGTTTCAGGGACCTTACAAGGTCATAGAAATAACCAAAGAATCGCATTTGCGCCATCTGTGTCGATATATCCATGCCAATCCAGTCAAAGACGGGCTTGTCCGAAACCTGGAAGATTGGCCCTATTCCAACTACCATGAATATGTTGGTCTGCGCAACGGCAATCTGTATGATCCAGCGTTTGTAGCAGATATTTTTGGCACGTCGGCCGAATATCAAGAGTTTGTGGTAGATTATCTCATAACCAGGGACATACCCGTGGAACTGGTAAACTATCTGGAGGAAGTTTAGGTGCGCTGCCTGAAGAAAGTGCATTGCACCTTGGAGGTGCGACGCACTTGACCAACCCAGACGCAGAAGCCACCCTGGAAAACGCCACCCTGGTTCTCTTTAAGGAATTGGGGTGGGAAACGTTGGATTGTTTTCACGAAGCCACCGGCGACATGGCCGGACTGTCTGAAGACCAGCTCTTTCTCGGCCGGGAAACCCGCTCAGAAGTCATCCTCAAACCCAGGCTCTTAGCCGCCCTGGAGCGCCTCAACCCCCAGCTACCTGAAGTCGCGTTAGAGTTGGCCATGACTGAATTGACCCACGGCCGGGGGACCATGAGCCTGGCCCGGGCAAATAGTGAGATCTACGATCAACTCAAGAACGGTATCCCGGTCACTTACCGGGATGACCAGGGCGACCAGCAAGTGGAGCGGGCGCGCATCATCGACTGGACGGACCCGGTTAACAATGATTACCTGGCCTGCCAGCAGTTCTGGGTAACAGGCGAGGTGTATACCCGGCGACCGGACGTCATCGGCTTCGTCAACGGCCTGCCCTTATTATTGATTGAGCTGAAAAAACACTCGAAGCCGGTCAAGGACGCTTTTGACGGCAATCTTAGCGACTACAAAGACACTATCCCCCAACTGTTCTGGTATAACGGGCTGATTATCCTCTCCAACGCCAGCGATAGCCGGCTTGGGGCGGTGAATACACCCTGGAGTCACTTCGCCCAATGGAAGAAGATCAACAGCGAGGGCGAAGCAGGCGTCATCGCCCTGGAGACCATGATCCGGGCCACTTGCGAACCCGGCCGGTTATTGGATGTGATCGAAAACTTTACCTTGTTCGAGGAAGGGCGCGGCGGCGTCAACAAGATTTTAGCCAAGAACCACCAGTTCCTGGGCGTCAACAACGCCATTACGGCCGTGCATGACATCCGCCACAATCAGGGCCGGCTGGGCGTCTTTTGGCACACCCAGGGCAGCGGTAAGAGCTTCTCTATGATCTTCTTTGCCCAAAAGGTGATGCGCCGTTTAACCGGCAACTGGACCTTTGTCATCATCACCGATCGCCGCGATCTCGACGACCAGATCTACAAGACCTTTGCCAATTGTGGCGTGATCACCGAGCCTGAAAACAGCGTCCGGGCCCAAAGCGGCGACCATTTGCAACAGCTACTCCAGGAAGATCACCGCTATATTTTCACCTTGATTCATAAATTCCACATCGAGCGCGGTCAGACATACCCCATCCTATCTGAACGAGATGACATCATCGTTATCACCGACGAAGCCCACCGCAGCCAATACGACATCCTGGCCCAAAACATGCGTAACGCGCTGCCTAACGCCGCCTTCATCGGCTTTACCGGCACGCCGCTGATGGCCGGCGAGGAGCGCACCCGCGAGGTCTTTGGCGATTATGTTTCCATCTACAACTTCAAGGAATCGATTGATGATGGGGCAACGGTGCCCCTTTATTACGAAAACCGCATCCCCGAGCTGCAGCTAACCAACGAACAGCTCAACGAGCAGATGGAACGCTTGTTGGAAGACGCTGAATTGGATGAAGCCCAGGAGGAAAAACTGGAACGGGAATTCTCGAGGGAATATCATCTCATCACCCGCGACGACCGGTTGGAAAAGATCGCCGAGGATATCGTACAACATTCTCTCAGCCGTGGTTACCGGGGCAAGGCCATGATTGTCTGCATCGACAAGCTGACAGCCGTACGCATGTACAACAAGGTGCGCGACCATTGGAACCGGCAACTGGCCATCGATGCGGCCGACCTTGAGTCGGCAGCCGTCCTGGAATCGGCAGCCGATGAATTCCGGCTGGCCGAGTTACGGGAACAGGTCGACTATCTTAAAGGGACCGACATGGCCGTAATCATCTCCGAAGGGCAAAACGAGATAGCCGAGTTTAAGGCCAAAGGCTTCGATATCTTGCCCCACCGCAAACGGATGAAGAGCGAGAACCTGGATGAGAAGTTTAAGGATCCCCAGAATCCTCTGCGGTTGGTATTTGTCTGCGCCATGTGGATGACCGGCTTTGATGTGCCTAGTTGTTCGACCATTTACCTGGACAAGCCCATGCGCAACCACACCTTGATGCAGACCATCGCCAGGGCCAACCGCGTATTCGGCCAGAAGAATAATGGCCTCATCGTCGATTACATCGGCGTCTTTCGTAATCTGCAAAAAGCCCTGGCCATCTATGGCTCCTCACCCCAGGGCGACATTGACGAGGGCGAGCGGCCGATTAAATCCAAAGATGCCCTTTTCGATGATCTGAAAGAGGCCATCGAGGAGGCCTCAGACTTCTGCGCTTCCCTTGCGATAAATGTACAGCACATTGCCCATACGGATGGGTTCGAACGCATCAACCTGATGGACGATGCCCTGAATGGCATACTGGTCAATGATGATTGCAAACGACTTTATCTCAATTTAGCCGGCCGGGTGGACCGGCTGTTTAAGGCGATCCTGCCTGACGAGCGGGCCAATGCTTACATCGCCATCCAGGCTGTCTTCAAAACGCTGATCGACAAAATTCGAGCCAGCGAGCCAGAGGCTGACATCACCCAGGTCATGGACCAGGTCGAGGATTTATTGGACCGTTCAATCGGCTCTTACGTCATTCGTGAAAAAAGCCCGCCCTTTGATTTAAGTGTGATAGATTTTGAAGCACTCAAAAAGGTATTCCGCACCGGCCGGAAGAACATCGAAGCCAACAAGCTGCGGGGCGCCATCAACAGCCAGATAGTGAAAATGGTCCGGCTTAATGAAAGCCGAATTGATTACCTGGAGAAGTTCCAGCAGATGATAGACGATTACAACGCCGGCCGGGATAATGTCGACATCTTCTTCGAAAAGTTGTTAGGCCTGGCCCAACAGCTAAACGAGGAGGAACAACGGGGCATACGCGAAAATTTGTCTGAGGAAGAACTGGCTTTATTCGATCTGCTGCTTAAACCACGGCCGGAGTTGACCAAAGCCGAAATTGCCAGGGTCAAAGAAGCCGCGCGCGATCTACTGGACACACTCAAGGCAGAACAGCTGGTCCTTGATTGGCGAAAGCAACAGCGCACCCGCGCGGCCGTGCGCATTACCATTGAACAGGTACTCGATAAAGAGCTACCGGCAGCTTACGAAACCAATCTATACCGGCAGAAGTGCGAGTTAATTTATAATCACGTCTACGAGAAATATTACGGCAACGGCCGGAGTATCTATTCGCTGGCCCTGGCTGCCTGATAGGCCGATCCGATAAAAGAATAATCACCGATAAACCGGAAGGTGGAAAATGTCTCCCATTTACGACAAACCAGTTCGATTGCTATTTCGCGATATGGTTGATGACCTCAGACTAACCAAGGGGGATGTTATATCCAAGCAGCAAGGAATCGATTGGTTTCGCCAGAATTATCCCAAAATCAAATCTTCCACAGTTACCACCCTCTTCATCAAACTATCAACCAATGCGCCGAGTCGCCCCCATTATCACGCCACTCCCGATGATGACCTTTTCTTTCAGATCGATGGTAGCCACTATCGGTTATATGATGCTGAAACTGATCCGCCACCGCTATACGAGCGAGAGACCTCAAAAGAAAAACCAGTAGTTTGGAAGATGGTAAAAGAAGCGGTGGAATATTACGGCGGCGAGGCGAAAAACGCCGATATTCGCGATTTTATTCATACCCGATATGGGGATGTCAACGACAGCACCATCAGTTGCCAGATCCTGATCTGTACCGTAAATGCCCCTTCTCGGATTAATTGGCCTGAAAATCACAAACCTCGAGTTGCCGATGATAGTCGGTACGATTTTCTATACAAGATCGGCCGTGGTCATGTGGTGACCTACGAACCCGAGAAACATGGTATTTGGGCTATTCAATTGAACGACGAGGGTAAGCTAGAGGTTACTCAAGTTGAATCAGCGAACGTACCATTGATCAGCGAACCGAAATCGCAAAACCAACCAGTTGAGGTCGCCCAGAAATATAATTGGTCCCGTCTTAACCATCTCCAGATCGGCCGCTATGCTGAATATTTCGTGATGATGGAATTCACATTGTATGGCTTCGAAGTCTATTCTACGGAAGTGGACGATAGGGGCATTGACTTCATCGTTCGGCGAGACGGGGGTCCCATTTATGATGTCCAGGTGAAATCACTAAGGAATTTTGGTTATGTTTTCATTCCCAAGAGTAAATTTGAGTTGCGGCCTAATCTCCTGGCCGCACTGGTGTTATTTTTTCCAGGCAAAGTGCCCGACCTTTTCCTTATCCGGGCAACCAAGTGGGAACAACCAGATGCCTTATTGGTCAGCAAAGATTACGAAGGCTTAAAGAGCCCTCCCGAATGGGGCGTAAACATATCGCGCAAAAATCTGCCGCTGCTGGAACAATACCGGATCGATAAAGTAATATCGAACTTATAGACCTCAAGACGGGGTAATATCTTGAAAAATTATAAGGAAACAACCGATGACAGCTTCATTGACGCAAGAGGGGATAGAGAGCTACAAGCGAGGTGACAAAGAGACAGCGCGACGGCTGCTTCGAACAGCAACTGTGCAAGATCCGGCCGATGTCATGGCGTGGCTTTATTTAGCCGGAGCGGCAGAAACCGATCAAGAACGCGCGGGCTGTCTGGTCCAGGTCTTGAAACTAGATTCAACCAACATACAGGCAGCCAAAGGCCTGGCTCAAATGGTCTCATCAGGTAAAGTTCAGATCTCGGTCCCAGGTAAAGAGCCGGTAGTGACACCCCCAGATTCTAGTACCTTGGCCAGCGCTCGGAACTTAGCGATCCCTGGACAAGAGACTATTGATCCGGAGGCCGAAGTAACTCTTTTCGCCATTAGACCTTCTTTTATTCCGGTGATTCTATATGGCGTAGGCGGTTTACTCATTGTAATTATATTGATGGCATTCATCGTATCCGTCAGCAATGGTGGATTCCTTGGCGGGCTAGCCACCTTGCTTGCAATATTTTTTATCCCAACCATGGTCGGTGTAATTGCCTATGGTCTTCTCCTACGCTTATTCACCCACTATACACTGACAAACAAACGCCTGATAGTAGAATCGGGTATTCTCAGCCGGTCCAAGAAAACAATTCCTATACAGCGAATTCAGGATGTCAGTTTTCGCCAATCACTTGTAGAAAGATTGTTCGAGATAGGTGATGTTGTGGTCGAATCAGCCGGTGAGCGCGGTGCAATCCGATTGCTGGACCTGGCCCATTGCATGCATAGAACTGAACAAATCTTGAGGCAAGTCGAGTATGCGATTAAGCTCGGCGTCCACTCGGGCCTTTAATCGATACAATAGAATTTCTTTGGAAATAATCATTGGCTTATAGCGATTCAATTCACGGCTCCTGGTGCAACACCCGCACCTATCCCATGACCTGCCGCTATTGCAGGAACAGAGTCTTCTACTTCTCCTGCGATCACGGCAGCAAAATCTTCTTTGATGAACTTGGCCCCCCTTGGCCACGGCACTTATGCGAAGAATACCAGGCTTCCCTAGGATCGCCATCATCACCAAAGACCCCAGAAATGCCAACGACCATTCAATTGGCGGCAACCCTCAT
Source organism: Candidatus Zixiibacteriota bacterium (assembly GCA_035686605.1). GTDB lineage: Bacteria > Chloroflexota > Anaerolineae > Promineifilales > Promineifilaceae > UBA11865. The sequence goes on from DASRZI010000135.1 coordinate 6,020, forward strand.
GCGGCCGAAACGGGATCACACGGCATTTGATGTCGAACCGTCCTATATGCGCAAGATGCGGGAGCACAGCGAGGCTGAAAAACAAAATCGTCGTGGTGAAGTACGCATGGATCCACCCCCAAGCCAAGGTCTCGAGGACATGGGTCAGGTTAGGGATTTCGCTGAAAAAATCGATATTTACAAGCAATTGGATCTACCCAAATCGAGTCCAATGTCCCATGCCTTCCTGGGAGACCTCGCCAAAGAACCGATGGCCCGAATTGTCCTGCATGTTGATGATCCAGAACAGGATGATTACGAAAGTTATTCTTGCTACATACCGCGTCGATTGCTGAATTCCGCCGGCGTTATCCGGGGTGATGTCGTCAACTTTTCGATTAAGCCAGTCGAGGTTCCGGGAAAGGGACGATTCTGGTTATGCATTGAACTGGAACCGCCATTCAAGTGGTAATCACGTCATCCTTCATCCTTCAGCCGACGTTCGTCTGCGAACGTAGCATCCCTCGCCCTGGTCCAGTGAGCGGATCATTGTATTATCGAGCGTCAAAAATTCAATTTCGAAGTGCGAATTTCGCATTCCAAATTTCCCATTTCGGAGTTCTCCACCATGATCCGCCATCGCCAGGTCAAACAGGCCACCCACCACGGCCGGGCCATCCGGCCGGCGGCCGGACCATCGAGAGGCGTGTGATTGGCCCAGGTGGGGAGCCAGGGAG